>MGDP01000080.1 GCA_001790955.1 Candidatus Tectomicrobia bacterium RIFCSPLOWO2_12_FULL_69_37
CGCGGAAGTACTCGGCCACGGTGAGGCCCGTGAGGCCCACGCGCAGCCGGGCGCCGGGCGGCTCGGTCATCTGGCCGTAGATGAGGCCGACGCTGTCGAGGACGCCGGACTCCTTCATCTCGAGGTAGAGGTCGTTCCCCTCGCGGGTGCGCTCGCCCACGCCGGCGAAGACGCTCGTGCCCGAGTGCTCCTTCGCGATGTTGTGGATGAGCTCCATGATGAGGACGGTCTTGCCCACGCCCGCGCCGCCGAAGAGGCCTGTCTTGCCGCCCTTGGTGTAGGGCTCCAGGAGGTCGATGACCTTGAGGCCCGTCTCGAGCATCTCGGTCGAGGTGCTCTGGTCCTCGAGGGTGGGGGCGGGCCGGTGGATGGGGCTCGACTGCGTGGTCTTGACCTCGCCCCGCCCGTCCACCGGATGGCCGATCACGTTCAGGATACGGCCCAGCACCTCGCGCCCCACGGGCACCGTGATGGGGGCCCCGGTGTCCGTCACCTTGAGGCCCCGGATGAGACCGTCGGTCGGCTCCATGGCGACCGCGCGCACGGTGGACTCGCCCAGGTGGAGGGCCACCTCGGCCACGACCTCGGAGCGCTCGCCGGCCCGGACCAGCTTGGGGTCCTTCTGGATGATGAGCGCGTTCTTCAAGGCGGGGAGGCCGCCGACGCTGAACTCGGCGTCGATCACCGGCCCGATGATCTGGGTGACGCGTCCTTCGTTCATCCTGGGCTCCTTCATCCTCGGGGCCGCGCGCGGCCCGGGGCCGGGGGCGGCAGGCTCCCCGGGAAGAGGGTGTCTTATCCCTTCAGGGCGTCCGCGCCCGAGACCACTTCGAGGATCTCCTTGGTGATCGAGGCCTGGCGGACGCGGTTCATCCGCAGGGTCAGGGCGCGGATCATCTCCGCCGCGTTGCTCGTGGCGCTGTCCATCGCGCGCATCCGGGCGCCGAACTCGCTCGCCTCGGCGTCGAGGAGGGCCCGGTAGACCTGGACGGTGATGTGGCGCGGCAGGATGTCTGAGAGCACGCCCATCACCGAGGGCTCGTAGATATAGTCCACGCCTCCCGCCACAGGCTCGCCGTGCGGGTCCACCGCGTCGGGGACGGGGGGCGCCAGGGGCAGGAGCCGCGAGAGGCGGGGGGCCTGCCTCAGGATGGAGAAGAACTCCGTCGTGAGGATGTGCACCTCGTCGAAGCCCTCTTCCAGGAAACCCTTCATGAGGAGGAGGGCGATCTCCCGGGCGAGACGGTAGTCGATCTTCCCGTAGACTTCGGTGAACTCCCGCTTGAAAGCGTAGCCCCGGCGGGCGAGGAAAGCCCGGCCCTTGCGGCCCACGATGATCACCTCGGTCCTCTTGCCCTGCTCCTCGCGGCGGCGCAGGAATTGGAGCGCGAGCCGGCCGATCGCCGCGTTGTAGCCGCCGCAGAGGCCCTTGTCGGAGGTGACGACGAGAAGCAGGATCTTGTCGTCCTTTAAGTCGTCGTTCAGCAGGGGATGAGGCGTTCCCTCCGCGCGGAGGGCGAGCGAGTTGACCAGCTCCTCCATCTTTCCGCTGTAGGGGCGCAAGCCCTCGATGCGCTCCTGGGCGCGGCGCACCTTGGACGCCGCCACGAGCTTCATGGCGCGGGTGATCTGCTGGGTGTTCTTGACGCTCCGGATGCGTCTCCGGTAGTCGCGCAGCGAGGGCATCGGCTCTTCCTAGCGTGCGGCCGCGGCGGCCGGCGTCTTCTCCTTGAGGGTCTTCACGAACTCCTCGCAGGCGGCGCGCAGCCGTTTGGTGATGTCCTCGGTCAGCTCCCGCTTCTCGGCGATGTCGCGGACGAGCTGGGCGTGGCGGCCCTCCATGAACACATGGAAGTCCGCCTCCGCCTTCTGGATCTGATCGATGGGCACCTGGTCGAGGAAGCCCTGGGTGCCCAGGAAGATCGACATGACCTGCTTGTGCACCGGCACCGGCTTGAACTGGGGCTGCTTGAGGAGCTCGGTGAGCCGGGCGCCCCGGCTGAGCTGGGCCTGGGTGGCGGCGTCCAGCTCGGAGCCGAACTGGGCGAAGGCCGCCATCTCGCGGTACTGCGCGAGGTCGAGGCGGAGCGTCCCGGCCACCCTCTTCATCGCCTTGTTCTGGGCCGAGCCGCCCACCCGGGAGACCGAGAGGCCCACGTTGATGGCGGGCCGGATGCCCGAGTAGAAGAGGTTGGACTCCAGGTAGATCTGGCCGTCCGTGATCGAGATGACGTTCGTCGGGATGTAGGCGGAGACGTCGCCCGCCTGGGTCTCGATGACCGGGAGCGCGGTGAGGGAGCCGCCTCCCAGCTCGGAACTCAGCTTGGCCGCCCGCTCGAGCAGGCGCGAGTGCAGGTAGAAGACGTCGCCCGGGTAGGCCTCGCGGCCGGGCGGGCGCCGGAGCATGAGGGAGAGCTGGCGGTAGGCCACGGCCTGCTTCGAGAGGTCGTCGTAGATGATGAGGGCGTGGAGCGAGTTGTCGCGGAAGTACTCGCCCATGGCGCAGCCCGAGTAGGGGGCGATGTACTGGAGCGGGGCCGGGTCCGAGGCCGTGGCGGCCACGACGATCGAGTACTCCATGGCCCCGTACTCCTCGAGGGAGCGGATGACCTGGGCCAGGGTGGAGCGCTTCTGCCCGATGCAGACATAGATGCAGTGAACGTCGGTCTCTTTCTGGTTGATGATCGCGTCCATGGCGATGGCGGTCTTGCCCGTCTGGCGGTCGCCGATGATGAGCTCGCGCTGGCCACGCCCGATGGGGATCATGCCGTCGATGGCCTTGATCCCGGTCTGGAGGGGCTCCTTGACCGGCTGGCGCTGGACCACGCCCGGGGCGATGACCTCGATGTTGCGCGACTCCTTGGCGTTGATGGGCCCCTTGCCGTCGATGGGGCGGCCGAGCGGGTCCACCACCCGGCCCAGGAGCTCCTTGCCGACGGGAACCTGGACGATGCGGCCCGTGCGGCGCACCTCGTCGCCCTCCTGGATGGTCCGGTCGTCGTCGAGGAGCACGGCGCCCACGTTGTCCGTCTCCAGGTTGAGGGCCATCCCGAAGACGTCCCCGGGGAAGGCGAGGAGCTCGCCCACCATGCACTTCTCCAGGCCGTAGATGCGGGCGATGCCGTCGCCCACCGAGAGGATCGTCCCCGTCTCGGCCAGCTCGACGGATGCGTCGAAGCCCTCGATCTGCTTCTGGATGATCTGGCTGATTTCCTCGGCGCGAATCTGCATGAACGATCCCCTCGGTCCGCCGGGCCCTGCCGGCTACTTCACCGTCAGCGCTTCCCGGAGGTTCTTGAGCTGGCTGCGGATGCTACCGTCCATCACCACCCCCCCCACCCGGCAGACGAGGCCGCCGATGAGGCCGGGGTCGTGCTCGATCTCAAGCAGCACCTGCTTCCCCGTCATCGCCGCGAGCTTGGCCCTGAGCTGGCCGGCCGAGGCGGCGTCCAGCGGGAAGGCGCTCTTCACCCGGGCCCGCACCCGCCCGGCCTTCTCGTCGGCCAGCTCCCGGTAGGAGAGCGCCATGGCGGGGAGGTCGGCCAGGCGGTCCTTCTCCACCACCAGCCGGGCGAACTTGCTCACAAGCGGGGGCGCGCCCCAGGAGGCGAGGATCCTCTCGAGCATCTGGACGCGGGTGGGCCGGGAGAAGCGGGGGTTCATGAGCACCTGCCGGAGCGCCTTGTGGCCCGAGACGGCCTCGGCGAGGGCGTGGAGCCCCTCCTCCACCTGGTCGGTGACCCCGTCCCGCTCGGCGGCCGTGACGAGCGCCCGGGCGTAGCGGCGGGCGACCTCGCTGGTGATCACCGGTCAGCCCCCTTGACGGCGTCGAGGCTGGCCAGGAACTCCCCGGCGATTCGCTCCTGATCTTCGGGGCCGAGGTTCTTGGCGAGGATCTGCTCCGCCAACTCGACGGCCAGCCGCGCGGCTTCGTTCTGAAGCTCGGCGCGCGCCTTGGCCATCTCGATATCGATGGTGTTCCTCGTCTGGTCCACCAGCCGCTTCACCTGGGTCTCATGCTCGGCCTGGAGGCGGACTTGCAGCACCTGGCGTTCCTCCTGACCCGTTTTCCGGACGCGCCCGAGCTCGGCCTCCAGGTCCGCCACCTTGGAGCGATGCTCTTCCAGCACTTGCTCGGCCTCCCGGCGGGTCCGCTCCGCCTCGGCCAGGGCCTTGCGGATGTCCTCCCGGCGCTCGCCCAGGTAGTTGCGCAGGGGCTTGGCGGTCAGCTTGTAGAGGATGGCGATGACGACGAGGGTGTTGATGAGCTTGAAGAGCTCTTCCTTGAGGCTGAAGGCCTTCGCGTGGGCTTCCCCGGCCTCGGCCCCCAGGGCAAGCCCGGATTCGAAAATGGCCAGCCCCGGCTCCAGGAGGGCCAGCGCCAGGAGCGCCAGCCCCGCTCCCAAAAAGAACATCGCCCGGCGGCGCGCCCGCATCTCAGGCCACCTTCCTTCCGGCCAGCCGGTTCGCGATTTCCGCGGCCAGCGCCTGGATCCGCCCGCGCAGCTCGACCCGGGCTCTGCTGGTCTCGGCGGCGACGAGGGCGCGCGCCTCTTCCACCTGCCTAGAGGTTTGGACGCGGATCGTCTCGTGCTTCCTGCGCCCCGTCTCGTTCAGCTCTTGCTCGAGGAGGAAGAGGGCCTCGGTGTTCTCCCGCCGGATCTCGGTCAGGGAGTCCTCGTACTGGCTCACGTAGCCCTGGGCCTCCTTGCGGTGGCGGTGGGCGGTCTCGGTGTCGCCCTTAATCTTGCCGCTGCGCTCGTTCATGAGGCGCCACAGGGGCTTGTAGAGGATAGCATTCAGGAGGATGAGCAGGATGAGGAAGTTGGCCCACTGGATGAGGATGACGACGGGATTCAGGATGAGGGCTCCGGCCCCCAGATTGAACGTGTGGAGCCAGCCCTCGAAGCCCCCCTGGGCGGCCTGGGCCGCCGACACGGGCCCCGCCCCCAGGAGGACGGCCCCCAGGGCGAGCCAGGAGAGGAAAAGGACGCGAATCCGGCTGGGCATGAAACTCCTCCGCCGTCCCTATCGCGGGGCCCCCCTCCGGGCGGGCGAACCGAGTCCCGGGAGGGGCCGGATGCCGAGCTCCAGAACGGGGCCAAAACGGACGCAGGGCAAGAAAAATCAGGCCGCCGGCGCGGCGTAAACTCGCACCAGGGCCCGCGAAAAACGCCCTAACCTAACCGCACCCCCCGGCGAAGTCAAGCCCCCCTTCGGGGGGGCCGGAAACGGGAAAATCAGGGCGGGCGGGAGGGGCAGCCCTTATGTAGGGGCGAGGCATGCCTCGCCCCTACGAACCTTCCGGCCTGCCGGGGCGCCTCCCTGTCCCGCCCCCGCCCGGAGGTGCTATCTTCCCCCCGGCCCTGCAATCATCCCCCACCTCCCCGGCCCCCCGGAAGGGCCGGAAAACGGGAGCCGTCCCCATGCGATTCATCACCTTCGAGATCCCAACCCCCGCCGGGCCCCTGCGCCGGGTGGGGGCGCTCACGAACTTCCAGGGCGCCGAGCGCGTCGTGGACCTCGCCCACGCCCTGGCCGCCCGCGTCCGCGCCGAGGGCCGCGAGCCCCGCTTCCGCGAGTACGCCGGCTTCCGCCTCCCCCAGGACATGGTGGGGGTCATGGAGGGGGGCGAGCCCACCCTCCAGGCCGCCCGGGACGCCCTGGAGTACGTGAACTGGGAGGGCCCCGACCCCCAAGGCCCGGGCGGGGAGAGGCTCATCTACAACTTAAATGAAATCAATATCCTAGCGCCCGTCCCCCGGCCCGTGAGCTTCCGCGACTTCCTCACCTTCGAGGGCCACAAGGCCGCCGGGGCCCGCCGCCGGGGCACCGCCGTGGACCCCCTCTGGTACCAGATCCCCTCCTGCTACAAGGGCAACCGCC
>MGDP01000081.1 GCA_001790955.1 Candidatus Tectomicrobia bacterium RIFCSPLOWO2_12_FULL_69_37
CGGACGAGGGCTTCCTGCTCCCCATCGGCGGCTACAAGGGCTACGGGCTCAACTTCATCCTCGGGGCCCTGGCGGGGGTGATGAACGGCGCCGCTTTCGGCAGCGCCGTCATCGACTTCAACAAGGACTTCAAGAGCACCACCAACACCGGCCACCTGTACTTCGTCATGCGGCCCGACCTCTTCCGGGACATCAAGGGGTTCAAGGCGGAGATGGACTTCCGGATCCGCGAGATCCGCAACTCCACCCCGATGGAGGGCAAGGGCCCCATCCTCCTGCCGGGGGAGCTGGAGCACCGCTCGATGATCGAGGTCCGGGAGAAAGGAGTCCCCATCAACGAGACCCTGCTCAAGCAGCTCCGCGAGCTGGCCGCCTCCCTCAAGCTCGAAGACCGGCTGGAGGGCTAGACGGCTGCGAAAGGGGGAGGAGGGCCGGGCGGCCCTCTCCCTCTTTGTCTCCCGCGAACCTAATCCTGGAGGATGAGCTCCTGGCAGTAGGGGGCGCGCGTCATGTAGACCGGCTCGCCCTCGGTGATGAGGATGTGGTCCTCGATCCGCACCCCGGCCCCGCCCGGCACGCCCGGCACGAAGATGAGGGGCTCGACGGCGAAGACCATCCCCGGCTCGAACTTCACGCTCTCGGCCCCGGGCATCACCTCGCCGATGTAGGGGGGCTCGTTGGGCGAGATGCCGCAGCCGTGGCCGATGAAGAGCTTGATGAAGTTCTTCTCCAGCCCGGCCGAGCGGGCCTCCTCGAGGAACTCGCTGGCCGAGTCGTCGTTGGTATAGCCGGGGCGCATCTTCGCGATGCCCCGCTTCAGGGACTTGTAGACGGTGGTGTAGACCTTCCGCTGCATCGGGTGGGGCGGCCCCCCCGCCAGGGTGGCCCGGCCGCAGTCGCCGAAGTAGCCGTTCCAGCAGGCCCCGATGTCGATGAAGACAATGTCCCCGTTGCGGATGATCTTGTCGGTGGGGAAGCGGGTCGGAGGGGCCATGTGCTCGCCCGAGGCCACGAAGGGGGAGGCCAGGTGGGCGAACTCTCCGCAGTGGGTGAAGAGCGTCTTCATGGCCTCGGCGGCCACGTCGAACTCCCGGATGCCCGGGCGCACGGCGTCGAGGGCGGTCTGGGTGACGGCATCCGCGATGGCGCAGGCCTGAAGGAGGCAGGCCACCTCGTCCGGAGTCTTCCGGACCCGGCTCATGTACATGAACCGCTCCCCGTCCACGAACGTGGCCTCGGGGAGGTACGTGTCCAGGGCCTGGCGCTGCATGAAGGTGTGGAGGTCGAGGCCGATCTTCTTGTCGGCCACCCCCCACTTCTTGAGCCGGGGCGCGATCTCGTCGCGCACCGTGTTCTCGACCAGGCCCGGCTCCTCCAGGATGCCGATGGGGATGTAGTCCTTGATCCAGGGCATGCACTCCTGGATGCGGTGGGCCTCCCCCGAGGAGGCGAGCAGGGTGGGGTCGCCCTCCTGGTGGAGAAGCACGCCGTAGGTGGTCGAGGAGCGGAACTGGATCATGATGACGCGGGCGCTGGTGAGGTAGCGGACGTTCTCGTCCTTCCAGAGGATGAGGGCGTCGATGCCGGCCTTCTTCATGGCCGCCTGAGTCTTGGCGACGCGCTCCCTGCGCATGCGGTCGAAGTCGATGCGCTGCTCCCAGTCCACCATCATCCCGCCGCGCGCCCACGTGGGATAATTCACCATCCGGCCTCTCCTTCTGTCTCTAGGCTGCGTTCCAGCGAGCCGCCCGCACGGAAAGTCGGGAGGGGAGGAATTCCGCGCCGGACGCTAGCACCCGCCCCCCCGGGTGTCAACAAATTCGCGCCGCCCTCGCCCGCCGGGAGGAGAACCGCTATAATGCCCCGTCCCGCCCGTGGACTCTCTTGGGATGCCCAGGCGCCGCGACAGCCCCGAATTCATCCGCTCCAGCAAGATCCTGCGGACCTCCTACCAGCCCGGCGCGGAGGAGCGTGCCCTCGCGGATCGCCTCCTCCGGAGCCAGCGCGCCTCCGAGCGCGAGGCCCTGGGCCAGCGCCTGCTGACTGCCATCTGCCGGCGGTTCCGCATTCCCCCCGTCCGCCTGCGGGTGATCGAAACCCCCCAGCCCCACACCCTGCGGAGGGGCAAGCTGGCCGCCAAACTCTACGGGGTCTACCACTTCGAGGAGCAGCTCATCCAGATCGCCCACTTCACCGCGGTCCGCGAGAAGGTGGTGGCGTCCAAGACCTTCCTCGACACCCTCCTCCACGAGTTCATGCACCACCTCGACCGGAAGCTCTACCGCCTCCCCAACACCCCGCACAGCCCCGGCTTCTACAGCCGGATCGAAGACTTGAAGGCCAAGCTCTACGGTCCGGGCCGGCCGGTGGGCTCCTCCCCGGAGGAGGAGCGCTGGGCCGCACCCCCGGAGGGCCTCCTCTCCGCCCTCGAGGAGGCCTGCGAAGCAGTGCGCCAGGCCCCGCAGCCGGCGGAAGACGAGAGCTCCCGCCCCCGGCGGCCCCGCTGGGCCCTCCCCGGGGAGCGTTCCCTGTTCCCAGAGACCCTCCCCGCCTCCCTGCCCCCTCTCCCCGCCAAGGGCGCGCCGCCCGCGCGGCCCTCCCCGGGCGCGACAGCCCGCAAATCGCCCGCCCCTGGCCAGCTCGCCCTGGCGTTCGGGGAGGAGGAGATGTGATCCCGGGAGGGGCCGTGCGGCGGTTTCTCTTTTTCCGCTCCTTCGGGACGCCACAGGCCAACTTGACACCGCAGGTCCCCTTCTCTATAACCGTTCCCGTGAAAACAGCGGTTCACCAGGCTCTTTTGCCTCGCCATCTGACGCTTGATGCCCCGCCCCTGAGCGACTATCTCAAGTCTGCCCCCCAAAAGGATTGTTTTCTTGAGTAATCCCGACCTACCCGATCACGGCGATTCCCCTTCCTCACCCTCCTCTAAGAACGAAGACGGGAACTCCAGCGGCGCCTCCCGCCACAGAAGAAGAAAAAGAAATCGCTCCGGCCGCCGGTCCGGCGAGGCTCCGGCCGGTGCCGAGGCATCCGCCCCCGGCTCCGGGAACGGCCGCCCCCATTCCGCCGCGGAGGCACCCGCTCCCGGCGCCCCGAAAGAGGGGAAGAAGCCCCGCGGGCGGAGCCAGCCCCGCCGCCAGCGCGGCGACGCCATCTCCCAGGCCGCCTCCCGGAAGGGCCGCGCCTTCGACATCGAGGGCCGCTACAGCGGCTCCTCGTTCAAGGAAGAGGAGGACGCGGGCCGGGAGATCGGAATCGGCGACTTCGACCCCTCCATCCTCTGCGAGGGGTTCCGCAGCCTGGCCCTCGCCCCCGAGATTCTCCGCGCCGTCCACGGGCTGGGCTTCACCGAGCCCACCCCCATCCAGGTGGAGGCCGTCCCCCTCGCCCTTGAGGGCCGGGACATCGTCGGCAGCGCCCAGACCGGCACCGGCAAGACCGCGGCCTTCGCCATGCCCACCCTGCACCGGCTCATGGGCGGCGCCGGCACCCGGGCCCTCGTCCTCACCCCCACCCGGGAACTGGCGGTTCAGGTGGCGGACCACTTCCGCCTCCTGGGCCGGCACCTGCCCCTCCGGACGGCGGTGATCTACGGGGGAGTGGACTACGAGCCCCAGTTCCGAGCCCTGGAGCAGGAAGTGGACGTCATCGTCGCCACGCCGGGGCGCCTGCTGGATCACATGAAACGGAAGACGGCGGACTTCTCGAACCTTCAGATCCTCATCCTGGACGAAGCCGACCGCATGCTCGACATGGGGTTCGCCGAGGAAATCCAGGAGATTCTCCATCGCCTGCCCCGGAAGCGGCAGACCCTCCTCTTCTCGGCCACCATCCCCTCCACCATCGAGGAGCTCGCGCGCAAGGCCCTCACCGCCCCCGTCCGCATCGAGGTCGCTCCCCCGGCCACCCCGCCCGAGGGCATCTTCCACGGGGTCTTCCCCATCAGCGCCCCGAACAAGCCGCGCGCCGTCAGGTGCATCCTGGAGCAGGCGGAGGCCACCACCGTCCTCATCTTCACCCGCACCAAGGCTGGCGCCGACCACCTCGGCGACCTCCTGGAGGGGGGAGGCATCCCGGTGGCGCGGATCCACTCCGACCGCACCCAGCGCCAGCGGGAGAAGGCCCTCAACGGCTTCCGCGAGGGAGTCCACCGCGTCCTCGTGGCCACCGACATCGTCTCCCGGGGCATTGACGTCTCCGACATCTCCCATGTAATCAACTACGATGCGCCCGAGTACCCGGAGGATTACGTTCACCGCGCGGGGCGGACGGCCCGCGCGGGGCGGGTGGGCTACGCCCTCACCCTGATGTCCCCCTCCGAGATCATGCTCGTGAAGAACGTCGAGCGCTTCATCGGGAAGGCGCTCCCCCGGGTGGGGCTCCCCGGCTTGCAGGACGACATTCATCAGCGCAACCTCGGGGGCGAGCCCCTCCCGCTCAAGGATCAGCCCCCCGTGGCCCGCTACGATCGCCTGCGGAACATGCCCAGGCGGAGCGGCTTGTCCTTGCGGTGAACCCGCGCGCGCCTCATCCGCCGTTGCACCACGAAACAAAGCGGAAATGCGTTTCGTGTATGGAGTCCGCGGAAGCTCCGGGCGCGGGCAGGCAAGGTGGGGGAGTCGGGAATTGCCCGGTTTTCCAGCAAAAGACCAGGGCCGGGCGTTTCGCGGCGCCATGGACTCATCTCCGGCGAGGCGCCGCGCGAAACAGCGATCTTGTTCACACGTCCGGGAATTTTTCACAAGCGAGCCGAGAAAAAATGATTGACGTTGGAATGGGGGTGGGCTAGATTCCCGTTATCTGGACACCGTCCTTGATTCCGGGTTTTTCTCCTGTCGTGTACTTATCGAGGCCTGGAGGATGTTTCATGCAGAAATCCGACTTGGTCGTGAAGATCGCCGAAGAGGCTGGGATCTCCAAGGCCGCCGCCGACCGCGCGCTCGGCTCTCTTCTGGGCAACCTCTCCAAGGCCCTGAAGAAAGGTGACCGCGTCTCCCTGGTTGGCTTCGGCACCTTCTCCGTCTCCAAGCGGTCGGCGAGGATGGGGCGCAACCCCCAGACCGGCGAGGCCATCAAGATCAAGGCGGCCAAGGTTCCCAAGTTCTCGGCGGGGAAAACCCTCAAGGACGCGGTCAACAAATAGGCGGGCCGGACCGGGTTGCGCGGGGCGCAACCTCCCGCCCCCGGGGCCGCCTTCAGGCCAGGGCTTGGCGGAGCGCCAGGAGGAGCCTTTCATCCTCCTCGGGAAGGCCCATCGTCACCCGCACCCACTCCGGACAGCCGAAAACGCTCCCCGGCCGCACGATGACCCCCTGCCGCATGAGCGCCTCGAAGACGCCATCCCCGTCCCCCACGCGGACGAAGATGAAGTTCGCCTGGCTCTCCAGGCAGTCCAGCTCCATCCGCCGGAAGGCGGCGTAGAGCTTGCGCCTCCCCTCCCGCACCGCCTCGACGGCCCGGCGGCGGAACGCCTCGTCATCCAGGGCAGCCTCCGCCGCAATCTGCGCCAGAAGGTTCACGTTAAACGGCTCCCGCACCCGATCCATGTAACCGATCAGGCCCTCATCCCCCACCCCGAAGCCCACCCGCAGGCCCGCCAAGCCGTAAATCTTGGAGAACGAGCGGAGGACGATCAGCGGATGGCGCCTCGCGAGGGCGATCGAGTCGGGGAACTCCGGGTCCTCCACGAAGTCCCCGTAGGCCTCGTCCAGCAGCACCAGCACGCGGGGCGGCAGGCCCTCCAGGAAGGGGACGAGCTCCCGCCCGGGCACGATGGCTCCCGTCGGGTTGTTCGGGCTGCACAGGAAGACGAGCTTGGTGCGCTCCGTCACCCTGGCCCGGACGTCCCCCAGGTCGATCCGGAAGTCCCGCAGGGGGCTCGTCACCACCCGGGCCCCCATCACGCGCGAGACGTGGGCGTAGGGGCTGAAGGTGGGCGCCGGGATGACCGCCTCCTCCCCCTCGTTCAGGAAGGTGCGCGCCAGGACCGAGAGCACGTCGTCCCCGCCGTTCCCCACGAACACCTGCCCCGGCTTCACCCCCAGCCTCCCGGCCAACTTGGCGCGGAGGCCTCTCGCCGCGCTGTCCGGGTAGCGGTGGAGCTTCCCGAGGGCGCCCTGGAGGGCCCGCAGCGCCGCCGGGGAGGGCCCGAGGGCGTTCTCGTTGCTGGCGAGCTTCACGATCCCGGAGGCGTCCAGGCCGTGCGCCCGGGCCACCTCCTCCGTCGTCCGGCCCGGGACATAGGGCGTGAGGGAGTCCACCCCCTTCCGGAGCAGGGCCTTGGGATCGAGCGCCATCGCGGGGGCTCTCCTTTGTTCGCGCTTGGGGTGATGAAACCTCGCCGCACCGCTTGCCGGCAAGCGCGCCGATAAGCATTGCACCGCGCCCCTCTCCCCCTGGGAGAGGGGTGGGAGTGAGGGGAGCGACGTGCCGCGAATCCCCTCAAGGAAATGCGTTGCGGGATTCGCGCGCCGGCGGAGGCATGGTCCGCCGAAGGGCCGCAAGTCTATCACACCGCCTCCGCCGCCACGGGCCCGGAGGGAGCCTCGTTGCCCCTCCCCGGGGGGCGGGATAGAATGAGGGCGCCTGAGGAGGGAATCGGCCAGTGAACGCGGCCCTTCTGGAAGAGAAGACCCGCAAGCTCGAGGGCATCCTCCGGGAGGCGGAGGGGGTGCTCGTCGCCTTCTCCGCCGGGGCGGACAGCACCCTCCTCGCCTGCATGGCCCACCGGGTG
>MGDP01000082.1 GCA_001790955.1 Candidatus Tectomicrobia bacterium RIFCSPLOWO2_12_FULL_69_37
CTGCGGACGAAGTGCATGCTGGTCTGCTTCATCTCGGACTGGCTCTACCCGCCCCAGTGCAGCATCGAGATCGCCGAGGTCCTCCAGCGCCTGGGGCGGGAGGTGGAGCTCCACACCGTGGAGTCCACCTACGGGCACGACGCCTTCCTCGTCCAGTACGCCCAGCTCACCCGGATCGTGGGCGACTTCCTCCGCCGGGTGGAGGGGGGAGGCCCCATCGGGCTCGGCGCCCTGCCCGTCCCCCCCGGCACCCGCCGCTTCGTGTTCACCTTCCCCGCCGACGAGGTGAAGAAGCCCGTCCTCTGGGAGCTGGGGCAGAAGTTCCCCATCGTCATCAACATCATCCAGGGGGACGTGAGCACCGAGGCCGGCTGGCAGGTCTGCGAGATCGAGGGCGCGGAGGAGGCCCTCGCCCGGGCCGCCGCCTACATGCGGGAGCGCGGCATCTGGGTGGACCCGGGGGGCATCGACCCCATCGACCACGACCGCGCCGAGGTGGTATAAAAAAATTTCCGGACAGGCGCGCGCGGCGGGCCTCCCCCCCTGGGCGGAGGCCCGGCGGCCCGCCGCGCTGCTCCCGGCAAGCCCGATCCAGGAGGAACCGATGAGCCAGCTCCAAGAACCCATCGTCGTGGTCAAGTACTCCGACTACACCTGACCCTACTGCTACGTGGCCACCGTCGGTGGCTCCCCCCTGCTGGAGCGGGACCCGGACGTGAGGGTGGAGTGGGTCAGCTGGGAGGGCCGCCCCCCCGGCTCCCCCTTCGCCCCCTACTCCCCCGAGCAGCGCCTCGAGAACTTCGAGAAGAACCACAAGGGGCTGGCGGCCAAGTACGACGTGCCCATCCGCCCCGCCGGGGGCAACTACCGCACCACCAGCGCCCACCTCGCCACTTTCTACGCCCGCGAGCAGGGCAAGTTCCGCGCGTTCCGCGACCGGGTGTACCAGGCGCGCTGGGTGGACGACGCGAACCTGGAGAGCCCGGACGTGCTGGCCGGGCTGGGCGAGGAGATCGGCCTGAGCGGCGCGGAGATCAAGAAGGTGGTCGCCGAGCAGCGCTACCTGGCCATCCTGCACAGCCAGCGCGCCCAGGGGAAGGGCCTGGGCATCTACGGCATCCCCTCCTTCGTCGTGCGAGGGAAGATCTTCTGGGGGAAGGACGTGATCGACGACGTCCGCCAGGAGGTCGCCCGCCTCAAGCAGGATCTCCTGGAGAAGCAAAAGCAGAGCGCCTGAGCCGAAGCGATGAGGGGCCCCGGGGACGGGGCCCCTTTTCTATTCGCCGGGGAGCAGGACGACGGCCTCGATCTCCACGATGTCGTCCTGGTTGAGGGCCTTCACCTCGACGATGGTGCGGGCGGGCGGGTGGGAGCCGAAGTACTCCTCGTAGAGCTTGTTGACCGCCGGCCGGTGGGCCTTCATGTCGGTGACGTAGACGACGGTGGAGAGGAAGCTCCGCATCGAGCCCCCCGCCGCCTCGGCGATGGCCTTGAGGTTCTCCATCGCCCGGCGCGCGCGGGCCTCGATAGCGGGCTCGGTGAGCATGCCCGTCGCGGGGTCGATCCCCCGCTGGCCGGAGATGAAGAGGAGGTTCCCCGCCCGCCGGGCCTGGGCGAAGGGTCCCGCCGGGGCGGGCGCCTTGGGGGTGGAGAGGGTCTCGGGGAGCTTCAAGCCGGCGCCCAGGGCGAGGGGGGCTACTTCTTCTTTCCTTTCGCGGCTTCCGCCGGGAAGGCGACCTTGAGCCACTGCTGGGCGAGGAGGGCGGCCGTGCCCTCGTCCTTGCCCGGGATGAAGGCGATGGGCTCCGTGGGGCGGCTTCCGTCCGCCCCGGTCATGTAGAGGTCCCCGCCGGGCCCGTACAGGTCGTCCTGGCGGGTTTCGAGGAGATACTTGATCCCGTTGTGCGTCAGCTCGGCCATCTCGCCCCTTCCTCGTGGACAGGCCCTTGAGCGGGCGGCGCCTCCCCCGGAGCGACCCGCAATATAGCCAAAGGGAGGGGCCGTCCGCAAACCCCTCCCCCCCCGCCTTGAGCCCCCCTCCCCGTTGTGATAAAGCAGGAGCGCTTGGGCCGTTAACTCAGCGGAAGAGTGCCATCCTCACACGGTGGAAGTCGCTGGTTCGAATCCAGCACGGCCCACCAAACGAATCCCCCATTGGCGGCATCACCCCTACCGTCATTGGGCCCCGCAGCTCCCGGGCCAGGGGATGAGCGCGCCCACAGGCAGGGGGCGGGTCCGTGAAGAACATCTGGCTCTCGCGGACGTTGGAAGCCGCCGTCCCCGAGGTCAACCGCAACGCCCGCCCGGAAAAGGTCTTCGCCCACTTCCGCCCCTTCCTGGAGCAGAACCCCATCACCGCTGTGGACGTCGGGACGCGGGGGGACCTCCCCGGCGAGTGGGAGCCCCTCGTCCCCGTCCTCCGGCTCGTCGCGATCGAGCCCGACCCCGCCGAGGCGGCGCGCCTGCGCGAGCGCTTCGCCCGCCGCAGCTTCTGCTCCGCCGACGTCCTCCCGGCCGCCATCGGCCCGCCGGGGGGGGAGGTCACCCTCCACGTCACGCGGGAGCCGGGCAGCTCCTCCTTCTTCGAGCCGAACGCCGAGGTGGCCGGGCGCTACGGCGCGCCCGAGCGCTTCGAGGTGGTCGAGCGCCGCAGGGTCGGGGTCCGGCCCCTCGGCGAGGTCCTGGCCGAGCGGGGGATCGGCGAGGTGGACATCCTGAAGGCGGACGTCCAGGGCTTCGAGCTCGAAGTCCTGCGCACGCTCGGCGCGGAAAGGTGGGCCCGCCTCCTCCTGGCGGAGGTGGAGGTGGAGTTCGTCGAGCTCTACAAGGGCCAGCCCCTCTTCCGGCACGTCGACGAGCACATCGGCCCGCAGGGGTTCGAGCTGTTCCACCTGAACCGCACCTTCGCCAACTACCGTGGCGGGCGGTGGATGCCCTACGGGCGGGGCCAGCTCGTCTTCGGGGATGCGTACTATCTGAGGACGCGGCTGGAGGGGCTGCCGGCCCCGGGGCTGGGGAAGCTGATCTTCCTCGCGGCCTTCTACGGCTTCAGCGACTACGCCTACTTCCTCTACCGGGAGAACGAGGCCCGCCTCCGTGAGCTGGGAGAGGAGCAGCTCGCCCCCTTCCGGAGCTTCTTCCGGCCCTTCGACCGGGCCCGCCCCCGCCTGGGCCGGCTCCTCTCGCTGGGCCTGCGGTTTGTCCTGGACCGCCTCCTCTTCACCTACCTTGCTTGGCGCCGCTGGAACGGCATCAAGACGGACAGCGACCGGAGCTACCCCCTGCGCTGATCACGCCACCGCCGCCGCCGCCGAGGGCACGCGCTCATACCCCTCCAGCAGGGGCGCGACCTCCACCGCGCGGCCCGTCTCCGCCGAGCGGCACGCGCCCTCCACGATCGCCAGCGCCTCGACCGCCTCGCGGAAGCCCGTCTCGGGCGCCCGGCCGGTGCGCACGCAGTCGGCGAACTCGTCGAGCTCCTCCAGGATCATGTCGGGCCGATCGGGCAGCGGGACGGGGGTCCACCCCGCCTCGCCCATCTTCTGGACGTGGAGCGTGGTCTCCTCGTTGGTCAGGTGGGCCAGGGTCTGGTTCTTGCGGATCATCTCGAGCGAGAGCACCCCGCCCGTCCCGTGCACCTTGATGGTGTACACCCCCGGGGTGACGAAGCTGCACATGATGGAGGAGACCAGGCCCCCCTCGTACTCGACGATGGTCATGGTCACGTCGTCGATCTCGGCGGGCGTGGCCAGCTTCTTGTGGACGCCGGTGACGCGCACCGGCCGGCCCATCAGGTAGTTGAGCGTGTCGCAGTGGTGGACGCCCATCTGCATCAGCGGCCCGCCGGGGCAGGTCGCGCGGAAGTAGCGCCACTTGTCGGGCGTGAGGGCGAGGCCGAGCGGGTTGGAGAAGACGGCCTCCGCCCACAGCGGCCGGCCCACCGCCCCCTGCCCGATCAGCTCCTTCATCTTGCGGTGGCCCGCCGCCCGGCGGTAGCAGTGCCCCACCGCCAGCACCTTCCCCGACGCCCTCCAGGCCTCGTAAACGCCGGGCGCCTCGGCCAGGAAGTTCGTGAGGGGCTTCTCCACCGAGACGTGCTTGCCCGCCCGGAAGGCGGCCGCGATCATCTCCTCGTGGAACTGGTTCGGGACGATCAGCAACACCCCCTCGATGGAGGGGTCGGCGAGGATCGCCTCGTAGCTCCCCGCCTCGGCGCAGCCGTGCTCCTTGGCGAAGGCGGCGCGCCGCTCCGGGATCTGATCGAAGCAGGCCGCGAGGTCGAGCTTCCGGCTGCGCTTCAGCGCATGGCCCACGGGCGTGGACCACCAACCGATGCCCACGAGGGCCACCTTCAGGGGGGACTGGCTCATCTCCGCCTCCGCGATTTCCGCCGGGAGGGCCCCCTGCGCCGGAAGGAAACTTCCATCCCCAATATAGGCCCCGCGGCCCCGCTGGGGAGAGCCAATTCCTCCTTTTTGAGGCCTCCCGCGCCGCCCGCCTTGAGGAGTAGAATGGGCCGGGAGGTCTGCCCATGCGCCCCGCCTGCGCCCTCGCCGCCGCCTGGCTCCTCGCCGCCCCGCCCGGGGCCGCCTGGGCCGGGGTCGGCCTCGCCAACGGCCGGGTCGAGGGCGAAACCGCCCACATCGAGGTGGTCTACACGAACGACACCGGGGCCGTGCTCACCTCGGTCAAGGTCGTCTGCACCCCGCCCGGTACCGGGCACCGCCGGCAGCAGATCACCTTCTACTTCTCGGACCACCTCTCGGGGGGCATCCAGCCCGGCTTCAGCGCCTCCAGGGCCATCTCCTTCCCCCTCCCCAGCGAGGACGCCAAGCCCGAGGACGTCTCCTGCGAGGCCTTCGAGCTGGTCTTCCGGTCGCCGTAGACGCCCTTCCCCCTCACAACAAATTCTGCGGGTCCACGTCCACGACGAGCTGGACCGAGCGCAGGCTCTTCTCCTGATTGAAGGCCCCCATGAGGGCGCGCACCGTCTCGCCCAGGCGCCCAGAGGAGCGGGCCTTGAGGAGCATGTGCCGCCGCCAGACCCCCCGCACCCTCTCCAGGGGGGCCGGCGCCGGCCCCAGGAGCTCGACCTCAGCCCCCGCCCCGCGCGCGCCCTGCTTCTCCAGGAAGCGGCGGCTCCACTCCCCCGCGCGGACGGCCGCCTCCTCGTCCTTCGCCTCGAAGCGCAGCCGCGCGAGCCGCCGGAAGGGCGGGTAGCCCGCCCGCTCCCGGGCCGCGATCTCCCTCGCGTAGAAGGCGGCGTAGTCGTGCGCCTGGGCGCAGGCGACGGCGTAGTGCTCGGGCCGGAAGGTCTGGATGACCGCCTCCCCCGCGAGGTCCGCCCGCCCGGCCCGGCCCGCCACCTGGGTGAGGATCTGGAAGGTGCGCTCCGAGGCGCGGAAGTCGGGCAGGTGGAGCCCCACGTCCGCCAGCACCACCCCCACGAGGGTGAGCTTTGGGAAGTCGTGCCCCTTGGCCACCATCTGGGTGCCGATCAGAATGTCCGCCTCCCCCCGCCGCACCGAGGCCAGCACCCGGTCGTAGTCCCCGGCCTTCTTCACCGTGTCCCGGTCCATCCGCACCAGGCGCGCCCCCGGGAAGCGCGCCCGCGCCGCCTCCTCCACCCGCTCCGTCCCCAGCCCGAAGTAGCCCACCCGCCCGCTCCCGCAGGAGGGGCAGCGCTCGGGCGGCCGGGCGTCGGCGTCGCAGAGGTGGCACCGCAGCCGCCCTCCCCGCTCCCGGTGGAAGGTGAGGGGCGCCGAGCAGTTCGCGCACTCGACCGCCGCTCCGCAGTCCCGGCAGAGGAGGATGGAGGAGAACCCCCGCCGGTTGAGGAAGAGGAGGCTCTGCTCGCCCTTCGACAGCCTCTCCCGGACGGCCTGGGCGAGGCCGGCGCTCAGGAGAAGGGGGCTCTTGGCGTCCTTCCCCTGCTCCCGGCGCAGGTCCACCACCCGCACCCCGGGCAGGGGCCGCCCGCCGGGCCGCGCGGGGAGCTCCTTCAGGCGGTACCTCCCTTGCTTCGCGTTGAAGTAGCTCTCGACCGAGGGGGTGGCCGAGCCGAGGACGATCGGGACGCCCAACTTCTGCGCCCGCATGACCGCGGTGTCCCGCGCGTGGTAGCGGGGAGCCTCCTCCTGCTTGTAGGAGGGGTCGTGCTCCTCGTCCACCGCGATGAAGCCCAGGTTCCGCACCGGGGCGAAGACGGCCGAGCGCGTGCCCACCACGACGGCGGCCTCCCCGCTCCAGATCCGGCGCCACTCCTGATCCCGGTGCCTCTCGGGATAGCCGCTGTGCATGCAGGCGATGCGCTCCCCGAACCGGGCCCGGACGCGGCCCAGGAACTGCGGGGTGAGGCCGATCTCGGGCACGAGGATCAGCGAGCCCTTGCCCGCGCGCGCGGCCTCCTCCGCCAGGCGGAGATAGACCTCCGTCTTCCCGCTCCCCGTCACCCCGTGCAGGAGGGTGACCGAGAACTTCCCCCCGCGCAGGTCCGCCGCCACCGACTCGAACGCATCCCGCTGCCCGGGGCTGAGCGCGGGCGGAGGCGGAAGCTGCGTCTCCTCCCCCTCGCCCGCCGAGGGCGCCCCAGCGGGGACCACTTCATCCTCCAGCGCCACTTGCCCCCGCTTGGCGAGGGCGGCGCAGGCCGCGCGCGCGTTCGGCAGCCTGCTCTCCAGGCCGCGGAGGGACGCTTTCCCCTCCGGAGCGCCGGACAATATTTCCAGCACGGCGGCCTGGCGGGGGGCCCGCTTGCGCAGCTTCTCCATCTCCTCCGGGGAAGGCGGCGAGGCGAGGCGGGCCACGCGGATCTTGACGGCCCCGGCGCCCTGCTTCTCCTCCACCGCCCGCTCGGCCAGGCCCGCGCGCACCAGCCGCTCCAGCTCCGCCCGGGCCCCGCGCCCGAAGGACGACGCAAGGGAGTCCTCGCTCCGCGGCCCCTTCCGCAGCCCCACGAGCAGGCGCGCGCGCAGGCTCCCCGCCGCCTCCATGCCGGGGAGGCCCAGGCCCGCCGCCTCCAGCGCCGCCTCGCGGCGGCCCGCCTCGGTGAGGCGGAGGCGGGACTGCTCCTTCCGTTCGGGCACGCCGGGAAGCGCCGCGCGGAGGGCCTCCCCCCAGCCGCAGCAGTAGTAGCTGGAGATCCAGCGCGTGAGACCGAGGAGGCCGGGGCCGAGGAGGGGCTCGTCCTCGAGCGGCTCGATGATGTCCTTCAGGCTCTTCGGGTCGAGGCCGGCGGGAAGCCGGCCGGAAGGGGCGGAGACGACGTAGCCCGTCGCCTTGCGGCCGCCGAGGGGCACCCACACCCGCAGCCCGGGGGCGAGCCGCTCCGCCAGGGGGAGCGGGGCGCGGTAGGTCAGGGTCTCCAATTGGGGGACGTTGAGGGCGACCTCGACGTAGCGGGCCTCCCCCGCCCCCTCCGCCTGCCGGGGGGCGCGCAGGGTGTACCTCACGGCGCCCATCGGGGCCTCACCCGCCCGCCGGGGAGGGGACGCCCCCCGAGAGGATGGTGCGGAGGTGCTGGAGGGTGAGGTTGCGGCCGCTCAGGACGGCGCCGGCCTTCTTGCCCCGGAGGTCCAGCTTGAGGGCGGCGGCGGTCGAGGCGGCCCCGGCGCCCTCGGCGATTACCCGCACCTCCGCGGCCAGGAGGCGGATGGCCCCGCACATTTCCTCCTCCGTCACGAGCACCACGTCGTCCACCCACTTCTGGAGCATCCGGAAGGTGAGCTCGAAGGGGACCCGGGTGGCCAGGCCGTCCGCGAAGGTCCGGGGGGAGGGCTGGGGGCGCGCCTCCCCCGCCCGGAAGCTCTCGTAGAAGGCGGGCGCCCCCGCCGCCTGGACCCCGATGACGCGGATGCGCGGGTTGATCGTCTTGGCGGCGAGGGCCGAGCCGCACACCCCGCTCCCCCCGCCGAGGGGCACCAGGAGCACCTCCAGGCCGGGCTCCTCCTCCAGCATCTCCAGGGCCAGGGTGGCCACCCCGGCGATGAGGAGGGGCTCGTTCGCCGAGTGGACATAGCGCATCCCCCGCTCCCCGGCCTGGGCCTCGCACCACTCCCGGGCCTCGTCGAAGTCCAGGCCCTTGAGGACAACCTCCGCCCCCAGCCCCCGCATGGCGGCCACCTTGTCCGGGTTCGAGCCCTCGGGGGCGGCCACCAGCACCTTGGCCCCGAAGGCCCGCCCCGCCCAGGCGATGGACTGGCCGTGGTTGCCCGTCGAGGCGGTGATGAGGCCGCGCCGCTTCTCCTCCGGGGAGAGGGTGGAGACCAGGTTCACCCCGCCCCGCACCTTGAAGGCCCCGACCGGCTGCATGGACTCGAACTTGAGGTAGAAGCGGCCGCCCAGGCGCTCCGAGAGGGAGGGCGCCTCGTGGAAGGGCGTCGGGCGCAGGTGGGGCGCGATGCGCTCCCGGGCGCTCAGGACATCCTCGAAGGTGGGCTCTCGCATGGGTGGCTCCGGGGCCGGGCGTTCTTCTTTATAGCTCGGCAGGGGCGGGTTTCAAACCCGCCCCTGCGGACATTCCCCCCCCGGCCGGTGACGATGTCCGTCCGTAGGGGCAGGCCCCCCCATCTCGCCATCCCCAAAGGGCACGTTGACCCCGGCGGGGGAGGGTTCCTACAATGGGGGCACGGATCATTGGGGGAGGAACCCGCCATGAAGAGCGCGCTCGAACTCGCGATGGAGAAGACGGCGGCGGTCGGGGCCAAGGCCCGGGAGGAGCTCGCCAAGCTCTCCCCCGCCCAGCGCCAGGAGGTCGAGAAGATCAAGAAGGTGTACGAGGGCAAGATCGCCGAGAAGGACGTGATGTTCCAGCAGGAGGCCATGAAGCTCACGGGCGGCGTCCCCCTCGACATGGCCGCCCGGGTGCTCCCCCCCGAGGCGCAGGAGAAGCTGGCGAAGGCCCACGAGAAGTTCAAGGCGGACAAGGAGGCCCTCGAAGCCGAGCGGGACGAGAAGATCGAAACCATGAAGAAGGGCGGCTAGCGGATGAGCCGCGTCGCCATCGTCCGCTGCGAGAGCTACGAGCGGGCCCGCGTCGAGGAGGCCGTGGGCCGCCTCTTCGATCTCCTGGGCGGCGCCGCCCGCTTCGCCCGCACCGCCGAGACCCTCCTCCTCAAGCCCAACCTCCTCAAGGGCGCCCCGCCCGGGAGCGCCGTCGCCACCCACCCCGAGGTGCTGCGCGCGGTCATCGGCGCCCTCGGCGCGGCGGCCTCCGGCCTCGCGCTCCGCGTGGGGGACAGCCCCGCCTGGGGCGGCTTCGAGAGCGCCGCCGAGGCGGCGGGCCTGGCCGCCGCCTGCCGGGAGACGGGCGCCGCCCTCACCCCCTTCACCGGGGGCGTGAAGACCCCCAACCCCCGGGGCCAAGTGTACGACCACCTCGTCATCGCCCGCGAGGCCCTGGACCGGGACGGCCTCATCAACCTCCCCAAGCTCAAGACCCACTGCCAGCTCTACATGACGGGGGCGGTCAAGAACCTCTTCGGCTGCGTGGCCGGCAAGCGCAAGGCCTGGTGGCACTTCAAGGCCGGGAGCTACCGCGACTACTTCCCCCTCATGCTCGTCGAGACGGCCCGGCTCCTGAACGCCCGCCTCCACCTCCTGGACGCCGTCCTCGCCATGGAGGGGAACGGCCCCGCCAGCGGGACGCCCCGGCGCGCCGGCCTCCTCCTCGCCTCCGAGGACCCGGTGGCGCTCGACCGCGTGGCCTGCGAGGCCGCCGGCCTCGATCCCGCCCGCCTCCGCACCCTGGAGGCCGCCCGCGCCCTCGGCTGGGGGGAGACCAACCTCGCCCGCATCGAGATCGCCGGCCTCCCCCTCGCCCAGGCCCGCCTGGAGCGGCCCCTCGCGGAGCCCAAGATGATGCCCATCGGCTTCAGCCTCCCCCGGGTGGTCAAGAGCACCCTCAAGCAGCAGTGGCTCCTCCGGGTCGGGGAGCCCCTCCGGCGGCACGCGTAAAAAAACCCGCGGAATACCCCGTATTACCCCGGAAACCCCCGGACACCCCTCGCCCGGCCTGCATTTTTCCCGACGGAACGTCCCGGAAAACACCAGACACCCTCCATCCTGCCCCATTTTTCCGCGTGAACGCCCGTGAAAAACGTGGACACCCCGCAACCCCTCCGTAGGGGCGAACCTCGTGTTCGCCCCGGTTCAGCCGCCCGCCCCCGGGGGCGATGACCAGCATCGCCCCTACGGCCACCCGCGAAGGGGGTGCCGGAGCAAGGGCGCGCCCCGCCCGCGCCGGGAATATAGCCCCCGGGGCGGGAAAGTCTCTTACCTCAAATTCGCGCAGGTTCCGTTCAGATGTTCGACCGGCTCTGCCCGCCGTCCACCGTCCAGCACACCCCGTGGACGAGGCTGGCGCGCGGGCTCAGCATGAAGACGGCGGCGGCGGCCAGCTCCTCGGGCCGGCCGAAGCGGCCGAGGGGCAGGTCGGACTGGATGAAGCCCTTGAGGCTGTCGGGCGCCTCCTTCACCCGGCGGTCCCAGCTCCCGCCCGGGAAGAGGATGCTCCCGGGGGCGATGGAGTTGACGCGGATGTTGTCCTTGGCCGCCTGCTGGGCCAGCGCCTTGGTGAAGCTGATGAGGGCGGCCTTGGAGGCGTTGTAGGTCATCGAGCCGCCCGTCTCGCGGCCGTAGATGGAGGCCACGTTCAGGATCGAGCCCCCGCCGCGCTTCTTCATCTCGGGGATGGCGAGGCGGCACATCGCGACGGCGTGGAAGAGGTTCAGGCCGAAGGCGGCGCGCCAGTCCTCCTCCGTGAGCTCCAGCAGGGTGCCGGGCCGGGCGCCCCCCGCGTTGTTCACCAGGATGTCCACCCCACCGAACTCGTCCACTGTCTTTTTCAGGAAAGCCTCGGGCGCGCCCTCCCCGGTGATGTCCCCGCAGAAGCCGGCGGCGGGGCCGCCCCCGAGCGCGTTCAGCTCCCGGGCGGCCTCCTCCAGGCGCGCCTCCCCCCGAGCGCTGATCGCGACGTGGCAGCCCTCCTGGGCGAGCCCCCGCGCGATGTGGTAGCCCAGCCCCCGGCTCCCGCCGGAGATCATGGCGACCTTTCCCCGGAGCATGAGGTCCATAGAAACCCCCGATATGGAATCCGTCCGTAGGGGCGGCCGGTTCTGTAGGGGCGTTCCATGGAACGCCCCTACGAAGGCCTATCCCCGCCGCCCCTCTAAATATTCGACCGGCTCTGGCAGCCGTCCACGTTCCAGCAGGCGCCGTGCACGAGGCTGGCGCGCGGGCTCACCATGAAGGCGGCCACGGCCGAGACCTCCTCGGGCCGGCCCATGCGGCCGAAGGGCATGGCGGAGGCGATCCAGCCCTTGAGGCCGTC
>MGDP01000083.1 GCA_001790955.1 Candidatus Tectomicrobia bacterium RIFCSPLOWO2_12_FULL_69_37
GAGGCCCGAGCCCACGTTGAAGCGGCCGGTCCCCAGGCCCTCGAAGCCGTGGAAGGGGGAGCCCTCCTTCCTCTTCCCGGGGCCGAAGAGGCCGAAGCCCGCGCTCCCCTCGTCCTTGGGCTTCACCCGGATGTGGACGACCGAGGGCTGAAGGCGCTTCGCCGCCTCGATGAAGGTGCGGTCCCCGAAGGTGAGGGTGGAGGTAGCGGCCCGGGCCGGGCCGCCGGCCGGGAGGGTGAGCGTCCCCGCGAGGAGGAGGATGGGCAGGGCTTGGCGCATGTCTCGGGTATCCTGCTGGGGCTCTGTACCCGCATCGTGGCTCTTTTCATGCTAGCACCGCGGGGGAAGCGGAACAAACCCGGAAAACGGGGGCCCGGCGCGGGACGGGTGCGTTCCGGCCCCGGATCGGCTATGCTGGGGCGGTACCCGTGGAGCGGGAGTTCCGCCCGCCGCTCCTCCCGGTTTGAACGCCCAGCCTGAGAGAGCGCTGATCCGGCCGTGTCCCTCGACCATATCCGCAACTTCTGCATCATCGCCCACATCGACCACGGCAAATCCACGCTGGCCGACCGCATCCTCGAGCGCACGGGCGCCCTCTCGGCCCGGGAGATGTCCGAGCAAGTCTTGGACTCGATGGACCTGGAGCGGGAGCGGGGCATCACCATCAAGGCGGCCAGCGTCCGGCTCCGGTACGCCTCCCCCAAGGGGAGGTCCTACATCTTCAACCTGATCGACACCCCCGGCCACGTGGACTTCAGCTACGAGGTTTCGCGCAGCCTCAAGGCCTGCGAGGGGGCGCTCCTCCTGGTGGACGCGACCCAGGGCATCCAGGCCCAGACCCTCGCCAACGCCTACCTGGCGCTGGGCCACAACCTGGCCGTCATCCCCGTCATCAACAAGATCGACCTCCCCTCGGCGGACCCGGAGCGGGTGATGACCCAGGTCGAGGACGTCATCGGCCTCGACCGCAAGGAGTGCCTACTCGTGAGCGCCAAGCAGGGGACGGGGGTGGACGGGCTGCTGGAGGCGCTCGTGGAGCGCATCCCGCCTCCCCAGGGCGACCCGGCGGCGCCCCTCCAGGGCTTGCTCATCGACTCCTGGTTCGACGCCTACCAGGGGGCCATCCCCCTCATGCGCGTCTTCCAGGGGACGGTGCGGAAGGGGGACGTGGTGCGCTTCATGTCGAACGGCCGCGAGCACCAGGTGGACGGCCTCCAGGTCTACACCCCCCACGAGGTGGCCGTGGAGGCCCTGGGGCCCGGGGAGGTGGGCTCCCTCTCGGCGGCCATCCGCCAGGTGAGCGACACCAAGGTGGGCGACACGGTGACCCTGGCCCGGAATCCCGCCGAGACGCCCATCGCGGGCTTCCAGGAGCCCAAGCCGATGGTCTTCAGCGGCCTCTACGCCGCCGACAGCGCCGACTACGAGAACCTCCGCGCCGCGCTGGAGAAGCTGAGGCTCAACGACTCCGCCTTCAGCTACGAGCCCGAGAGCTCCCCGGCGCTGGGCTTCGGCTTCCGCTGCGGCTTCCTGGGGCTCCTGCACATGGACATCATCCGCGAGCGCCTGGAGCGGGAGTACGACCTCACCCTCATCATCACGGCGCCCACGGTGGTCTACCGCGTCTACTTGCGGGACGGCACGATGATCGAGATCGACAGCCCGGCCAAGCTCCCCGACCTCACCCGGATCGACCACATCGAGGAGCCCTTCATCGTGGGCACCATCCTCGCCCCCGCCGAGTACGTGGGGGCCGTCTTCAAGCTCGCCCAGGACAAGCGCGGCACCCAGCGCTCGATGGAGTACCTCGACCCCAAGACCGTCCAGATCATCTACGAGCTCCCCTTCGCCGAGATCCTCTTCGACTTCTACGACCGCCTGAAGTCCATCACCCGGGGCTACGCGAGCTTCGACTACGAGCACCTGGGCTTCCGGCCGGCCGAGGCGGTGAAGCTCGACATCCTGCTGAACGGCCAGCCCATCGACCCCTTCTCCACCATCCTCCACAAGGAGCGGGCCTACATCCACGGGCGCGCGCTGGTGACGAAGATGCGCCAGCTCATCCCCCGCCAGATGTTCGAGGTGGTCATCCAGGCCGCGGTGGGCAACCGGGTCATCGCGCGGGAGACCGTCAAGGCCCTGCGCAAGGACGTGACGGCCAAGTGCTACGGGGGCGACATCACCCGCAAGCGGAAGCTCCTCGAGAAGCAGCGCGAGGGCAAGAAGAGGATGAAGAACATCGGCACCGTGGAGGTCCCCCAGGAGGCCTTCATGGCGGTCCTCGACGTGGGGCGGGAGGTGACGTGACCGAAACGGAAGCGGGCCGCGCCGGGGAGGAAAGCCGGGCGCGGGGCGAGAAATCCACGTTCCGCGAGTACGCCGAGGCTATCGGCATCGCCCTGCTGCTGGCGCTCTTCGTGCGCTCGTTCGTGGTGCAGGCGTTCAAGATCCCCTCGGGCTCGATGGAGGACACCCTCCTCATCGGGGACCATCTCCTCGTCAACAAGTTCCTCTACTGGGTCCGCGCGCCGAAGCGGGGGGACATCATCGTCTTCCGCTATCCCGAGGACGAGAGCCGCGACTTCATCAAGCGGGTGGTCGCCCTGCCGGGCGAGACGGTGATGGTCCGGGGGCGCGGCGTCTACATCAACTGCCCCACGCCCGGCGAGCCCGCCCGCTGCGCCCCTCTCACGGAGCCCTACGCCGTCTTCAAGCCCGACGGCCGGGCCGAGGGTTCCGGGCGCGACTGGGGGCCCCGCCTGGTGCCGCCGGGCCACCTCCTCATGCTGGGGGACAACCGGAACAACAGCCAGGACAGCCGCTTCTGGGGTTTCCTGCGGATGGGCGCGCAGCTCGACCGGGTGCGGCTCCGGCTGGGGGACTTCAACCTCGACCTTCCCTTTCCCTGCTCCCTCTGGCCCGGCGCCTGCTGGGACGACAAGGTGCGGGGCGTGGCCTTCGTGATCTACTGGTCCTGGAACTCGGGGGGCGGCACCGTCCGCTGGAGCCGGATCGGGAAGAGCATCCGCTAGATTTCTGCGTGCCGCTTCCGTGCCGGTGGGTACCTGCCTTCTTTTCTCTCCCGTCTTGAGGCGGCTTCCGTCGGTCGTATGCAGGGGCGGGTTTGAAACCCGCCCCTGCGGATGGGCGCGCCCAGGGTTTTTGTAGGGGCGACCGGCGGCTCGACTGAGCCCGCCGAAGTCCGATCGCCCCTACGGAATATCAGCCGCCCCTACCCGGCCTTTCCGGTCTCCCGCCCCGCCAGTTCCCGCAACCGCGCCGCTCCCCGCTCCACCGCCTCCCAGGGGAGCCAGTCCGCCCGTGCTCCGATCGGCCCCCAGACCTTGGGCGATGAGGCGGGGCCCGTGAGGACGAGAGCCGGGGCCCCGCACAGCGCCGCCAGGTGGCTCACCCCCGAGTCGCAGCCCAGGTAGGCGGCCGCCCCCGCCAGGAGGGCCGCCAGGACCTCGGCGGGGGGAGCCTCCACGGCGGGGAGAGGCCCCCCCCACGCCCCCTCGAGCGCCCGGGCCGCCTCCCGGTCGGCCGGACCCTGGATGAGGAGGGGCCGGGCTCCGCTCCCCCCGCAGTAGTCCCTCGCCACCCGCGCCAGCGCCGGGGGCGGGGCCCATTTCCCCCGTCCCCCGCTTCCGGGGTGGAGGGCCAGCACAGGAACGTTCTCCAGGCCCAGGGGAGCGAGCAGGCGCCGGGCCTTCTCCCGGCTGGCGGCGGAGGGCGCGAGGGGCGCCATGGGGCCGGAGGCGGCCCCCAGGGGGGCCAGGGCGCGGGCCATCCACTCGGCGACGTGGACTTCCTCCCCCTCGGGAGGGAAGGGAGGGGCGGCGAGATGGGTGCCGCGCGGGAGCGCCGCGAGCCGCCGGGCGGCCTCGCCTCCCGCGTCGCGGGTGAAGAAGGCGGAGGCGCCGAAGGGCTGGAGCAGGCGGTCCAGTCCGTCCCCCGGAGAGGGCTCTTGGTAGAGGAGATTGAAAGGGGGGGCCTCGGCGTCCAGGAGCGCGTCCGCGCGCCCGGCGTCGAGGAGGGGGGCGCCGTAGGCCGGGCGGGCGGCCAGGACGACCCGGGAGCCGGGGAAGCGGCGCCGGAGGGCGTCCAGGGCGGGGAGGGCGAGGAGGGTGTCCCCCAGCGCGCCCGAGCGGTAGAGGAGGACGTTCATTCGTCCGCGAGGGCCCGGGCGATGCGGGCGAAGGCCTCGGCGGCGAGGGCCTCGGCGCGGAGACCCCCGTCCACCCCGGCCCGGGCGAGGACACCGTGCCAATCCGGGCTTTTTCCCTCCGAGTCGGTGAGCTCCTTGAGGTTGTTGAGGAGGGTCTTGCGCCGGTGGGCGAAGGCGGCCCGGATGAGGCGGAAGTAGGCCTCCTCGTCCGGCACCTCCACCCGGGGGCGGGGGAGCGCCCGCAGGCGCACGAGGGCGGAGTCCACCTTGGGCGGGGGGCGGAAGGCGCCGGGGGGCACCCAGCGGCGGATCTCCACCGCGTAGCGGTGGCCCACCCAGAGGGTGAGGGAGCCGTAGTCCTTCCCGCCGGGCGCGGCGGCGAGGCGCTCGCCCACCTCGCGCTGGACCATGACGACCATGAGGGGGAAGCGCCGGGGCCACCCGCAGAGGAGGGCGAGGAGGCCCGAGGCGATGTTGTAGGGCAGGTTGGCGGCGAGCTTCTGGGGATATGGAAGGGCCTCGTAGTCGAGCTTCATGGCGTCGCCGGGAAGAACCCGCAAGAGGGGCTCCCGGGAGGCCAGCTCCCCGAGAGCGGGGAGGAGGCCCCGGTCGAGCTCGACGGCGGTGACGCGGGCGCCCGCGGCCAGAAGGGCCCGGGTGAGGGTGGCGTCCCCGGCCCCGACCTCCAGCACCCGCTCCCCGGGGGATATCTCCCCCAGGGCGACGATGGCCCGAAGGACGGCCGGATCCCGGAGAAAATGCTGGCCGAACCGCTTCTTCGGAGAGAGGGGCATCGGGGGGGGTCCGTCCGGGGGCGGGAGAGCGCAGGCCGGTACAGTGCCCCCGCCGGCGGGCAGGGTCAAGGCGCGCCGGAAACGCCTGGGAAAAACACGCCCGGGAGGTTGGCACACCCCCAAGGACGTGATAAGGATGGAGGTGTCTTTTTACCCCCCTTCGGCCCTCGCGGGGAACAGCGCTGGAGGATTGAGCTTCGCGTGAAGACAGTTCCCTCCGCTGCCGGCGGTGCGCGGATAACACAGGAGGCGCTGGCGCCCCCTGTATGGGTCGGTGGTACGCCCTTCTGGGGCAAGGACTAGGGAGCCGGGAATGGCCACGAAGGTCAAGGCGAAGCCTAAGACGAAGAAGCTGCTCGAGCCGCCGAAGGAAGGCACCCGCATCACCTTCAAGGGCGGCAAGCTCCAGGTGCCGGACGACCCGATTGTCTGCTACGTGCGCGGCGACGGCATCGGCCTGGACATCACTCCCGTGATGATGGACGTGGTGGGCGGGGCGGTGCAGAAGGCCTACGGCGGCAAGAGGAAGATCGCCTGGTACCGCATCTACGCGGGCGACGACGCCATGGAGAAGTACGGGGAGCTCATGCCCCAGGAAACCCTCGACGCCGTCAGGAAGTACTACTTCGCCATCAAGGGGCCCCTCACCACCCCGATCGGGGGCGGCTTCCGCAGCCTAAACGTGGCCTTCCGCCAGATCCTCGACCTCTACGCCTGCGTGCGCCCGGTGCGCTGGTTCGAGGGAGTCCCCTCCCCCGTGAAGCACCCCGAGTGGGTGAACATGTGCATCTTCCGGGAGAACACCGAGGACGTCTACGCGGGGATCGAATGGGCGCTGAACACGAAGGAAGTCAAGAAGGTCATCAACTTCCTGAACAAGGAGATGAAGTGCAGCATCCGGAAGGACAGCGGCATCGGGATCAAGCCCATCTCGGTGTTCTGCAGCCGCCGGATCGTCAAGAAGGCCATCGAGTTCGCCATCCAGAACAAGTGCAAGTACTTCTGCCTCGTCCACAAGGGGAACATCCAGAAGTACACCGAGGGCGCCTTCAAGGACTGGGGCTACGAGTTCCTCAAGAAGAACTACCGCAAGCACATCGTCACCGAGGATGAGCTCGCGTCGAAACCGTACAACGGAAATCTCCCCGAGGGGAAGGTCCTTGTCAACGACCGCATCGCCGACAACATCTTCCAGCAGGTTCTCACCCGCCAGCGGGAGTACCAGGTCCTCGCCTGCACCAACCTGAACGGCGACTACCTCTCGGACGCCATCGCCGCCCAGGTGGGTGGCCTCGGCATCGCCCCGGGCGCCAACATCGGCGACAAGATCCACTTCTTCGAGCCCACCCACGGGACGGCCCCCAGGTACGCCGGGAAGGACATGGTGAACCCGAGCAGCCTCATCCTATCGGCCGTGATGATGCTCGGGTACATGGGCTGGACGGAAGCCGCCGCCCTGGTCGCCAAGGGGATGGAGGAGACCTTCCGCCAGAAGACCGTGACCTACGACTTCGAGCGCCAGATGGAGGGGGCCCGGAAGGTCTCCAGCTCGGAGTTCGGGAGGGCCATCATCCGCAACATGTAGCAGCGGGAGGGCATCACATGGGCCGACCGAAGATCACCATCGTGGGCGCCGGCAACGTGGGCGCCACGGCCGCGCACTGGGCGGCCGCCAAGGAGCTCGGGGACATCGTCCTCATCGACATCATCGAGGGCGTCCCCCAGGGGAAGGCGCTGGACCTCTACGAGAGCGCCCCGGTCGAGGGCTTCGACTGCCGGGTCATCGGGACGAACGACTACAAGGACACCGCGGACTCGGACATCGTCGTCGTCACCGCCGGCATCGCGCGCAAGCCCGGCATGAGCCGCGACGACCTCATCAACACCAACGCCAAGATCGTGGGCGGGGTGACGGACGAGGTCATGAAGCATTCGCCCAAGTGCATCCTCATCATCGTCTCCAACCCCCTCGACGTCATGGTCACCGTGGCCCACCGCCGCAGCAAGCTGCCCCAGAACCGCATCATGGGGATGGCGGGGGTGCTCGACAGCGCCCGCTTCCGCACCTTCATCGCCATGGAGCTGGGCGTCTCGGTCGAGGACGTCCAGGCCTGTGTGCTGGGCGGCCACGGCGACACCATGGTGCCCCTGCCGCGCTACAGCACGGTGGCGGGCATCCCGATCACGGCCCTCATGAAGCCCGACCGCATCGAGGCCATCGTGCAGCGCACCCGCGACGGCGGGGCCGAGATCGTCAACTACCTCAAGACCGGCAGCGCTTACTTCGCGCCGGGCGCCTCCGTCATCCAGATGGTCGAGGCGATCGTGAAGGACAAGAAGCGTGTCCTCCCCTGCGCCGCCCTCCTGCAAGGGGAGTACGGCGAGCGGGACGTGTTCATGGGGGTGCCCGTCAAGCTGGGTTCGGGCGGCGTCGAGA
>MGDP01000084.1 GCA_001790955.1 Candidatus Tectomicrobia bacterium RIFCSPLOWO2_12_FULL_69_37
CTCGTGGCCGTCTGCTACGAGAACGCGGGCCGGGCCCGGACGGTGCGCTTCCTGGACGACCTCAAGAACCTCGGCTTCAGCCAGGCCACCCAGGCCGGCATCTCCATCTCCATCGACGACATGAGGGTCCCCGAGCGCAAGCGCGACCTCATCGAGGGGGCGCGCAAGGAGGTCCTGGGCGTCGAGAGCGAGTACCGCGATGGCCTGATCACCGACGGCGAGCGCTACAACAAGATCATCGACATCTGGTCCCACGTGACGGAGGAAGTCTCGACCGAGATGTTCCGGGTGCTCGAGACCGAGGACGAGGCCGCCATGAACGGGACGGGGGCCCCATCCTCCCAGCCCGGCCAGTTCAACCCCATCTACATCATGGCCGACTCCGGCGCCCGCGGCTCGACCGCCCAGCTCCGCCAGCTCGGCGGCATGCGCGGCCTCATGGCCAAGCCATCGGGCGAGATCATCGAGACCCCCATCACCGCGAACTTCCGCGAGGGCCTCTCGGTGCTCCAGTACTTCATCTCGACCCACGGCGCGCGCAAGGGCCTGGCCGACACCGCCTTGAAGACGGCGAACAGCGGCTACCTCACCCGCCGCCTCGTGGACGTGGCCCAGGACATCATCATCACCGAGGACGACTGCGGCACCCTCAACGGCATCGAGATGAGCGCCCTGGTCGAGGGCGGCGAGATCATCCAGACCCTCGGCGAGCGCGCGGTGGGCCGCATCGCCCTCCACGACATCAAGGACCCCTTCAACGGGGAGGTGCTCTGCGCCTCCGGCCAGGAGATCAACGAGGATCGGGTGCGCGGCATCGAGAACGCGGGCGTCGAGAAGGTCACCATGCGCAGCGTCCTCACCTGCGACGCCCGGACGGGCGTGTGCGCCAAGTGCTACGGCCGCAGCCTCGCCACCGGCAACTTGGTGGAGGTGGGCGAGGCGGTGGGCGTCGTCGCCGCCCAGTCCATCGGCGAGCCGGGCACCCAGCTCACCATGCGCACCTTCCACATCGGCGGCACGGCCACCCGCGCCTCCGAGCAGAGCACGGTCGAGGCCAAGCGGGCGGGCTTCGTGAAGTACCACGGCCTCAAGGTCATCCAGAGCAAGAAGGGCGATCTGATCAACATGAACCGCAACAGCCAGATCGCCATCTGCGACGAGACGGGCCGCGAGCGCGAGCGCTACCCCGTGGTGTACGGCGCCGTGGTGAAGGCCCGCGACAACTCCAAGGTGAGCGAGGGGGAGAAACTGCTCGAGTGGGACCCCTACACCTTCTCCGTCATGACCGAGCGGGCGGGCCGCGTCTCCCTGATGGACGTCATCGAGGGCGTCACCATGCAGGAGGAGATCGACGAGGTCACGGGCCTCTCACGCCGGGTCATCATCGACCACGCGGACGAGAAGCGGCAGCCCCGCGCGGTGCTCTACGGCGAGGGGGGCGAGCAGCTCTCGGTCTTCCCGCTCCCGGCGGGCGCCCACATGAACGTCCAGGAGGATGACGCCATCCAGCCCGGCGACATCATCTTCAAGATCACCCGGGAGACCTCAAAGACGAAGGACATCACGGGCGGCCTGCCGCGCGTGGCCGAGCTCTTCGAGGCGCGCAAGCCCAAGGAGAACGCCGTCATCTCCGAGATCAACGGCACCGTGAAGTTCGCCGGCACCGTCCGCGGCATGCGGCGCGTGCTCGTGGTCTCGGACACGGGCGACGAGCGCGAGTACCTCATCCCCCGCGGCAAGCACGTCAACGTCCAGGAGGATGACTACGTCCGCGCGGGCGAGCCCCTCATGGACGGCGCCGTCAACCCGCACGACATCCTGGCCGTGCTCGGGGAGAAGGAGCTGCAGAACTACCTCGTGAACGAGGTGCAGGAGGTCTACCGGCTCCAAGGCGTGAACATCAACGACAAGCACATCGAGGTCATCGTCCGCCAGATGCTGCGGCGCCTCGAGATCACCGACCCGGGCGAGACCGACCTCGTCGTGGGCGAGCAGGTGACCCGCGAGTCCTTCCAGCGGCGCAACCAGGAGGCCATGAACGAGGGCAAGCGCCCCGCCACGGGCCGGCCCATCCTCCTGGGCATCACCCGCGCCTCGCTCTCGACCGACAGCTTCATCTCGGCCGCCTCCTTCCAGGAAACCACCCGGGTGCTCACCCAGGCGGCCGTCGCCGGCAAGGTGGACTACCTCCGGGGCCTCAAGGAGAACGTCATCATGGGGCGCCTCATCCCCGCGGGCACGGGCGCGCGGCTCTACCAGGGGGTGGAGCTTCTCTCGCCCGAGGTCGAGCTCGCCCCCGCGACCGAGGAGGTGCCGGCCGTGGCGGATGAGGCCGACGACGACGATGATCTCGGGGACGAGGACGACCTCCCCGAGGAGCCCGAAGAGGAGGGTGAGGGCCGCAAGGCCCCGGCCTCCGGAGGCGGGGAGGCCTCCTCGGAATAGGTCCGGAAATGGCGGGTTTTCTTGCCCCGCGGCAGTTGACAACCGCGCTGGCCCGTATATAATTCGCACCTTCGCGCTGGGGATCGGGGTTCGCCCCGATCCCCGGCTTGGCGTATCCGCCTGATTCCTAAGGAGTTGCGATTCCTCTGCTGTAGGGAACACGTAGCAGGAGCCTCCCTCCCGCCCGTGCCGGGCAAGGAACCGTTCCGCGCTGCTTCCCACGGAGTGAATCCAACGGGTTTCCTGCCGTTGCCGGGGAGGTCATTGTGCCTACCATCAGCCAACTGGTCCGGAAGGGGCGCGAGAAGGTGCGCTCCAAGACGGACAGCCCGGCGCTGCGCAACTGCCCCCAGAAGCGGGGGGTGTGCGTGCGCGTCTACACCACCACGCCCAAGAAGCCCAACTCGGCGCTGCGCAAGGTGGCCCGCGTGCGGCTGACCAACGGCATGGAGGTCACCACCTACATCCCGGGCGAGGGGCACAACCTCCAGGAGCACTCCATCGTCTTGATCCGCGGGGGCCGGGTGAAGGACCTGCCGGGCATCCGCTACCACGTCGTCCGGGGCACCCTGGACAGCGTCGGCGTCGAGAAGCGGCGCAAGAGCCGCTCCAAGTACGGGGCCAAGCGGCCCAAGTAACCAGAGGGAGAAGCCTCTCCGATGGCCAGGCGCAAGCGCATCACGAAGCGCACCGTCCTCCCCGATCCGAAATTCAAGGACCGGCTGGTGACCAAGTTCATCAACGCCCTCATGTACCAGGGCAAGAAGAGCTTGGCCGAGCGCGTCTTCTACGGCGCGATGGACATGGTCGAGGAGAAGATGAAGGAGGACCCCCTCAAGGTCTTCAAGCGGGCGCTGGACAACGTGAAGCCGGCCCTCGAGGTGCGCTCCCGCCGGGTCGGGGGCGCCACCTACCAGGTGCCGGTCGAGGTGAGGCCGGACCGGCGCACCACGCTGAGCATCCGCTGGCTCATCGAGAACGCCCGCAGCCGGGACCGCCGCATCGCGAACGGCCTGGCCGCGGAGATCGTGGACGCCGCCAACAACACGGGCGGGGCCGTCCGCGTGCGCGAGAACACGCACCGGATGGCCGAGGCGAACAAGGCGTTCGCCCACTACCGCTGGTAGTTCCAAGGGGAAGACGACGTGCCCAGGGATATCGCGCTCGAAAAGGTCCGAAACATCGGCATCATGGCCCACATCGATGCCGGCAAGACGACCACGACCGAGCGCATCCTCTACTACACCGGCCGCACCCACAGGATGGGTGAGGTCCACGAAGGCGCCGCCACCATGGACTGGATGGCGCAGGAGCAGGAGCGCGGGATCACCATCACCTCGGCCGCGACCACCTGCCGCTGGGCGGGCCACATCATCAACATCATCGACACCCCCGGCCACGTGGACTTCACCGCCGAGGTGGAGCGCAGCCTCCGCGTCCTGGACGGCGCCGTGGCCGTCTTCTGCGCCGTCGGCGGGGTGGAGCCCCAGAGCGAGACGGTGTGGCGCCAGGCCGAGAAGTACGGCGTCCCGCGCCTCGTCTTCATCAACAAGATGGACCGGACGGGGGCGGACTTCTTCGCCGTGGTGGATCAGATCGGGAAGCGCCTTGCGGCCAACCCCCTGGTCATCCAGATCCCCGTCGGCGAGGAAGAGAACTTCGCCGGCATGGTGGACCTCCTCACCCTGAAGGCCCGCGTCTTCACCGACCCCCTGGGCGCCACCTTCGAGACCTGCGGCGTCCCGGACGAGCTCGCGGGCGCGGCGGCCGAATGGCGCGAGAAACTCATCGAGACCCTGGCCATGACGGACGAGAGCCTCATGGAGCGCTATCTCGCGGAGAAGGAGATCGCCGCCGAGGAGCTCAAGGCGGCCGTCCGCAAGGCCACCCTCTCGGGCGAGGGCGTGCCCGTCATCTGCGGGGCGGCCTTCAAGAACAAGGGCGTCCAGCTCCTCCTCGACGGCATCGTGGACTACCTTCCCTCCCCGCTGGACCTCCCCCCGGTGAAGGGCCAGCTCTCCGCCGATGAGGCCGAGGCCGGCAAGGCGGCCCCCGAGCGGAAAGCGGCGGACGAGGAGCCCTTCTCCGCGCTTGCTTTCAAGGTGATGACCGATCCCTACGTGGGCCAGCTGGTCTTCCTCCGGGTCTACTCCGGCGTGCTCGCCGCGGGCACCTCGGTCCTGAACACCATCACGGGCAGGGAGGAGCGCGTCGGGCGGCTGATGCGCATGCACGCGAACAAGCGCGAGGAGATAAAAGAGGCCCGCGCCGGCGACATCGTCGCGGCCCTCGGCCTCCGCCACGCCAAGACGGGCCACACCCTCTGCGCCGCCGCCCACCCCATCCTGCTGGAATCCATCGACTTCCCCGAGCCGGTCATCTCCATCGCCATCGAGCCCAAGACCAAGGCCGACCAGGACAAGCTGGGCGCCTCGCTGGCCCGCCTGGCGGACGAGGACCCGACCTTCCGCATCCGCACCGACGAGGAGACGGGCCAGACCATCCTCTCGGGCATGGGCGAGCTGCACCTGGAGATCCTGGTGGACCGCCTCACCCGCGAGTTCGGCCTCGCCGCCAACGTGGGCAAGCCCCAGGTGGCCTACCGCGAGACCATCCGGGCCGAGGCCAGCGCCCGCGGGCGCTTCGTCCGCCAGACGGGCGGCCACGGCCAGTACGGCGACGTGGAGCTCACCCTCAAGCCGCTCCCGGCGGGCGCGGGCTTCCAGTTCGTGAGCAAGATCGTGGGCGGCTCCGTCCCCCGCGAGTACATCCCCGCCGTCGAGCAGGGGGTGCGCGAGGCCACGGAGAACGGCATCCTGGCCGGCTTCCCCATCGTGGACGTGGAGGTCACCCTCTACGACGGCTCCTACCACGAGGTGGACAGCTCCGAGATGGCCTTCAAGATCGCCGGCTCGATGGGCTTCAAGGAGGCCGCCAAGAAGGCGAAGCCGGTCCTCCTCGAGCCCATCATGGACGTCGAAGTGGTCTGCCCGGCCGAGTTCCTGGGCGACATCATCGGCGACCTCACCTCCCGGCGGGGCCGCATCCGCGAGATGATCGAGCGCGCCGGGGCGAAGGTGGTCGCCGCCTCGGTTCCGCTCTCGGAGATGTTCGGCTACGCCACCGACATCCGTTCGATGACGCAGGGCCGGGCCACCTACACCATGCAGTTCGGCCGTTACGAGGAGCTGCCCGCGCAGCTGGCCGAGGAGCTCAAGGCGCGGGTCGCCGGGATGGCTGCCCAGACCGCATAGGCAGGCCAGGCCCCGCAGCCGGGGCGCTGGGGGCTGAAGAGGGAGAACTGCTGCCATGGCGAAGGCGAAGTTTGAGCGGACGAAGCCGCACGTGAACGTGGGGACGATCGGGCACGTGGACCATGGGAAGACGACGCTGACGGCGGCG
>MGDP01000085.1 GCA_001790955.1 Candidatus Tectomicrobia bacterium RIFCSPLOWO2_12_FULL_69_37
CGAGGGCTGGCCCTTGTAGATGGTGAGGGCGTCGCAGTCGTAGGCGCGCAGCGCCACCGGGTCGGTGTGGATGTAGTCCTCCCCCACAGCCTCGGTGAGCTTCTGGATGAGGGCGGCCTGGTCCATCGCGGATCCCCTGGCTGGCTGTGCGAACCCCGGAAAAACCCGTAAAGTGGGCGCCATTATATTCCCCCGCCGGGCGAAGCCCAAGCGTGCGGGCGGCGTTCAGGGGATCAATTCGCATGGATGTCCGTAGGGGCGACCGGCCGGTCGCCCCTACCTATGCGCCCGAAGGAGCGATCGTGCCCGGCCGCCCCCCCCTCCCCCTCCCCTTCTACTACGGCTGGGTCATCGTGGCCCTGGCCTTCTGGACCATGGCCTTCACCATCACGGCCCGCTTCTCCTTCGCCATCTACCAGGTGCCCCTCATCGCCGAGTTCGGCTGGGGCCGCGGGGCGCTCGGCGGGGCCTACGCCCTCATGCTGGCCGCCTACGCCCTCTTCTGCCCCTTCGTCGGGAGCCTCTTCGACCGCCGGGGACCGCGCTCGGTGGTCCCCTGGGGCTCGGCCCTGGTGGGCACGGGGCTGACGCTCAGCTTCTTCGTCTCCTCGCTCTGGCACGTCTACCTGTTCACGGGCCTCTTCCTGGGGCTCGGGGCGGCGATGAGCGGCTTCGCCGTGAACAGCGCCATGATGCCCCGCTGGTTCCAGCGCGGGCGGGGGACGGCGACGGGCATCGCGCTCTCGGGGAGCGGGATCGGCATCCTCCTCCTCGTCCCCGCGATCGAGCGCCTGATCGCCGGGGCGGGCTGGCGGGCGGCCTACCTGGCCTTCGGCCTGCTGGTGCTGGCGGGCTTCGCCCCCGTGCTCTGGCTCCTCCTGCGCGACCGGCCCGAGGACGTGGGCCAGTCGCTGGACGGGCTGCCCCCCGCGGCCGGCCGCCCCGCCGCCCCGGGGCGGGGCCGCGCCGAGCCCCTCCTCCGGGTGATGGCCGGGGTGCGCGGGGAGCGCAACTTCTGGGTGCTGGCCGTCATCGTCTTCTTCATCGGCGTGAACAACAACACCGTCCTGAGCCAGCTCGCCCTCTACCTCACGGACGCGAAGTTCTCGACCGCCTTCGCCGCCCTCATCTTCGGCTCCCTCGGGGCCATCCGGATGGCCGGGAGCATGGCCCTCGGCTGGGCGAGCGACCGCATCGGCCGCCGGCAGGCCCAGGCGGCCGCCATCGCCATCTCGGCGGCGGGGCTGGCCGTCCTCCTCCTCATCCCGGCCATGGGGAGCCCGGCCTGGATGGCCTGGCTCTTCGCCCTGGTCTACGGGATCGGGACGGGCGGGATGGGCACCTGCCACTCCGCCATGGCGGCGGACAGCTTCGGGGGGCGCTCGTTCGGGGCGGTGATGAGCCTGCTGGAGATCGCCTTCGGGCTGGGCGGGGCCATCGGCCCGCCCCTGGCGGGGCTGCTCTTCGACCGGACGGGGAGCTACCTCATTCCCTTCAGCCTCGTGCTGGCGGGGCTGTGCGCCTGCTTCTTCGTCTCGCTCTTCCTCTACCGCCCGCCGGGGCGGGAGGGGAATTAGTGCCCCCTACCCCGTGTACTCGACGATGTGCATCCCCAGCCCCCAGCGGTCCCCGACGTAGGCGAGGCCGGTGGCGCGGTCCACGAAGACGTCGTTGCTCTGGGGACAATACTTCTCGGCGTTCCCTCCGGGAACGTAATAGCCCGCCTCCCTGGGCTGGAAGGGGTTGGACCAATCCACGATGCGGAGGCCGCCGTTGTACCAGACGATGTAGACGGGGTCGTCGCGCCGCATGTCGAGCCAGACGTTGTGGGCACCGTAGCGGGCGCCCGTCTCGCACCAGCTCATGTCCTTCGGGCGCATGGAGACGGGGTCGATCTCCACCGGGTGGTAGGTGCTGATGGGGAGGGGGTGGAGCGGGTTCCGCATGTCGTAGAAGGTGACGAAGGCGGGCGGGTGGGCGCAGTTCATGGTGACGCACTCGGTGGTGACCACGGCGAACTCTCCGCCCGGGGGGACGAGGAAGGTGTGGTAGGCCCCGGGCCAGCCGTGGGTCTCGTGGGGGTTGTGGCGCCAGAGGAATTTGGGGCGGCGGGGATCCGTGGTGTCGAAGAGAGCGATGCCCCCGTTCCAGAAGCCGCAGGTGGCGTAGTTCCCCCAGGGGTTGGCCTCGTGGAGCCAGCAGCCCCAGCCCACCTGGGCGAAGTCCCAAGAGGGCGCCTCCCCCGCCGCCTCGTTCTGGCCCTCGATCCAGGCCTGGCCGAGGAGCTCGGGCTTGAAGGGGTCCCCCACGCCGTAGATGTTCAGCACCTTCCCCCGGCAGCCCTCCTTGAAGGCCGAGCAGTAGAGGAGCTTGCGCTCCCGGTCGTAGATGGGCCGGTGGACGCCCCTCCCCTCCCCCTCGACCCAGTTCACGAAGCGGGGCTTCCTGGGGTTCGCGAGGTCGAAGATGCGCATCCCGCCGACCGCCTCGGGGTCGTCCGCGCCGGGCACCTTCTCGCTGTTGGTGTAGAGGGCGTCCTCGACCAGGAGCACCTTGTGGGTGCGGGCGCTCGGCTTGTCCACGATGCGGTGGACGACCTTGGGCTTCGAGGGGTCGGAGACGTCGAGGACGGTCATGCCGTTGTGGCCGCAGGCCCCCGAGGCGGCGACGTAGGCCACGCCCTCCCGCACCTGGATCTGGAAGGTGTCCCCCCAGCCGTCGAGGCCGGTGTGGCCCACCAGGCGGACGTTTTTCTTCATCTCGGGGCGGGGGCCCGCGAGCTTCGAGGGCTCGTTGCCGTAGGGGACCATCGTGTCCCCCGAGCGGGGCGGGGCGTCATAGTGCGGCCGGGGCATCCGAATCTCCCATGACGGAAGTTACTCCGTCTCCCGGTAGGGCTTCTTCTGCTTGAAGAGGCCCAGGCGCTCCTCGTACCTCTTGACGCGCTCGGCCGGGGCCTTCTGCTGGCGGAGCATGGAGAGGGCCTGCTCCTGGGTCTTGGCCGCCTCCTCCCACCGCCCGGCCTCGGCGTAGGCGGCGGCCAGGGTGTCCATGTAGGCGGGGTCGTAGTCCGTCCCCACGGCCTTCAGGGCGAGCTCGACGGCGCGCTTGCCGTCCCGGTAGTTGGCGTCCTTGCAGGTGGCGAGGAGCCAGGAGAGGGAGTTGAGCCCCGCGGCGTAGCCGGGGGCGAGCTGGACGGCCTTCTCGTAGTCGGCCTTCTGCAGCCCGTAGAGGCCCTTCTTGCCGTACACCCGGCCGCGGTTGCGGAAGGCGGAGGCGTACTTCGGGCTGAGCTGGACGGCCTTGGAGTAGTCCGCGATGGCGTGGTCGAGCATCTTCTTGCGATCGTAGACCGTGCCCCGGTTGTTGTGGGCCCAGGAGTCGGAGGGGTTCAGCTGGATCGCCCGGTTGTAGTCGGCGAGGGCCAGGTCCAGGAGGCCCTTGTCCAGGTGGGCATTGCCGCGCCGCAGGTGGGCCGAGGCGTTCCCGGGCTCCAGCTGGATCGCCTTGTTGTAGTCGGCGAGGGCAAGGTCCAGGAGATCTTTTTTCGCGAACGCGTTCCCCCGGTTGATGTAGGCGAGGGCGCCGCCGGGCTTGAGCCGGATCGCCTGGCTGTAGTCGGCGAGGGCCAGGTCCAGGAGGTTCTTGTCGTGGTAGGCGTTGCCCCGGGAGTTGAAATAATCGCCCTCGTTCGGATTCAGCCCGATGGCCCTGGTGTGGTCGGCGATGGCGAGGTCCGGGAGGCCCTTCTTGCGGTAGGCGAGGCCCCGGTTGAAGTAGCCGTTGGCGCCGTCGGGCCGCAGCCGGAGGTACTCGGTGTAGAGGCGGATCTGCTCCTCCGGCGACGTGGCCGCCAGCGCCTGGCGCCACAAGTCCTCCGGCGATTGGCTCCGCGCGGGCCCGGCGGCGAGCCCCGCCGCCAAGAGGGCGGCGAGCGCCGGAGCGGCCAGCCACTGCCATCTCGATCGCATGCCCTTTCCTCCCCTCGAAGCGGAGCCCGGCTGGGCTCCCGCTCATTCCGCCCGGTAGGGCTTGCCCGCCCTGTAGAGCTCCACGCGCTTCTGGTAGCCGGCGACGCGCGCCTCGCCCGCCTTCTCCTGGCGGAGCATGGAGACGGCCTGCTCCTGGGTCTTCGCCGCCTCCTCGAAGCGGCCCGACTCGGCGTAGGCGGCGGCCAGGGTGTCCATGTAGGAGGCGCTGTAGCTCAGGCCGACGGCCTTGAGAGAGAGCTCGACGGCGCGCTTGCCGTCCCGGCAGGAGGCAGGGCCCGCGCAGGTGGCAAGGAAGTAGGCGAGGGAGTTGTTCGCCGCGGGGTCCTCGGGGCCGAGCTGGACGGCTTTCTCGTAGTCGGCCTTCGCGAGGTCGTACTGGCGCTTCCGGTTGTACATCACGGCGCGGTTCCGGTAGGGGAGCGCGAAGCCGGGCTTGAGCTGGATGGACTTCGTGTAGTCCGCGATGGCCAGGTCGTAGAGGCGCTTGCGGCCTTGGACGACCCCGCGGCTGTTGTAGTAGGTGCTCTCGCCCGGCCGCAGCTGGATCGCCTTGGCGATATCCGCCAGCGCCAGATCGCGGAGGTCCTTGATGTCGTAGGAGACCCCCCGGCGCCAATAGGAGTGCGCGTCCGTGGCGTCCAATTGCACCGCCTTGGTGTAGTCCGCGACGGCCAGGTCCAGGAGCTTCTTGTCCTCGTAGGCGCTGGCGCGGCTCTTGTAGGCCCGGGCGTAGTCGGGCTTCAGGCGGATCGCGTGGGTGAAGTCGCCGATGGCCTGGTCCAAGAGCTTCTTGTCCTGGTAAGCGAGGCCGCGGTTGAAGTGGGGCAGGTGGTAGCCCGGCTTCAGCTGGAGGGCCTTGTTGTAGTCCGCGATGGCCAGGTCCAGGAGCTTCTTCTCGGCGTAGGCGACGCCGCGGTTGATGTAGGCGGCGGGCTCGCTGGGCCGCAGGCGGAGATACGCGGAGTAGAGGCGGATCTGCTCGTCCGCGGACCGGCTCGCCCGGGCCTGCCGGAACAGGTCCTCCGCCGACTGGGGCCGGGCGGGCCCCGGGGCGAGGCCCGCCGAGAAAACGGCGGCGAGCCCCAGAACGGCCAGCCACATCGTCTTCTTCCTCATGACTCTCTCCCGAATGCGGGACGCCGGCGCCGCGCCCGATCCTCGCGGCGGGGCTTCTCCCTCCCTGCGCCCGCGGCGGGGCAGGATAGGAGACCGGAAATCCGGGATCCATTATCCGCCCTGGATGGGCGGTCCTCAAGAGGGGATCGGGACCCCCAGCTCCTCCGACAGGGAGGCAACCTCGCTCCAGACGGCTTCCTCGATGGGCACCCCCTCGCGCAGGCGCCTCTCCCTCTCGGCCAGGCTCCGCTCGCCGGGGACGCGGATGGCCGGCGCGCCGGCGGCCCTTCGCGAGGCTTTCACCTCCGCGAGGTGGGCGGCGGCAGCCCTCCGGAAATCGGCCGGGTCGCCGAAGGCGGCGGGATCGATGGCGATGACGAGCTCCCCCTTGTCGTAGTGCCCCTCCCGGACGGCCTGGCCGAGCGGCTTGCCCACCTTGGCCCCCAGGAGGGGCCCCGCCAGGAGGCCCAGGAAGAGGCACAGGCCGTAGCCCCGGTGCCCCCCGAAGGGGGCCAGCGCCCCGGCGGCGGCCTGGGCGGGGTCGGTGGTGGGGGCGCCGCCGGGCCCGATGGCGCCCCCGGGCGGGAGCGCCTCCCCCCGGGCCTTCGCCTGGAGGACGGCGCCGAAGGCGATCTCGCTCGTGGCAAAGTCGAGGAGGAGGGGCTTCCCGTCCTCCCCGGGCAGGGCGATGGCGAGGGGGTTCGTGCCCAGCAGGCGCTCGGCGCCCCCGAGGGCGTGGACGAGGGGCTGGGTGACGCCGGCGACGAGGCCCACGCAGCCCGCGCGCGCGATGCGCTCGGCGTAATAGCCCGCCATGCAGATGTGGTCGCAGTTCACCACCCCGACGGCGCAGCAGCCGGCGCGCTCGGCCTTCCGGGCGGCGAGGCTCGCCCCGAAGATGACGCCCACGGGGCCCAGCGCCCGGTCGGCGTCCACGAGGGCGCTCGCGTCCCGCTCCTCCACCACGCGCGGCCGGGCCCGGGGGTTGATCATCCCCGACTGGATGCGCCGGATCATGGTGGGGAGCCGGATGAGGCCGTGGGTGCCGTAGCCGCGCAGGTCCGCCTCGAGGAGGACGTCCGCCGCGGCCATGGCGGCCTCGGGGCCGCAGCCCGCGGCCGCGAGGAGGCGCTCCGCCAGGTCGCGCAGGGCCTCGGGGCTGAAGACGCGGGGGGAGCCGTGGAGCATGCGATTTCCTTGACGATCAGGGGAATGGACTTACCCCCTCCCCCGGGGGGAGAGGGGGAAAACCCGAACCAGATCCCGCAAGCCTCTTGGCCGCCATGCATCAAGCCTTCGAAGACGTTTCAGATGCGCTTTCAGAAACAGAAAAGCTCCTCCTACAAATCCGGCGCCGGGGCGGCGATCGAGGGCCGGCTGACCTTCATCATCCAGCAGTAGACCTCGACGCGGTTCTCGTCCGGGTCGAGGAAGTAGAAGGCGTGGCTGCCGCTCCCGCCCACGAAGCTGTCCCCGTCGGAGCCCTCGGGGCCGTGGGTGTAGGGGCCCGAGACGAGCTGGACGCCCTTGCCGCGCAAGTGCTGGAGGGCGCCGAGCCAGGTCTCCCGGTCGGGGGCCTCGAAGGCGATGTGGTGGAGGCCGATCTGGGCGCGCTTCTCGGAGTCGCCGAGGGGGAGGCCGGCCCGCTTCGCGTCCTCGGCCAGCTCGAAGAGGACCAGGTCGTGGTGCATCTCGCCGCAGCGCATGAAGCAGATCCCGCGGCGGAAATCGGGCGGGCCCCACTTGCCCGTGAGCTTCAGGCCCAGGATCTCCCGGTAGAACTGGATCGAGCGCTCCACGTCCTTCACGTGGATCCCGACATGGCCGACGCGTTGCACGAAGCAGGGCATGGGTATCTTCCCCCGGGATGGAGGGGCCTCCAGGCCCCCCGGACGGACCGCCAAAATAGATTTCCCATCCTAGCACGCCCGGGCCCTCCTTGACTCGGCGGGTTTCCCCCGACATGCTTTCCCCCTGCCCGGCCGGAGAGACGGCCCGTTGGCCCCTAGGAGGATGCCGCGTCCATGAACAACCGCCCGACCCCCGCGACCTACGTCACACTGGCGGCCCTGATCGTCCTGGGCTCCCTGTTCGCCTGGCGGTTCGCCGGGCAGGGAGGGAGCCCGGCGGCGGGCCTCCCGGCCCAGGAGGTGGAGAAGATCGTCCGGGACTACCTCCTCAAGAACCCCGAGGTCATCGCCGAGTCCCTCGCGGCGCTCGAGCAAAAGCGGGAGGCCGCCCAGGCCGCCGCCGCGCAGACGGCCCTCGCCCGGCACCAGGCCCAGCTCTACAGCGACCCGGAGGCCCCCGTGGGCGGGAACCCCCAGGGGGACGTGACCATCGTGGAGTTCTTCGACTACCGCTGCGGCTTCTGCCGCAAGGTCCACCCGGCGGTGGAGAGCGTGCTACAGAAGGACGCCAAGGTGCGGATCATCTTCAAGGAGTTCCCCATCCTCGGGCCGCCCTCGGTGCTGGCCGCCCGGGCCGCCCTCGCCTCCCGCGCCCAGGGCAAGTACCACCCCTTCCACAAGGCCCTCATGTCGGGGGGCGGCTCCTTCAGCGAGGCGGAGATCCTCCAGACGGCCGCCTCGGTCGGGCTCGACCCCGATCGGCTGAAGAAGGACATGGCCGCGCCCGAGATCGAGAAGGTCATCGAGAAGAACCACGCCCTCGCCCAGGCTCTCAACATCCGGGGGACGCCCGCCTTCGTCGTGGGCAACCGGCTGGTCCCAGGCGCCATGGAGGAGGCGGACCTCTCCGCCCTTGTGCGGGAGACGCGGGCCGGAAAGTAGCCCTCCGGCAAGGGAGGACGCCGCCGTGAAGCGGTTCTTCACCTTCGGCAGGATCGACGAGGACCGTTTCCTGGAGGGGCCGCACTCCCGCAAGTGGGAGGCGGCCTTCCTCTTCCGGGTGGTGGTGGGGTTCGTGAAGGGGATGCGGGCGCTGCACTTCCTGGGGCCCTGCGTGACGGTGTTCGGCTCGGCCCGCATCGGGGAGGGGCACCCCTTCTACGAGCTGGCGCGCGAGGTGGGGCGGGAGGTCGTGAAGCTGGGCTTCACGGTGATGACGGGGGGCGGCGGGGGCCTGATGGAGGCCGCCAACCGGGGGGCCCGGGAGGCGGGCGGACGCTCGGTCGGGTGCAACATCCAGCTCCCCCACGAGCAGAAGCCGAACGCCTACCTCGACCATTGGGTGACCATTCGCTACTTCTTCATCCGCAAGGTGTTCCTCTTCAAGTACTCCTACGCCTTCGTCGCCATGCCGGGCGGCGTCGGGACGCTGGACGAGCTGTTCGAGGCCTACACCCTGATCCAGAACGGGAAGATCCAGGACTTCCCCATCGTCCTCATGGGGAAGGAGTACTGGGAGCCCCTCTTCATTCTCCTCAAGCGGATGGCCTGGGAGGGCACCATCTCGCCGGGGGACCTCGGCCTCATCCTCATCACGGACTCGGTCAAGGAAGCGATGGCCCACATCGAGCGCTATTCGGTCGACAAGTTCCGGCTGCGGAAGGACGGGGCGCCCCGCCCCTCGCGGGTGCTGGCGGAGGGTTGATTCAGGCGGAGGACTGCTGGAGCATCCGCCGGAGCCCCGCGAGCGAGGCCTGGCAGACCGGGCAGCGGAGAGGATCCTGGCGGCAGAAGGCGTCGGCCACGTCCGCGGCCGGAGGCTGGAGCGTCCGGCTCAGCGGCTCGAAGCACAGGATCCCCGCCCCGGGGAAATCCACCCGGAAGGGGCAGCCCAGCCTCATCGGGTTCGTCCGCTCCTGGGAGGGTTCGAGGACCTCCGCGCCCGGGCTCACATCCCCCATCGCGAGCCCTCTAGTCCACCCGGGCTTCTTCAATCCGCGAGGCCATCATCCGCTGAAAGGCGGTGTAGACGGGGCACTTGAGGTAGTCCCCGTTGCACCAGCCCCGGATGATGTTCTCCGGGGGCTTCGCGTACTCGTCCAGCCAGGGGTCGAAGCAGAGGATCCCCTCTTCCTCGGAATCCTCCCGGAAGGGGCAGCACAATCCCAGCGTCGTATGGTCGGCAAGGGGCATCGCAGGGCCTCCATAGATTACCAGACCTAATTATCCTATATATAAGTTCACTCCTCCTCCCCCGCAAGCGGTTTCGCCGCGAAGGGAGAGGTGCGGACGGCCTCCCCTATTTCGGACCCGACCTCGCTACTTCGTCCTCAGGACTACCAGGTGGTCCGTCCCCGACTCGGGGGCCCAGACCTCCCCGGGCCGCCCCAGCATCTGGCGAACCCGCGCCCCCGGGCGCGGGCTGGGGAAGGACTCAAACTTCCCGGTGGCCGGGTCGAAGCGCACGATGGCGTTGGCCGAGAAGTCGGTGAGCCAGACGATGTCCTTCTCGTCCACGTAGACGGAGTAGGCGCGCGGGTTCTCGCCGGGGAGCTTCCACACCTTCCACTGCTTGCCCTTGGGGTCGTAGCGGCTCACGTTGCCGCTGTTCCACTCGCTGATCCAGAGGTTGCCCTTCGAGTCCGGCCACACCCGGCGGGCGCCCTGCTCGGGCGTGGGGGGCTCGATGACCTCGGCCGCCCCGGTCTGGGTGTTGACGCGGGCGAGGTGGCTCCCCGCGAGGGAGACGTAGTAGACGGAGCCGTCCGGCGCTGAGGCAATGCCGTAGGGCCCCCGCCCCTTGGGGGCGTCATGGACCGTCACCTTGCCCGTCTTGGGGTCCACGCTGCCGTACACCCCGCTCTGGCCCGTGAACCAGAGGACGCCCCGGCCGTCAAAGGCGGCGGTGTTGAGGTTGGTGTAGCTGCGCCCGGCGAGGGGGAACTTCTTCACCTCGCGCGTCCTGGGGTCCACCCGGACGATGGCGTTCAGGCCGCTGTCGGTGACCCAAGCGGCGCCGTCGGGGCCCACGATCACCCCGTGGGGGGATGAGCCCTCGCCCAGCGGGATGTGCACGGTCTTGCCCGTCTTGGGGTCGAGCCAGCCCAGGGCGCCCTGGTGCTGGGCGGTGTACCAGACCCCGCCGTCCGGGGCCGGCGCCACGTCGTGGGGATGGGCCCCCGAGGGCACCGGGTAGGATTGCATCTCGACCGGGGCGGTCCATGCCTTCCCGCCCGCGGCCAGCGCCAGCGCGAGGAGCAGCGCCGAGGCTCTTCCGGATCTCATCATCGTCCCCCCCCTCCGTCGGCTGCGGCACACACGGCGGCGGTTTGCGCTTGCCGGATACCCGGAATATTACCTTTTCTTGATATTTCGGACAAAAAAGGATTTTTCCGCGCGCGCCGGCACCCGGATTGAGGTAAAATGGCTTAGCCAACCGCCCCCGGGCCAGACGATGCCCGCCGGGCGGCCGAGATGAAGACTCCGCCCGGAGCCCTGCACCTCATGTCATCGGGGAGGCTTTCTTTCTTTTGCCTCGGGTGCTTGTGGGACTCCGAGCGGCCGCCGCCGGGGCTCCCGCCCCGGGAGACAGCCCTTCCCCCCGATTCACGGCCGCATTCCCGTTCAACCCGCCGATTACGGAGATGGTACCCGACATGAGACAGACTTTCCGCAAGACCGCTTCCCAGGGGGGCGACGCTCCCAAGATGGAGAAAAAGGCACCCGCGAAGAAGGCGCCGGCCAAGGCGGCGGCCAAGAAGGCGGGCTCGCCCGAAGTGATGGCCCTCCAGGAGGCCCTGAAGAAGGCGGGCGAGAACCCCGGCACCGCCGACGGCAAGCTGGGCCCCAAGACCCGCTCCGCCCTGCGCGCCTTCCAGAAGAAGAACAAGCTCAAGGTGACCGGCCGCGCCGACAAGCCCACGATGGCGAAGCTCCAGCCGTTCATGACGAAGTAAGCCGCAAGCGCAGCACGCCTCCCCCTCCCCGGCCTGGGGAGGGGGTTTTTTATGCCGAATTGCGGAGAATGACCCATTGTGTCATATTAGACCCATCGTTCATTCCGATTTTCTCTCGCCCCCGCCGAAGAGGGGGGTGGCCCTGGGCCGGCGTTTTTCTGGCGGAGCTCTTCCCGCGGCCGGGGAAAACTGAGAAGGAGCCCACACGATGAAGCGAAGCGCGCAAGCATGGATCTTGTGCCTCTCCCTGGCGGCGCTCGCCGCGGCGCCCGCCTCCGGCGCCACGCCGATCACCCCCCAGGAGAAGGAGCTCGTCCCCCTCGCCAAGAAGGAGGGCTCCGTCGTCTTCCTTCAGACCTCCTTCAACAACGAAACGATGCAGAAGCTGGGCGCGGCCTTCGTCAAGCGCTACGGCCTGGGCAGCGGCTTCAAGGTGGTACCCATCCAGAAGGGCACGGGGCCCACCGTCTCCCAGGCGCGCCAGGAGATCAAGGCGGGCAAGTTCACCTTCGACATCGTCTCGGTCGCCTCGGCGGGCTTCTTCGCCGGGGCCGCCAAGCAGGGCGCCTTCCTCCCCCTGGACAGCGGCCAGTGGAAGAACCACAAGGAGAACTGGGAGAAGGCGGGGATCTACTACGAGTACCCCCACTTCATCTCCCCCTACTCCTACACCTTCCAGCCGGTCTGGAACACGGCCTGCCCCGGCATGGAGGGGGTGAACATCACTTCCTACGCCGACATCATCGGCAACCCGAAGCTCAAGGGGAAGGTGCTGGCGAGCGACGTGACGAAGAGCACCTCCTACTCGCTGACGACGATCGGCCTGATGGAGAACGGCTACGACGTCAAGACGATGTGGAAGAAGCTCAAGGCCCTCGACCCCCTCGTGGCCTTCCGCACTGAGGCCAAGATGCAGTTCATCATCAACTGCGAGCGGGCCGTGGACATGTGGAACCTCTCCGGCCGGGCCGTGCAGAAGATCAGGGAGAAGCCCGAGCTGGGCAAGGGCCTGAAGTGGGGCACCTACAAGGAGGGCATGGTGCTCTTCGGCCAGCAGGCCGGCGTCATCAAGGGGGCCAAGCACCCCGGCGCGGGGAAGCTGTTCATGGACTTCCTCCTGACCAGCGAGGCGGCGGACGTCGTGGCCGAGGGAGAGATCAGCTTCTACACCATGCTCAAGGGCTACAAGCCGCCCGAGTCCGTCCGCAAGTACATGATCGACTTCGACAAGGTGAAGATCCTGCCCATCAAGGATCAGATCGGCGCCGCGAAGAAGTTCAAGCAGATGCACGCGGATTGGCAGCAGATCTTCCAGTAATCCCCGCATGCCGGTCCTGGCCGGGGGAGGCGGCCTCCCGGCGCCGCTTCCCCCGGGAGGATCCCTAGCGATCAGGCGCCCATGACCACCCTGAGCACGCCGGAAGCCGCCGTCCGCGCCCGATTGCAGGGATGGCGGACCCTCCTCACCCCGGAGACGGTGACCAACACGGCCGTCAGCGCGCTCGTGATGGCGATGGTGCTGCTTCCGCTCCTCGCCCTCGTCGTGAGCAGCTTCCTCGTGCTGGACGACCTGGGCTTCGGGGCCGACTGGGGCCTGGCCAACTACCGGGAGATGTTTGAAGGCCACGTCGTCCGCAAGGCCTTCCTCAACACCCTCTTCGTCAGCGCGGGCTCCACCGTGCTGGCCACCCTGCTGGGGGTCTCCCTGGCCTGGATCAACGCCCGGACGAACTGCCCCTTCCGCGAGCGGCTCGAGCCCCTGAACCTCATCCCCTTCTTCCTGAGCCCCTTCGTGGGGGCGATCGCCTGGCACAACCTGGCCTCGCCCAAGGTCGGCATGCTCAACCACCTCGCGAGCGACCTCCTCGGGGCGACGGGCCCGCTCCTGAACGTGAACAACCTCCTCGGCGTCATCTGGGTGACGGGCATCTTCTTCACCCCGCTGGTCTACCTCTTCGTGGTGGGCTCGCTGCGCCGGATGGACCCCTCCCTCGAGGACAGCGCGCGCACGACAGGCGCGGGCCTCCTGCGCACCACCCTGACCGTCACGCTGCCCCTCGCCGCGCCGGGCATCCTCTCGGGGGCCATCATCGTCTTCGTCACGAGCGCGGGGGAGTTCGGGGTGCCCTTCAAGCTGGGGGCGCCCTACGGCTGGGAGACCCTTACCACCCAGATCTTCACCAAGGCCGTGGGCGACCAGGCGAACAACTACATGGGCGCCGCCATGAGCATGACCCTCGGCGCCATCACGGCCGTCTTCATCTGGATCCAGCGGCGCATCATCGCCCCCCGCGAGTTCACCACGGTGACGGGCAAGGGCTTCCGGCCCAACCTCATCGACCTGGGCCGCTGGCGGTGGGCCGCCTTCGCCTACAACGTCCTCTACGTCTTCATCGCCGTCGTCCTGCCCATCCTCAGCATTTTCCTGGTGAGCCTCCACCGCGTCTGGATCGGCAAGATCGTCCCGGGGGACTTCAGTTCCCTGAACTACGAGATGGTCCTCTTCTTCTGGTCGCCGCTGAGCATCAAGCCCGCCACGAACGGCATCCTGAACAGCTTCATCCTCGCGATCGTCGGCGCCACGATCGGGATGATCCTCGCGGTCATCCTCTCCTTCCAGATCCACCGGCGGAAGGGCCGCTTCGCCGGCTCCCTGGACTTCCTGTGCGCCCTGCCCGTGGGCTTCCCGGGCATCGTCATCGCGGTGGGGGTGCTCATCACCTACATCAAGACCCCCATCTACGGAACCCTCTGGATCATCCTGCTGGGCTACGTGACGCGCTTCTTCCCCTACGGGCAGCGCAACGTGGCCTCCGTCATGCTCGCCGTCTCGGAGGAGCTCGAGCAGAGCTCGCGCCTCTCCGGCGCCTCCTGGACCACCACCCTGCGGCGGATCACCGTCCCCCTCCTCAAGCCGGGCATCTTCGCGGGCTGGCTCCTCATGTTCCTCATCTTCATCCGCGAGCTCCCGATCTCGCTCATCCTCTTCACGGCGGGGACCGAGACCCTCTCCGTGGGCATCTACTACCTCCAGGAGTACAAGAACGAGTCGGTCACCTGCGCCCTCTCCGTCGTCCAGACCTTCATCCTGCTGGCCTGCGTCTTCCTCTTCCGCCGGCTCGCCGGAAGGGAGGCCCTGGTCGCCTAGGCCCCGGGGACCTGCCGGCCCGGCCGGATGGTCCCCAAAACCCGCCTCCTCAAGCCTAAAAACCCTGTCTGCAAAGCCCAAAAAGCCGGAAGCCCGGGGCGTTGCGGGTGGGAGGTCTTGAATGCCCTTGCCTTTTTAGAGAATAAAAGACCATAATTTCCCTGTATTGTTCGCTCGAATGCTCAGACCCATCCCCGCTTCCCCGCCCGCTGGCGAAGCGGGGGAGGCGACCGAAACTGCACGTCCTCGGAGCGGTGCTATTCCCTCGACCCGGAGGAAAGGAGCGCACACCATGAAAGGGAACCCGAGCATATCCGTCCTATCCGTCCCGCTGGCCCTGGCGCTGGCCCTCGCCGCGCCCGCCTTCGGCGCCACCGAGATCACCCCCCAGGAGAAGAAGCTCGTCCCCGCCGCGAAGAAGGAGGGACAGGTGATCTTCCTCGAAACCTCCTGGAAGGACGACACGATGCGGCGCCTGGGGCCGGCGTTCATCAAGCACTACAACCTGGGAAGCGCCTTCAAGGTCACCCACATCCTCAAGGGCACGGGGCCCACCGTGTCCATGGCGCGCCAGGAGATCAAGGCGGGCAAGTACAGCTTCGACATCGTCTCGGTCGCCTCGCCCGGCTTCTTCGCCGGGGCCGCCAAGCAGGGCGCCTTCCTCCCGCTGGACAGCGGCCAGTGGAAGAACCACGAGGAGAACTGGAAGAAGGCGGGGATCTTCGTCCAGTACCCGCTGTTCATCTCCCCCTACTCCTACACCTTCCAGCCCGTCTGGAACACGGCCTGCCCCGGCATGGAGGGCGTCAACATCACCTCCTACGCCGACATCATCGACAACCCCAAGCTGAAGGGGAAGGTGCTGGCGAGCGACGTCACGAAGAGCCAATCCTACTCGCTGACGACGATCGGCCTGATGGAGAACGGCTACGACGTCAAGACGATGTGGAAGAAGCTCAAGGCCCTCGAACCCCTCGTGGCCTTCCGCACCGAGGCCAAGATGCAGCAGGTCGTCAACTGCGAGCGGGCCGTGGACATGTGGAACCTCTCCGGGCGCGCCCTCCAGAAGATCAGGGAGAAGCCCGATCTGGCCAAGGGCCTGAAGTGGGGCACCTACAAGGAAGGCATGGTGCTCTTCGGCCAGCAGGCGGGCGTCATCAAGGGCGCCGCGCACCCCAACGCGGCCAAGCTGTGGATGGACTTCCTCCTGACCAAGGAGGCGGCGGACATCGTGGCCGAGATGGAAGTCAGCTACTACACCATGCTCAAGGGCTACAAGCCGCCCGAGTCCGTCCGCAAGTACATGATCGACTTCGACAAGGTGAAGGTCCTCCCCATCAAGGACCAGATCGGCGCCGCGAAGAAATTCAAGAAGATGCAAGAGGAATGGCAGCAGGTCTTCCGGTAGGAGATCCCCGCAGCTCCTGAACGCCCGCCGCCGGGGGAGGCGGCGCTCCCCCTCCCCCGGCGGCCCGGCAGGATTCCTCGCCCGAGGGGACCCATGGCCATCCTGAGCACCCGGGAGACAGCCGTCCGCCTCCGCCGGTGGATGGACCTCTTCCGCCTCGAGACTTCGACCACCTCCCTGATCAGCCTCGTCGTGACGGCCATGGTGGTGATCCCGCTCGGCGCTCTCGTCGTGTACAGCTTCCTGGTGCCGGACGAACTCGGCTTCGACACCGAATGGGGCCTGGCCAACTATCGCGAGATGGTCCAGAGCCACGTCATCCGCAGGGCCTTCCTCAACACCCTCTTCATCAGCACGGGCACCACCGCGCTGGCCACCCTCCTGGGGCTCTCGCTCGCCTGGCTCAACGCCCGGACGAACTGCCCCTTCCGCGAGCGGCTCGAGCCCCTGAACCTCATCCCCTTCTTCCTGAGCCCCTTCGTGGGCGCCATCGCCTGGCACAACCTGGCCTCCCCCCAGATCGGCCTCCTCAACAACCTGGCGAGGGACTTCCTCGGCATCGAAGGGGCCCTCTTCAACGTGAACAACCTCTTCGGCGTCATCTGGGTGACGGGCATCTTCTTCACCCCGCTGGTCTACCTCTTCGTGGTGGGCTCCCTCCGCCGGATGGACCCCGCCCTCGAGGACAGCGCGCGCACGACGGGGGCGGGACTGCTGCGCACCACCCTGACCATCACCCTCCCCCTCGCCGCGCCGGGCATCCTCTCGGGGGCCATCATCGTCTTCGTCACGAGCGCGGGGGAGTTCGGGGTGCCCTTCAAGCTGGGCACCCCCTACGGCTGGGAGACCCTCACCACCCAGATCTTCACCAAGGCCGTGGGCGACCAGGCGAACTACCAGATGGGCGCCGCCATGAGCATGACCCTCGGCGCCATCACGGCCGTCTTCATCTGGGTCCAGCGGCGCATCATCGCCCCGCGCGAGTACACCACGGTGACGGGCAAGGGCTTCCGGCCGAACCTCATCGATCTGGGCCGCTGGAAGTGGGCCGCCTTCGGCTGGAACGCCATCTACATCTTCATCGCCGTGGTGCTCCCCATCCTCTCCCTCTTCGTGGTGAGCCTCCACCGGATCTGGACGGGGAAGATCATCCCGGGGGATTTCACCCTCCTGAACTACCAGCGGGTGCTCTTCTTCTGGTCGCCGCTCAGCTTCAAGCCCGTGACCAACGGCATCATCAACAGCCTCGTCCTCTCCTTCGGCGGCGCCACCCTGGCCATGATCCTGGGCATCGTGGTGTCCTTCCAGATCCACCGCCTGCGCGGGCGCTTCGCCGCCCTGCTGGACTTCCTCTCCGCCGTGCCCGTGGGCTTCCCGGGCATCGTCATCGCGGTGGGGGTGCTCATCACCTACATCAAGACCCCCATCTACGCGACCATCTGGATCATCCTGCTGGGCTACGTGACGCGCTTCTTCCCCTACGGGCAGCGCAACGTGGCCTCCGTCATGCTGGCCGTCTCGGAGGAGCTGGAGCAGAGCTCCCGCATGGCGGGGGCCACCTGGCTGGTCACGCTCCGGCGCATCACACTCCCCCTCCTCAAGCCGGGCATCTTCGCGGGCTGGATCCTCATGTTCCTCATCTTCATCCGCGAGCTCCCGATGTCGCTCATCCTCTACACGGCGGGCACCGAGACCCTCTCGGTCGGCATCTATTACCTCCAGGAGTACGAGAACGAGGCCCTCACCTGCACCCTCTCCGTCATCCAGACTTTCGTCCTCCTGGCCTGCGTTTTTCTCTTCCGCCGGACCGCGGGGAGGCAGGCCCTCGTGGCCTGAGCCCCCCTCCCGAACGGCCCGGGCGAAGGCGCCCCCCGGGGACTACATTGGATCCAGGGATTGGACCGCCGCCGGAGGGGAACGCCATGAGACTCGACGCCATTCGGCTGGGGCTCGCCATCGGGATCGTCTGGGGGGCGGGGGTGCTCCTGCTCGGGGTCATGGCCGCCGCCTGGGACTGGGGCACACCCCTCGTGAAGCTCTTCGGGAGCCTCTACCTGGGCTACGCCCCCACCCTCCCGGGCATCCTCCTCGGCGCCCTCTGGGGCTTCGCCGACGGCCTCATCGGCGGGACGCTCATCGCCTGGGTGTACAACGCCCTGGGGAGGCGCCGCTGAGGCGGAGCGCCTTGCGCGCGCGGCGGCTCGTGCGTAGAAAGAGGGCTCAGGCCGCAGCCCGTTGCCCTTCCTCGAGGAGAGTGCGCGCATGATCGAGAGCCCCAAGTACCCCTGGGACGAGAGCGCCGTCCCCGGCGAGCGCCCCATCGACAAGCCCGAGCTCCCGCCCCAGGGCTACGCGATCACCATGGTCGCCGAGACCGAGACCCAGGGCGAGGGCCAGCTCAAGGTGGGCCGCTACCGCCACTTCGAGGTCTTCTGCGACGAGCCCCCCCGCATCGGCGGCCAGGACCGCTACCCCCAGCCCCTGACCTACGTGGCCATGGGGGTGGGCTTCTGACTCCTCACCCAGCTTGGGCGGTACGCCCACATGACCAAGACCCCCTTCACGAAGGCGAGTTGCCGGGTGGAGTTCGACTACTTCCTCAAGGGCTCCGTCCTCAAGGGCACGGTGGACTCCGGCTGCACCGCCGTGCGCACCCACTTCAGGGTGGAGTCCGGCGAGCCCGAGGAGCGGGTGCTCCGCCTCATCCGGCTCGCCAAGCAGGGCTGCTACGCCGAGAAGATGGTGCAGACCGCCGTGCCGCTCACCAGCACGGCCGAGCTGAACGGGAGGGCCGTCCGGCTGGAGGGGATCACGGG
>MGDP01000086.1 GCA_001790955.1 Candidatus Tectomicrobia bacterium RIFCSPLOWO2_12_FULL_69_37
GCACGGCCGAGGCCATCCGCCGGACGCAGTTCGCCAAGAAGGCGGGGGCCGACGGCGCCCTGCTGGTCGCCCCCTACTACAACAAGCCGACCCAGGAGGGCCTCTACCAGCACTTCCGCGCGGTGGCCGAGTCGGCGGACATCCCCATCGTCCTCTACAACGTGCCGGGCCGCACGGTGATCTCGATCCAGCCCGACACCATCGCCCGGCTCGCCGAGGTGCCCAACATCGTCGGGGTCAAGGAAGCCACCGGCAACATCTCGAACACCTGCGATATCATCTCCAAGGTCCCGAAGGGCTTCATCGTGCTCTCGGGCGACGACTTCGTGACCCTCCCGATGATGGTGATGGGGGCGGTGGGCACCATCTCCGTCACGGCGAACGTGGCCCCCGCCGACGTGGCCGGGATGTGCCAGGCCCAGCTCGACGGCGACACCGGGCGCGCCCTGCGGCTCCACTACAAGATGTGGGAGCTCAACCACATGATGTTCGTCGAGACCAACCCCATCCCGGCCAAGGCCACCCTCGCCATGATGGGGCGGCTGCGGATGGAGTACCGCCTGCCGCTGTGCCCGCCCTCGGCGGCGAACCTGAAGAAGCTCGAGGCGTTCGCGAAATCCTACGGCCTCGTGTCCGAGACGGTGACGGTCTAGCATCCTCTCCCGGGCGCGCCCGGGGGCGGGGGTCCATCCCCGCCCCCGTTTCGTTTTCCGCGCCGCCCCCGCGCCCCTTTTCCACCGCCTGGCCGGCGCTTCCCGCGCCCTTTCCTCTTGATTCCAAGAGGGGAAACCCTTACAATTTGAAAATTCGCATAGGTAGATCGATGCGTGGAAGCCGGGTCCGGCCGGAACAAGGGCCGCTCCGGGCTCCCGGTTCCGGGCAAGGGGTGTCTCACGCCGCCGTTGCGCGTTTCTATATGAGGAGGAAAAATCATGGCCTTGACGCGATTCCTCGTCTTGCTCGCGGCGGCCGCGTTGTTCGCCGCCAGCCCCGCCTCCGCGGCGGAGGACGCCCTCCTGCGGGCGGCCAAGAAGGAGGGCAAGGTCACCTGGTACACCGCCGTTTCCCTGCCCGTGGCGCAGGAGATCTGCAAGAAGTTCATGGGGAAGCATCCGGGCGTCGAGTGCATCGTGCACCGGGACGGCTCGGGCAAGCTCTACCAGCGCTACCTCCAGGAGGACAAGGGGAACATCCACGTGGCCGACGTGTACCACACCTCGAATTACGGCCACTACCTCATCCTGAAGGACAAGCACCTCCTCCCCTACCAGCCCAAGGGGACGGAGAAGTTCAACGCCTCCTTCGTGACGAAGCATCACGCCTGGACGATACTCCGGGCGGCCGTGCTCGTCCCCTTCTACAACACCAAGAAGGTCTCCGCGGCCGACGCGCCCAAGAGCTGGAAGGATCTCGCCGATCCCAAGTGGAAGGACCGGATGGTGCACTCCCATCCCGCCTACAGCGGGTTCGTGACCAACGGCATGCTCCTCAACATCAAGAACCACGGCCAGGACTACTACAAGAAGCTCGCCGCCAATAAGCCGAAGATCGTCCAGTCGGCCCTCGCGTCCATCCCCCTTGTGGCCCGCGGCGAGGCGGATGTGGGCGCCGGGACGGTTTCCTACGGCCTTTTCGAGGCCATCAGCAAGGGCGAGCCCCTCAAGGTGGTGATCCCGACGGAAGGCGTGCCCCTGGTTTCCTCGCCCAACGCCATCCTGAAGAAGGCCCCTCACCCGAACGCCGCCAAGCTGTTCACGGACTACATGTTCAGCCTCGAGGCCCAGCAGGTCTTCGCCAACCGCTTCCTCTACGTCGGCCATCCGGGCGTGAAGTACCCGAAGGGGCTTCCCACGCTCGATGAGCTGAAGCTCGAGGTCATCGACCCCGAGGTGATCAAGAAAGAGAACAAGAACATGCAGAACCTGTTCCGCAAGCTGTTCGGCGTCTGAGGTCTGGAAGCCTCCGGGATGCGGGGGCGGGGAGCGATCCCCGCCCCCCTCCCCGCGCGGGCCGCCGGGCGCGTACTTCCTTTTCTTCCAATGAGATAAGAGCCCGGCCGCCGGGCTTTTTCCTTGACCCGGCGCGGGATTCCCCTTAGAATCCGGACTATCCGTAGGCTTCCAGGCGGCGGGTTGGAATGAGGCCGAGCAAGCGGGCGGCGCCGGCCCCGGGGCAGCCCATTCGCCGGAGGAAATCGAGGTCCGCAGAATGCAAGCACAACTCTCGCTTCCGGCCAGGCGGGGCCGCGACTTCACCACCCTTTTCTGGGTGGCGATAGCCGTCGTCCTGGTGATCCTCATCCTCAACCCCATCTTCTACCTCTTCAAGGAGAGCTTCACCGCGCAGGGCGACGCCGGCGGCTGGACGCTGATGAACTACGTCGAGGCGTTCAGCAACCCCCTCTACTACAGCCCCATCGTCGCGACGCTGTGGATCTCGCTGTCCGTCGGCGTCATCTCCCTCGTGGTCGGGGCCGCTCTCGCCTGGTGCGTGAGCCGCACCGACATCCCGATGGCGAGCATGATCCGGAACCTCATCCTCGCCTCGTTCGTGACGCCCCCCTTCCTGGGCGCCATCGCCTGGATCTTCCTGGCGGGCCCGCGGGAGGGCTGGCTGAACGACATCTACCGCTTCGTCGCCTTCGCCGGGGGGGAGTCCTACCTCTTCAACATCTTCTCCCTGGGGGGCGTGGTCTTCGCGATCTCGCTCTACACCTTCCCGCTGGTCTTCATCGTGGTGATGGCGGCCCTCAACAACGTCTCCTCCGACATCGAGGACGCCGCGAACATCGCGGGCGGCGGCACCTTCTCCACCATGCTGAACATCACCTTGCCGCTCGTTCTCCCCGCCCTCTTCGCGGGCTTCATCATGGCGGTGCTCGAGGCCATGATCCTCTTCGGCACGCCCGCCATCCTCGCCATCCCCGCCCGGATGCACGTCATGACTACCCAGCTGCGGGCCTTCATGGCCTCCGAGGACAACCTGGTGGGCTTGGCCTCCGCCTACTCCATGCCCATGCTCGTGGTCGCGGTCTGGCTGATCTACTCCCGCGGACGGGTCCTGGGGAAGCGGGGGTTCGCCACCCTGGGCGGGAAGGGCGGCCAGCGGCGGCCCCAGAAGCTCGGAGCCTGGCGCTACCCGGTCTTCGTCCTCTGCCTCATCCCGCTGGTGTGCGCGGTCATGCTTCCCTACATCTCGCTCCTCCTCACCTCGTTCATGCGCACCCTGGGGGGCGGCCTGACCTGGGGCAACATGACCTTCGCCAACTACGTCTTCATGTGGAACAACGACGCCGTCTGGAGCTCCCTCGGGAACACCCTCGTCCTCGCCGTCGTCTCCGCCACCGCGGCGGCGGGGCTGGCGGGCGTCATCGCCTACATCTCCCAGCGCCGGATCGTCTGGGGCCACCAGTACATGAGCTTCCTCGCCACCCTGCCCATCGCCATCCCCGGCATCGTGCTGGCGGTCGGCCTCTTCGCCGCCTACACGAAGAAGCCCTTCGTCCTCTACGGCACCCTGTGGATCATGTTCTTCGCCTACCTGACCAAGTACCTCCCGCTCGCCTTCCAGACGAGCAATGCCGCCCTGATGAGCGTCCACCCCGAGCTCGAGGAGTGCAGCCGCATCCTGGGGGCCAACCGCATCCGGGTCTTCCGGGACGTGACCATCCCCCTCTTCAAGGTGGGGCTCGTCGCCTCCTGGATCCTGGTCTTCATGCCCTCGCTGCGGGAGCTGAGCGCCTCCGTCCTGCTGTGGACGACCAACACCAAGGTGATCTCGGTCGTCATCATCGACCTCTACGAGGAGAATCTGCTCGGGCCCATTTCCGCCCTGGGGGTGGTCCTCCTGCTCATCACGCTGGTCGCCATCTTGGCCGGGTTCCGCCTGGCGGGCCGCGACTTCATGAAGGCATAGCGGAGGCCCGCGCCGTGGCGACGCTCAACCTCTCGAAGCTCCTCAAGGTCTTCGGCCGGGACGTCCGGGCCGTGGACGAGATCGACCTCCAGATCGAGCACGGGGAGATGGTCTCCCTCCTCGGCCCCTCCGGCTGCGGGAAGACCACCACCCTGCGGCTCGTGGCGGGCTTCCTCGATCCCGACGGGGGCGCCATCCGGGTGGACGGGAGCGAGGTCTCGCGCGTGGGCTGGGTGCTCCCCCCCGAGCGGCGCTCCATGAGCATGATCTTCCAGAGCTACGCCGTCTGGCCCCACAAGACCGTCGCCCAGAACGTGGGCTACGGCCTCAAGTTCCGCAGCGTGACCGCCCAGGAGGCGGAGAAGAAGGTCCGCGCCATCCTCTCGGTGGTCAAGATGGAGCACCTGGCCGGGCGCTACCCCGCCGAGCTCTCCGGCGGCCAGCAGCAACGCGTCGCCCTCGCCCGGGCGCTGGTGGTGGAGCCCAGCATCCTCCTCCTCGACGAGCCCCTCTCGAACCTCGACGCCGGCCTCCGCGAGGAGATGCGCTTCGAGATCCGCCGCCTCCACGACGAGTTCCACATCACGAGCATCTACGTCACCCACGACCAGTCCGAGGCCATGGTCACGAGCGACCGCATCTGCGTCATGAACCACGGCAGGATCGAGCAGGTGGGGAAGGCCGAGGAGATCTACAACTCCCCGCGCACCCGCTTCGTCGCCGAGTTCATCGGGGTGACCAACTGCGTCGAGGGCTCCCTGGCCGAGCCGGGCCTCTTCGCCGCGGGCGAGGGGCTGAAGCTGAAGACGAGCGGCGCCGCCGCCCCCGGGAGGAAGCAGGTGGCCTCCATCCGCCCCCACCGCATCCGCATCGCCGCGTCCTCCTCGGCCGGGGAGGACGGCCTGAACGTGCTCGACGGCGAGGTGACCCAGGGCTACTTCTTCGGGAACATGGTAGACTACCGGGTGAGGGTGAAGGGCCTGCCCGCCCCCCTGCGCGTGGAGGGCGACCCCGACCAGGTCTTCCCGGCGGGGAGCCGGGTGCGCCTCCTCATCGATCCCCGGGCGGTCGTCCTCGTCCAGGACTAGCCCCCAGCCCCCATGCGCATCGTCATCCCGGACGACGGGGACCGCCTCTTCCCTGGCACGCCCGCGCTGGAGCGCCTCCAGCGGCTGGGCGCCCTCTCCTACCACCCCGACACCGCCCCGGGCCGGGAGGCCCTCCTCGGCCGCCTGGAGGGCGCCGAGATCATCCTCACCACCCGGTACAAGACCGACTTCAAGACGGCCGGCCTCCTCGACCGCTTGCCCGCCCTGCGCATGATCTCGGTCATGGGCACCCGCCCCCGCACGGTCGACATGAAGCGGGCGAACGAGCGGGGGATCACCGTGACCATCACCCCCGGCGCGAGCGCCCCCTCGGTGGCCGAGCACACCCTCATGCTCCTCCTCGCCCTCGCCAAGCAGATGCCCTTCATGATGCCCGCCATGCGGGAGGGGGCCTGGCCCCGCCGCTCCGGGGTGGAAGTGGCCGGGAAGACCCTGGGCGTCCTCGGCTTCGGGAACATCGGCAAGGCCCTCTGCCGGATGGCCCTCGCCCTGGGGATGCGGGTGCTCGCCTGGTCGAAGCACATGACCCCCGCGCGCGCCGCCATGGAGGGGGCAGAGGCGGCCACGCTCGAGGCGTGCATCGGGGCGGATTTCCTCGCCCTCCTCCTCCACGTCACGCCCGAGACGCGCGGCATCCTCTCCCGGGAGCGGATCGCCCGCATGAAGCCCACCGCCTACCTCATCAACACCGGCCGCGCCGCCCTGGTGGACATGGAGGCCCTCTGCGAGGCCCTCCGCCAGGGCAAGATCGCGGGCGCCGGCCTCGACGTCTTCGAGCCCGCCGAGCCCCTCCCGCCGGACTCCCCCTTCCGCGCCCTCGGCAATGTGATCCTCACCCCCCACTCCGCCTGGGACACCGAGGGGAGCCAGCGCCGCTTCGTCAACCTCACCGTGGACAACATCGAGGCTTGGCTCCGGGGCCGCCCCCAGAACGTCGTCACCGAGGACGCCTAGTTTTTTCCGCTGGAATTCGCGAAAAACCAACGGAACTTTCATTTTGCCCGTCCGTCCTTCGCCTCCTCCCGGGCCTTTCAGGCCGTTTTTCCCGCCGGAATGTCCCGGAAAACCCCGGACAGCTCCGAACGGCGTGTCATTTTTTCCGCTGGAATGTAGTGAAAAACAGTGGACACCTCCTTTCCCCATGGCCCTTTTGAGCGGGAACGTCCGCGAAAACAGTGGAATTTGAATTTTGGCGCTCGCCCTCCTCCTCGCGCCCCGATCCATATGCAGGGGCGGGTTTCGGTTCGGCTGAGCTCACCGAAGCCAAACCCGCCCCTGCGCGCAACGGACGGGCGGGCGTGACGCCCCCCGGGGGGAAGATACGCCCGGAGCGCCCGGAGGTTCTTACCTCAAGTTCCCGCTGGTTCCTGGCAGGAGGCTTTCGGCGCGGGGGATGACACCGTAGGGGCAGGCCCCTGTGCCTGCCCCGGCAACGAGGGCGGCCATTTTTGGGGTGGGGGGAGGCCGCCCCTACAGGTGGGTGGATGACAGGGCGCGTACAAAAAAGGCCCGCCCCCTTTCGGGGGCGGGCCGGTCAGGTGGGGGGGGTCAGCGGGCGCGGCGCGGAGGGGTGCTCTCCTCGGCGGGGGCCGGGTGCCCGTTCCGGCCGCCGGTGGCGGAGGCGCCCTCGCCGGGATGGGAGGCCTTGATCTCCCCGGCGATGAACTCCTCGATCAGCTGGCGGGCCCGCTCGTCGGCCATCTCGACCGGGGGGTGCTTCATCAGGTAGGCGCTCACCGGGTAGAGCGGCCCAGCCTCCCCCCGGTCCCGGGCGAGCTGGACGAGGCGGACGGCGTCGACGACCACCCCAGCCGAGTTCGGCGAGTCCTCGACCGAGAGCCTGGCCTCCAGCTCCAGCGGCACCCCGCCGAAGCCCTCGCCCTCGATGCGCAGGAAGCAGATCTTGTTGTCCTTCTGCCAGGGCACGAAGTCGCTCGGGCCGATGTGGATGTTCCCGGCGGGCAGGGGCTCGGGGAGCTGGCTCTGGACGGAGGAGGTCTTGGAGATCTTCTTCGACTTCAGGCGGGAGCGCTCCAGCATGTTGAGGAAGTCGGTGTTCCCGCCCGTGTTGAGCTGGTAGGTGCGGGTCACCTTCACCCCCCGGTCGGCGAAGAGCTTGATGAGGGTGCGGTGGAGGATGGTGGCGCCGAGCTGGGCCTTGATGTCGTCGCCCGCGACGGGGATGCCCGCCTCCGCGAAGCGGGCGGCGAAGGCCGGGTCCGAGGCGATGAAGACGGGCATGCAGTTGATGAAGGAGACGCCCGTCTCAAGGGCGGCCTCGGCGTAGAAGCGGGCGGCCTCCTCGGAGCCCACGGGCATGTAGTTCAGCAGGACCTCCGCCCCGCTCTCCCGGAGCACCCCGGCCACGTCCGCCGGGTCCGCCTCGGCGGGGACGAAGGTCTGGTCCGGGTGGAACTCCGCCATGTGGGGGGCCACCCCGTCCAGGATGGGGCCCATCTCGACCCGCACCCCGTAGTCCGGCAGCTTCTTCCAGAAGATCTTCGTGCAGTTCGGGGGGGCGAAGACGGCCTCCTGGAGGGGCCGCCCCACCTTGCGCACGTCGATGTCGAAGGCCGCCACGGGCCGGATGTCCTCGGGCCCGTAGCCGCCCAGGTCCCGGTGCATGAGGCCGGTCTCGGCCTCGGGATGCTGCCGGTAGAACTCCAGGCCCTGGAGGAGGGAGCTGGCGCAGTTCCCGACGCCGGCGATGGCGATGCGAATGGGTGGCATGGACACCTATCCTCCGTTCCATAAGAAAGTTTGCTGATATGCAAGAGAGTGGGTTGGGGGGCGGCCGCCCTTCCCGCCACGGAGGGGCCCGGGGGGAGCGCCTGAACCCGTTCCCCGGCTCCATCCGGCCGCGCCCGGCTGAGTATCCCGACCAGAAAACTCAACAAATATAGCCTTCGCGCCGGGAAATGGCAAACGCACCAAGGAAGATCGAAACGCCCTCCGCCGGGAAGATATCTCCGGCGATCCAGCGGCCGTTGCTCCAACTTCCTGCTCGCTCGTTTCTCCCTCCCCCTCCGGCCTGCGACGAGCTCAGACGAGCCGTCGAGGCGGGGAGGGCTGGGGCGGGGGTGGATTTGGCGGCACTGGCGGGTTTTCCCGCACCCTGCGCAACCGGCCACATGGGTGACAGATCAGCCGGGCGCAGGGGTCACATTTTATCCCCCGCCCCAGGGGCCCCCGCATTGAATTCCCACCGGTTCCGGCATCCTCTCCGAAGACAAAGGAGCATCCGGTCCGCTTTATTGCGCCCCCCCTGGGAATTGGGTAGAGTGGTTCCGCGCCATCGGAAGCCCCGGCGCAGGGGCTGGCCCTCCCCACGCAACCCCGCTCCCCAAAGAAGGATGGGCCGCGATGGACGAGCACACCCACCGCATCCTCGGCAAGAGCTATCCCCGCGAAGACGGCCCCGAGATGGTGGGGGGCCTCACCCGGTACGTGGAGGACCTCCAGCGGCCCGGGATGCTCTACGGGGCGGTGGTCCGGGCGGGCCGCCCCCACGCCCGCGTCGTTGAGGTGGACGTGAGCCGGGCCGCCAGGGCCCCCGGCGTCGCCTGCGTCCTCACGGCGGCGGACGTGCCCGTCAATTCCTACGGCATGGTGTTCGCCGACCAGCCCGTCCTCTGCGGGGAGAAGGTGCGCTACGAGGGCGACCCGGTCGCGGCCCTTTGCGCCGCGAGCTGGGAGGAGGCCGAGGCGGCCGCCCGCCTCGTCCGGGTCCAGTACGAGGACCTCCCCCCCGTCACCGGCCCGGAGGAGGCCCTCCGACCGGGGAGCCCCCTCCTGCACGAGTCCCACCCGGCCGGGAACCTCATGGCCCAGGCCTCCGTCATCCGGGGAGACGCCGGGAAGGGCTTCGCCGAGGCGGACCTCATCGTCGAGGCGCGCTACCGGACGGATTCCCAGGAGCACG
>MGDP01000087.1 GCA_001790955.1 Candidatus Tectomicrobia bacterium RIFCSPLOWO2_12_FULL_69_37
TCCGACACGTGCCGCAAAGTCCCGACGAGTTCGAGAAGGACAAAGATCACGACAGCGGCTCCTATTACGACACCCAACCAGCCCGCATGGAAGGGATGTCCCACAATCAACGCGAAGGCTCCGACAATCACCAATGCACTAACAATCCAATACACGGCCTTTGTTATACCGCGCGCAAACGTCCGCGCTCGACCTTCAATAACCATCTCGCGCTTCCGAGCCTTTTCCGACGCTGTGCGTTCCGATGCACTCAAGCGCTCAGTTTCCGCCCGCATTCTGGCCTCCAACTCCACAAGCTTTGCCTCGTATTGCTCAGTTACCGCCTGTACCTTCGCGTCGGCTCCCGCTCCGTACGATTCCTTGACGCGCTCGACAACATCGTCGAGTGTGATGGCATCGACATCACTAGGGTCATAATCTTCAATATCTCGAAGTAACCGATCCGACATCGCCGACACTATAATCGAAGTGACTTCATTCGACGTAATTTTCTTCGCCTTCTCCTGTGTGTCAAGATGCTTCAAGAAGCGTTGCCATGTTTCCTGTTTCGGTCGTAGTGCAGCTGCGCACAACGCAACGAGTTCACTCTTTTTTAACTCTCCACTCAGCTTGGGCTTCTTCAACCACGCCAAATTCGCCAGTGCTCGCACGTTGACTATTGGCTCAATTCCGGTTTCACGTTCGTCCTCTTGCCACCAGAGTCTGGTGTTGTGTATCACAAGTGGCGATGAGGTCGCGAAAACAGCGCCAGCATCCTCGATAGTCGGGGAACGAAGGTCGCCCCTAAGCGTTAGGATCGCCGCCACACAATCAACGTCATGGACGACCCGAGGCTCAGATTCGTCCTTGGTGGTGGGATTGGCGAGTTTTGCTGCCAGGGTTTTCTCGGAAGCCGTGTATTCCGGGACTCGACGCGGCGTTTGCCGAATTTGAAAACCAGCCGCGACGATCTCGGTCTCGATGAGAGCAGTCATCTCCCGGATATCGCCCCGCGAATAACGTTGCGTCAAGAAGTAACGCGTCATCGGGCTAGGCCGAAGCGACCTGCGGCCTTCATCGGTTGCCATCCGATCTTCATACATTGCCAGGATTGTCTTGATCTCATGCGCGGTCTTGTCGAAGACAAGGCATTGGGCGCCGGCAGTCTTGAGGACGTCGATGGTCTCGCGGAGGAGCGTTCTGATCGCAGGGCCTTCGTATCCGATGGCCTGGCGCACTAGGATACTGTCGAAGAAGACTTTCAGGTTCTTGAACTGGCGGTTCTGCGCTTCGAGATCGGGCAGGAAGGCGGCACGATAAAGAACGAGACCTTCGAGGATGTCGTTGAGGACGGCCCTAAAAGCAGGGTCGTCCCTGATCGCATCCTGAACAAACTCTGCAACAACGGCGCGCTCGCGGAAGGTGGCCGCAGATCCTTCCGCGATTGCGGCAGGGACACCGAGTAGGAGCGAGACCTGCTCCTCTTCAAGGAAGCGGAACAGCAGTTGCAGAGCGGCCTCGCTGGACTGGATGGCAAGCTTACGCCGCGCGGCGTGATGTCGCAGTGCTTCTGATAGGCGCTTTTGGCTTGCCTCGATCCGTCTCTTCTCTGTGGTGACATCAGGCACGGATGGGAATGAACCGCCACGTTGGTATCGTCCTGAATCGCGCTGCAGAAACTTTTTACGAGTTGCCCGTCCCAGCAAAGTGGCTAGAGTTTGCTCGGGCATCACGAGCCTGTGCCTTGCGGCCAATGCTTCCTGAATATCGGCGGTTGTGAAGTTGCGGGCAGAAAGCTGCGCAACTGTGTCGAGAAGCAGAGGCATGAATATGCCGAGATGGTCGCTGCCTTCATCAAGTTGAGCCTTCAAGAAGGCGACGGTTGCGAGACCGCCAGGATGTACACTTGGCGTCTTGGTTAGTTGTGTCATGTCTGGTACTCCCTGCCGGGTAGCGACCCGTCGAGTTTACATGCAGGCAGCCGGTGAACTTCGTGTACCAATCCGCAAACCATCTATTGGTTCTATGGTTTCCAGCAAAGACCCGTTTCTGGCTTTGCACCCACATAAGACACCGCGGAGGAGTGTCTCCAAGTCCCCGCACCACAAAAGCGCTTTCCCTCCACCCCAGGGCTTCGTCAGATACTATATTATTCCATATGTCCGGAAAAAAGAAAAGGCCGCTTGTGCGGCCTTCCTTTTTTCTTGCTTTTCCGGGTGTTGCCATTCGCCTCAGGCCGCCCGCTGCGCCGCTCACGTTGCGACCTCGATGAACTCCACATCCGACGAAGGCGGCGGGACCGGCTGGCCGTCCGCGCGCAGCCCCTCGATGTGGAACTCGATGGCCTCCCGGATCAGCCGGATCACCTCCTCGCGCGACTCCCCGGCGGCGGCGCAGCCGGGCAGGTCCGGCACGTGGGCGCCGTAGCTGTCCGGCCCCTTCTCGATCACGACGGCGTATTTCATGGCGCGATGACTCCAGGCGGCTCAGGCGCCGTTCCTCCGCGTGAGCCGGAGGTCGGCCGCGACCGGCAGCTCGAACACGTCATTGCGCAGGAGCCGCGTCGAGAAGAACAGCACCTCCAGGTTCTCGACCTCGCCGGTATTGGGGTTGAGCCGCGCGACGATCTCGTCCCCCAACTCCTCCGACTCCTGCCCCGCGTACGGGGGGCACTTGTCGATGTGGAGGATGTCGGCGCCGCGGTCGTACTTGAACTTCAGGCTCGCCGCCATTCGACTTCTCCTTCCGCCAGGCTTCTGGCGATGTAGGCGGTGATAATCCAGCGGCGCTGGCCCGCGCCGGGCTCGCTCACGACCACGACCACCACATGCTTCCCGCCCCGCAGGTCAGTGTACCACCGCGAGAACAACTTGGCGCTGCCGAACCGGACGCTCCTCCGGACTTGGTCGGGATCGGCCAGGGTTTCCGCGAGCCGCCTCCCGTGTTCCGGCAGCAGGTCGGGATGCCGCTGGGCGATGTGACGCTCACGCTCCTCGGTCAGCTCGACCTCGCCCCTCAGGTAGGGGCAAGGAAACCGGCTCATAACCATTCTCCATTCAGCATACACGGTTCCGCGGGCATCCAAGACGCTTCATTGTTCCATGGCGTATAGCAAAAAGAAAAAGCCGCTTTCGCGGCCTTCCTTTTTTCTCTCTTCTCCGGGTGTTGCCTTCCGCCTACGCCCTGGCCGGCACCCCCTCCAGCGCCTCGTCCAACCTCTCCTGGACGATCTCGGCGAGCTTGGGGTGGTAGCCCAAGTGGGGGCCGAGGATGATCTCGATCCCGGGGTGGCGGGCCTGGCCCTCGGCCATGAGGCGGGGGAGGTCCTGGGCGACGTGGTTCCCGAGGTGGAGGAAGTAGGGGAGCAGCACGATGCGCTCCGCCCCCCACCCGGCGCAGATCTCGATGCCCTCGGGGATGGAGGGGCGGTTGATCTCGAGGAAGGCGCTCTCCACGATCCACCCGGGGTGGCGCCCGCGGAGGTCGGCCTCGACCCGGTGCATGGCCTCGTTCGCGCTCGCGGCCTGGCTCCCGTGGCCGAGGAGGAGGACGGCCAGCTTCGTCTTGGGCATCCCTTCTGCCTCCCTTTGCCCAGGCGTGGAACTCGGACGGACGGCCGCGCCGCGGTTGCCGAGATTATCCCCCTCCCCCACCGGGGGAGGGTTGGGGTGGGGGATCGCGCCGGGATTTCCCTCCCCCTTCCCCCTCCCGGAGGGAGGGGGGGACGTCCGGGGGTATCTCCGCTCGCCCGTCATCCGTCCAGTGAGCGCCCTGCCTAGGCTTCGCCCCTACGCCATGCACTCGCCCTCGCCGCGCTGGAGCTGGTAGGCCTCGTCCCGGCTCCAGTCCACGAAGAGCTCGGGCTCCTCGTTGAAGGCGCCCGGCTGGTTGAGGTCCTCCAGGGCCGCCTCGAAGGGCGCCGCCCCCACCCGGCGGTAGAAGGCCCCGAACTCCTCCCCGGCCGCGCGACGCCCGGTGTAGAGGCCCAGGACGCGCGCGAGGGCCTCGGGCACCCGCTTGGCCGGGATGCGGACGTGGATGCGGTCCCCGATCTTGGTGCGGCCCCCGGTCTGCATGTACTGGCCGCCGAGGAACACTTCGTAGGCGGGTAGCTGCTTGCCGCCGGATTTCAGAGTGCCGCCGTGGAAGCCGATGTCGGCGATGTGGTGCTGGCCGCAGGAGTTGGGGCAGCCGCTCATCTTGATGTGGAGCTTGCGCACCAGGGGGTCGCTGATCTCCATCTTCTCCAGGGCCTCGCGGAGGGCCTTCGCCAGCCCCATCGAGGAGGTGATGCCGAGCTTGCAGGAGTCGGTGCCGGGGCAGGAGACGACGTCGGTGACGCCGCCCGCGTCCGCCTCGGCCAGGCCGATTTTCTTCAACTCCCGCCAGAGGGGGAGGAGGTCCGCCTCCCGCACCCAGCGGAGGACGAGGTTCTGCTGGAAGCTCGTGCGGGCCCGCCCGCGCGCGAAGCGGCGGGCGAGATCGGCGAGGGCGGAGAACTGATCGGCCCGGATGTCCCCCAGGGGGAGCTGGACCTCGGCGGCGAAGTAGCCCGCCTGGCGCTGGGCCCTCGCGTTGGCCGCGCGCCAGGCGGAGAAGGCGGAGAGCTCGCCGTCCGCGGCGGGGTGGCCGTTCGACATCGGGAGGAGGGGCGGCACGTCCCCCTCCTCGTCGTCGATCCAGAGGTAGGGTCCGGGGTCCACGGGGTTCCGCGCCCACTCCTGGCGCAGCTCCTCCTCGACCCGCTCGCGCAGGCCGTCGATGCCGATCCAGTCCACCAGGAACTTGATGCGCGCCTTGAACTTGCTCTTGCGGAGCTCCTGGGAAGCGTTGAAGACGCGGAGGATGGCCTCGCTCACCCGCAGGAAGTCCGAGACGGGGACGAAGGAGTAGAGCTCCTGGGCGACCTTGGGCATGGTGGCGAGCCCGCCGCCCACGAGGAACCTGAAGCCCCGGACCTCCCGGCCGTCCTGGTGCTGGACGACGGGGATGAAGCCGATGTCGTGGATGCCGGCCACCACGCAGTCCGAGGCGCAGCTCGAGAAGGCCACCTTGAACTTGCGCGGAAGCGACTGGATGAGGGGCTTGCGGACGAAGTAGCTGGCGAAGGCCCCGGCGTAGGGCGTGGTGTCGAAGACCTGGCCGGGGCACACCCCGGCGAAGGGGCAGCCCGTCACGTTGCGCACGGTGTTGCCGCAGGCCTCGCGGGTGGTGAGCCCGGTCTCCCCAAGCAGGCGCATGACCTCGGCCGCCTGGGCCAGCGGGACGAAGTGGAACTGCACGTTCTCGCGCGTGGTGACGTGGCCCTTCTGGAGGGGGGCGTAGTCTCGCGCGACCCGGCCGAGGGCCTCGATCTGGTCCGCGGTGAGGCCCCCGAAGGGGATCTTGACCCGGACCATCTGGGCGTCGGGCTGGCGCTGGCCGTAGATGCCCCGGCGCAGGCGGTACTGGGTGAACTCCGTGTCCTTGATCTCCCCCTTGCGGAAGCGGGTGACCTCGGTCTCGAAGTCGTCGAACTCCCCGGGGATGACGGGGATGACCCCGGGCTTCTTGGCCTCGGCCGGGGCGGCGGGTGCGTTCACGGGATTCATGTCGTCCTCACTTGGGGTCCGGGCCGCGCGCCCAGGGCGCGGGCCGCCTCTGTCTCGTCATCATGAACGGGCCGGCACCAGGGCATCTCCTGGACGGCCTCGGGGTTGAACCAGGAAAGGGAATCGGCCAGGGCGGCGGCCCCGCCCACCACCACCACGGCGGGGGCGGCGACTTCCTCGCGCTCGGCGAGGCTCGCGGCTTCCTCCAGCCGGCAGCGCAGGGTGCGCTGGCGGGGGGTGGAGCCGTTCTCGACGATGGCCACGGGGGTGTCGGCGGCCATGCCGTTCGCCAGGAGGCTCCGGGCGATCCGGCCCACCGAGCGCGCCCCCATCAGGAAGACGAGGGTGCCCTTCGATTGGGCGAGGTGGGCGTAGTCCACCTGGCCCGCTTCCTTGGCGGGATCCTCGTGGGCGGTTACGAAGGTGACCGTGGAGGCGAGCCCCCGGTGGGTGACCGGGATGCCGGCGAAGGCGGGGGCCGCCAGGGCGGAGGTGACGCCCGGCACGATCTCGAAGGGGACGCCCGCCCGGGCCAGGGCCTCGGCTTCTTCTCCCCCCCGGCCGAAGACGAAGGGGTCGCCCCCCTTCAAGCGGACGACGTCGAGCCCCTCGCGGGCGAGGGAGACGAGGAGTTCGTTGATCTCCGCCTGGCTCAGGGCGTGCCGGCCCGGGGCCTTCCCGGCGTAGATCACCCGGCAACCCTCGGGGCAGAGCTCCAGGACCTCGGGCGAGAGGAGCCGGTCGTGCACCACCGCGCCCGCCCCTCCGAGGAGCCGGGCCGCGCGCAGGGTGAGCAGCTCTGGGTCTCCCGGGCCCGCCCCGACAATGGCGACCCGGCCGCTTGTCCCGGTGAATTCCTCTCGCGAGGAGTAGTGCATGGGTTTATCCTTCTGTCCGATATCCGGCGGGGGACTCTGACTCTGGGAAAATCCTTTCTCTGAACGCTTATTCGATTTTAGATCTAAATCTTTACTGTATAGTTTAGGTATTGCTGAAATTGCCAGTTTTAGTTAACTTTGTCAATTGAGATTTAAAAATATTTCTCAAACAATTCAATTATGATTTATCTCCGGCGGTTTTTCTGATAAGCTCATCCTGAACGAAAATGATATATTATGTTTTTTTCCAGTAAGTTACGGGTTTCCTGTCTTTTTCCCGGGCGGAGCGGGGGGGCGGATGATCCAGGACGCGGCCCGCTTCCAGGCGGCCATGGACCGGCTGGACGAGGCCAACCGGGAGGATCCCCGCCGGGAGGTCTTCCGGGGGAAGGACTACCCCAAGGAGCTCCTCTACGCCCTCCGCATGACCGAGTGGCTGGAGCGGCTGGCCCCCGACGCCTCCGAGGCCCTCCGGCTCGCGGTGCGCGGCCAGCACATCCGCCGCTGGACCATCCCCCGGGAGAGCTACCCCAAGGACCGCAAGGGCTACCTCCAGTGGCGCACGGCGCTGGGGCGCTTCCACGCCGAGGAGGCGGGCGGGATTCTCCGCGAAGCCGGCTGCGGCGAGGAGACGGCCGCGCGCGTGCAGTCCCTCGTGCGGAAGGAGAGGCTCAAGTCCGACCCCGAGGCCCAGCTCTTGGAGGACGCCGCCTGCCTCGTCTTCCTGGAGAGCTACTTCCTCGACTTCTCCCGCCAGCACGAGGAGGAGAAGATCGTCGCCATCCTCCGCAAGACCTGGGCGAAGATGTCCCCGCGCGGGCGAGAGGCCGCCCTCGGGCTGGCGCTCCCTCCCGAGGCGGGCGCCCTCGTCCAGAAGGCCCTCTCCTCCGCTTGAGGCGTCCCATGCGCACGGCGTTCAAGGAGTGGGCCCTCGTCTGCTGGGCCCTGGCCTCGGGACGGCAGACCCTGGTGCTGCGCAAGGGGGGCATCCGGGAGGAGAGGGGCGGGTTCACGCCCGGGCACGGGGCCTTCCTGCTCTACCCCACCTTCTTTCACCAGAAGCCGGAGAGTGTCGTCCCCGAGGCGCGGGAGGCCCTGGCCCGCATCGCGGCGGAGCCCCCCCGGCCGGACGAGCTGGTGATCACCCACTGGGCCGAGCTGGCCGAGGCCGTCCGCGTCGCCTCGCCCGGCGCCCTTCTGGCCCTGCGGGGCCAGCACATCTGGTCGGAGGAGGCCGCCCGCGAGCGCTTCGAGCGCTGGGGGGAGAACGCCGTCCACGCCCTCATCCTCCGCGTCCACGCCCTGCCCGAACCGGCGAGGCTCCCGGTGCGGGCGGCCTACGCCGGCTGCCGCTCCTGGGTGGCCCTCCAGGATGAGGTGGAGACGGCGGGCTCGGCCCCCGTGCTGGACGAGGGGACCTTCGCCGCCCGGGCCGGGGCCATCCGGGCGGCGCTGGGGGAAGGGTAGGGGCGCTGGGTCCGCCGGTTCCGGTCGAGGGCGCGCCTGTGCGATAATGGGAGAAACCGTTCCGGCTTGCCTTCCCGAGAGGAGCGCGCGATGAACGTGACGATGTGGAACTGCTACGTCTGACCCTACGCCTACCGGGCCACGGAGTGGCTCACCCGTCTTGGGCAGAAGCGCAAGGACCTGAGGGTCACCTACAAGGCCTTCGTGCTGGAGCAGACCAACTTCGGGGAGGTGCGGGGCCCGGACTGGAAGGCCTGGGAGGACAAGACCTTCCCCAGCCGCGACATCCCCTCCCACGAGGCGTCCAAGTGCGCCGGCCTCCAGGGGGAGGAGCCCTTCGCCCGCTACCACCTGGCCCTCCACCGGGCCAAGCACCAGCAGAAGCTGGACATCACCAACCAGCTCATCCTCCGCGACATCGCCCTCCAGGCGGGGCTCGACGTGGCCCGCTGGGAGGAGGACATGAAGAGCGGGGCCGCCATCCCCCTCATCGCCCAGGACCACGGGGAGGCGGCCGCCGAGGGGATCTTCGGCGTCCCCACGCTCTACTTCGGGAGCGGCAAGCCCGTCTTCGTGAAGCTCGACGAGGGCGACTGGGAGGGCAAGGACGACGCGGGGCTCTTCGACGCCGTCCGCGCCGCCGTCGCCGAGCGCCCCTACCTGCTGGAGCTCAAGACTCCCGAGTCCGCCCAGCGGGCCGAGGCCTCCCGCAAGAGGTACGCGAAGTACTTCGCGTCGAAGGCATGACCCCGGGGGTGGAGGCGCTTCGCCGCCATGCCAGCTGAGGAGGCCCCCAAGCCCGCCGACCTGACGGTGGACAAGACCGCCCGCGAGCTCCGCATCGCCTGGGCCGGGGGGCGGAAGAGCGTCTTCGGGTTCGACTACCTCTCGGCCATGTGCCCCTGCGCCAACTGCCGGGACAAGCGCGCCGAGCGGGAGCGGAACCCGCTCGCCGTCCTCACCGGGCCCACGGGCCCCGCGGTGCTGGACGGCGCCTCCATGGTGGGCCGCTACGCCATCCAGTTCGCCTGGCGGGGCGGGTGCAAGATGGGCATCTACTCCTTCGACTACCTCTACGAGATCGACCCCCAGCGCGCCCGCGAGTCCCTGGCGGCCGAGGAGGATGAGAAGTGAAGGACGGCCAGAAGACCCCCCCTCAATCCAGCCCGCCCGCCTGCCCCACCTGAGTGAGCGGCCTCCTCCTCCTTTCGGTCTGGAAGGGGCTGCGGTGGATGGGGC
>MGDP01000088.1 GCA_001790955.1 Candidatus Tectomicrobia bacterium RIFCSPLOWO2_12_FULL_69_37
CCCCGATCATGTTCTCCGCCGGGACGCGGCAGCCCTCGAAGAGGACCTCGCAGGTGGGGATTCCCCGCATCCCCATCTTGCGCTCCTTGCGCCCGATGCGCAGGCCGGGGGCGCCCTTGGGGACGATGAAGAGGGAGATGCCCAGGCTGCCCGCCCCGGGGTCGGTCCTGGCGGCCACGACGATGAAGTCCGCGTGGGTGGAGCCGGTGCAGAAAGCCTTCTGCCCGGTGATGACGAACCCGTCTCCCTCCCGCACCGCCCGGGTGCGGATGCTGGCCACGTCGGTCCCGGCGTGGGGCTCGGTCATGGCGAGGGAGCCGCGCAGCTCCCCTTTCGCGATCCCGGCGAGGTAGCGCGCCCGCTGCGCCGGGCTCCCGGCGACGGCGATGGGCCGGGTGGCCAAGAGGTGGACGGAGAGGAACAAGGGGCTGTTCGAGCAGACGCGGGCGACCTCCTCGACCGCGATGCAGGTGCCGAGGATGCCCATCCCGCTCCCGCCGTGCTCGGGGGGGACGTAGAGGCCCAGGAGGTCGTGGGAGCGGAGGAGCTGGAAGATGTCCTCGGGGTACTCCTCTTTCTCGTCGATACCGGCGGCGCGGGGGGCGATGTGGCGCTCGGCCAGCTCACGCACCGTCCGGCGCAGCATCTCCTGCGGCTCGGTGAGGTGGAAGGGCAGGATGCTCGTGTCCGGCGAATTCATGGGGTGTCTCCCGCCCAGGTCGGCGAGGGGTTGCTATGCCTCTCCGTAGGGGCGAGGCATGCCACGGGGTCCCCAAAAATCGGAGATTTTTGGGGTGCCCCTCGCCCCTGCGTATCCGGGACCGCGGCGGACGCCGCCCTAGATCGCCATCCCGCCGTCCACCCGGAGGACGTGGCCGGTGACGTAGCTCGCCTCGTCCGAGGCCAGGAAGACGAAGCCCGCGGCCATCTCCTCGGCGGAGCCCCAGCGGCCCAGCGCGATGCGCTCCAGGTACTTCTGCTCGAAGCGGGGGTCGGTGCGGATGGTCTCGGTCATGGGGGTGACGGCGGCGGGGGAGATGCAGTTCACGGTGATGTTGTAGCGGCCGAGCTCCCGCGCCGCGCTCTTGGTGGCCCCGACGATGCCCATCTTGGCCGAGGAGTAGTTGATCTGGCCGATGGTGCCCCGCAGGCCCGCCCCCGAGGTGACGTTGATGATGCGCCCGCGCTTCAGGGGGATCATCCGCTTCGCGGCGGCGTGGATGCCCGCCCAGGTGCCCTTGAGGTGGACGGCGATCACCTCGTCCCACTGCTGCTCGGTCATCTTGTGGAGCATGGCGGCGCGCACGATGCCCGCGTTGTTCACCATCACGTCCACCGGGCCGTAGGCCTTCTCACAGGCGTCGAGCATGGCCTCGACCTCGGCCAGCTGGCTCACGTCCGCCCGGAAGAACTGCGCCTCCCCCCCGCCCTCCCGGGCGAGCTTCACCGTCTCGGTCCCGCCCACTTCGTTCAGATCCACCGCCACCACGCGGGCCCCCTCGCGGGCGAAGGCCACCACCACCGCGCGGCCGATCCCCTGGGCCGCCCCCGTCACCACCGCGGCTTTCCCATTGAGACGCATCGGGCTTCTCTCCATGGATGATGAACGCGCTGTCCTAGCCCATCCAGGCCTCGGCCACCCCCTGGGTGACCACCGCCCCCTCCGGGTTGACCGCCTCGACCTCGCACACGGCGAGGGAGCGCCCCCCCGCCTCGCGGACCTCCGTCACCCGCCCCCGGCAGGTGACCACGTCCCCCAGCTTCACCATCCCCCGGAAGTTCACCTCAAGCTTGCGCGTGGCCCCGGGCCCGAAGGCGGCCTCGACGAACTGGCCGAGGAAGCCCATCGAGAGCATCCCGTGGGCGATCACTCCGCCCAGACCGCGCGAGCGGGCCGCCTCGTCGTCGAAGTGGATGGGGTTGAAGTCCCCGCTCGCCCCGGCGTAGCGGACGAGCTGCACCCGCGCGACGGGCTCCTTCACCAGCCCTGGGAGGGGGTCCCCCGCCTTGTAGCGCATGGGCTTCCCTACCTCCTCAGCAGCCGGAAGGCGATGTCGGCCCCGTTGCCGAGCTTGTAGGCCAGGCACACCCAGAGGAGGGCCAGGTGCTCCAGCTGGCGCGCCGCCGCGAGGGGGCCGCAGTCCACCACCTCGAAGCCCAGCTCCTCCATGAGCTTGCCCGCCGTCTTCTTGGCCCCGGCGTCCTCCCCGCAGATGAACATGGCCGCGCTCTGGCCGCCGTACTTCGGGTTCTCCATGTTCCCCGAGCCCGTGGTGCTGAGGCCCTTCACCACCCGGGCCCCCTTGGCCCAGGAGGCCACCTGCTCGCCGGCCGAAGTCTCCGGGCCGACCGCGAGGCCCGAGAGGTCCGGCTTCAGGGGGTTGGTGCAGTCGATCACGATTTTCCCGGCGAGGTCCCCCGCCGCGGCGAGGGCCTCCTTCGTCCCCGCCCAGGGGGTGGCGAGCACCACCACCTCGGCGGAGGCGGCCGCCTTGGCGATGGTGTCGGCCTTGGCCTTCCCGCCCGTGGCGCCCGCCAGCTCCTTGACCTTGGCCGCACCCGGGTCGCGGGAGCCGAACACCACCTCGTGCCCCATGGCCGCCCAGCGCTTGCCCACCGTGCCGCCCACCCTGCCCGACCCGATGATTCCGATCTTCACGACGGCTCCCCCCCACTCAATCAACCGGCCACCCCTCAGGGTTGAAGCGGCGCAGGGAGACCCACCTCCCCCCGCCGACCCTCGCGCCCGTCCCGGCGTCCAGGAACTCGTACGCCCGCTCGATGAACACCAGGTCCCCGCTCCGCCCGCTCTTCTCGTACACGTCCGTGACGGTGAAGGAGACGTCGAGCACGTCCCCCGCCCGCAGCGGACGCTCGAATTCGTAGGCCTGGGAGGCGTGGAGCCCCACGTCCCCGAAGTCCGCCGGCACGTCAGGATAGGGGCCCTCGGGCCGGAAGGTGGTCGGGAAGGTGGGGGGCGCGAGGGGGTTCTCCCCCCGGTAGGCGGGGCTCGGGTCCCCGATGGCGTCGGCGAACCGGCGGATGGCCCCGGCCTCCACCGTCACCCGGTAGGGGCCGTGCCTGCGGCCCTTCAGGGCGGCGATCTCCGGGGTGATCCGGCCAGGCATGTCACGCCTCCTCGGTCAGACGACACGCACCCGCGCGTCCACGGCCAGGGCATCATCCTGCGTCACGATGAGCGGGTTGATGTCCAGCTCGGCCAGGACCTCCCCCAGCTCGGCCGCCATCTCGGAGAGGCGCGAGAGCACCTGGGCCGCGGCGGCGGCGTTCACGGCGGGTCTCCCCCGGACGCCCTGGAGGAGCTTCGCCCCCCGCAGCCCCCGCAGCATGGCCCCGGCCTCTTTCTCCCCGAACGGGGGCAGCCGCCGGGCCGCTTCCTCGAACACCTCTACGAAGATGCCCCCGATCCCCCCCGTGACGCAAAGGCCGAAGGCCGGGTCGCGCGAGAGCCCGGCGAGGAGCTCCACCTCCCCGCCCACCACCATCCCCTGGACCAGGAGCCGGGCCCCCGGGGCCAGGCCGAGGAGCCGGGCGGCCGCCGCGCGGACGGCCCCCTCCCCGTCCAGCCCGAGGGAGACCCCTCCCGCATCGGACTTGTGGACCAGGCCCTCGGCGATCACCTTGAGGGCGACCGGCCCCCCCATCCCGCGCCAGACCGCCACGGCCTCCTCGGCGTAGGAGGCCTCGGCCTGGGCGGGCTGGCGGATGCCGTAGAGTTCGAGGAGGGCGCGGCAGGCCGCTGGGGGGAGCATTCCCTCGGGGCTCTTGGAGGCGCCGGCGATGAGCCGGAGCGCCCGGTCCCGGCGCGCGGGATCGGAGGAGGGCTTGGGCACGGCTTCCCCCGCGGCGGCCTCCTCGAACGAAACGGCGGCGGCGAGCGCCCGGACGGCCCGGTTGTAGTCCTCGAAGACGGGGACGCCGGCCTTGCGCAGGGCCTGGAGCTCCGCGCGCTGGGGGGCCATCCAGCAGCAGGCGAGGGGTTTAGCGCTGTCCGCGAAGAGACCCTTCAGTTCCTTGGCCACCTGGGCGGCCACGTGGTGGTAGACCCCCATCACGAGGACCACGGCGTCCACCTCCGGGTCGTCCCGGACAGCCGCGCCGGCCTCGGCGATGGGGCTCTCGCCGGGCTTGCTCACCATGACCGAGACCAGGTCCACCGGGTTGCGGACGGCGGCGTAGGGAGGGAGCGCGGCCCGCAGCCGGGCGCAGGTCGCCTCCGCGAGGGGGGGCAGGGCGAAGCCCTCCTCCACCGCCGCGTCGGCCACCAGGGAGCCCGCCCCGCCCGAGAAGCTGAGGACCCCGAGCCGCCTCCCCCGGGTACGGGGCGCGCGCGCCAGGAAGTCCGCCGTCTCGATGAGCTCCTGGTAGGAGCGGCACAGGGCGACCCCGTACTGGCGGGCGAAGGCGGCGAAAACGCCGTGGGGGGTGGCGAGGGCGGCGGTGTGGCTCAGGGCGGCGCGGGCGCCCGCCTCGGTGGCCCCGGACTTGAGGAGGACGATGGGCTTCCCCGCGGCCAGGGCCCGGCCGGCGGCGCTCCGCAGGCGCCTCCCGTCCCGGACGGACTCCAGGTAGCCGCAGATGACGCGGGTGTCCGGATCGTCCACGAAGTGGTCCACGCACTCGGCGAAGTCCACGTCCGCCTCGTTCCCCAGGCTCGCCATGGCGCTCAGGCCCGTGCCCGCGTCGTGGAGGTCGGAGATCATGCAGGCGGCCAGGGCCCCGCTGTGGGTGACGAGGGCCACGGGGCCGGGCGAGAGGAGCTCCCCCTCGCGGATGGAGATGGTGAAGGTGGCCATCAGGCGGGAGCGCGTGTGGATGACGCCCATGCAGTTGGGACCGAGGAGGCGCATCCCGGCGCCGCGGGCAATGCGCGCCATCTCTTCTTGGAGGGCGGCGCCCTCGGCCCCCGTCTCCCCGAAGCCCGAGGTGAAGACCGCGGCGCACTTCACCCCCCGCCCGGCGCATTGGCGGAGGGCCGCCAGCACACCCTCCCGGGGGGTGGCGAAGAGGGCGAGGTCGGGGGTCTCGGGCAGGGAGGCCACGTCGGGGTAGCAGCGGAAACCCCCGATTTCCTCGCGGTTCGGGTTGATGGGGTAGAGGGCGCCCGGGAAGGCGTGGTCCCGCATGAGGCGGATGGGGATGCCGCCCAGGCGCCGCAGGTCGGCGGAGGCACCCACCACGGCCACCGAGCGCGGGGTGAAAAGGGCGGCCAGGCTGCGATTCGCGCTCATGCGCCCTCACCGTATACAGACGAAAACACGTTTGTCTCGCAATTGAGACAATCAACTCCCAATAAAGATTCCTCTCATTACCACCACCGCGTGCGGTGTCAAACTCCCGCGTTGCATGCGCGCGCGTACCAATCTGAGGGAAACTAGCGCATCGGGGAGAACGGGGCCGGCAGCCAGATCTCCGACTGCTGGGATTTCACCACCGTGCGTGCATATTCAGCCGCGCCTGGGGGCCAGCCGACTTCATGGGAGCGGGCGCGGACCTCGGCCCTGTGGTTGAGGTCCCGGTAGGGCCAGAAGTGGACGTACTCCCAGGAGCCGTCCGGAGCGGGCTCGGAGAAGAAGAGAGCGGCGCAGGGAGAGAGCGTCAGCCGTGCGGGAAGATGCTTCTCCCAATGCGCGATCGCGCTCTCCATCTTGCCGGGGTGCCCTTGGTAGGTCCGGACCTCGTAGACCCC
>MGDP01000089.1 GCA_001790955.1 Candidatus Tectomicrobia bacterium RIFCSPLOWO2_12_FULL_69_37
GGGCCGGACCCCCAGGGCCTCGAAGTAGGCCCGGGCGAGGGGGTCCCCCTCCCACATCCACACCTTCTGGCGCAGGAGGTCGGCCCGGTTCTTGACCGGGGCCTGGGAGAAGAAGTGGGCGAAGCCCACCTCGGACCAGCCGAGGAGGACGTAGCCCTTCTCCTCGAAGGCCTTCTCGTACCAGGGGTCGAGCTCGCGGTGGGCCTTGTCCACCTCGTCATGGTCGCGGAAGAGGAAGGGCAGCTCGAACAGCCGCACCGCGGGGAGGATCTCCCCCAGCCCCACCCCCGTGAAGCCCGCCGCGTGGAGCTGGCCCACCCGGAGCTTGCGCACCACGTCCTTCTCGTTCCCCGAGACCCCGCCCGGGTAGATGCGGAAGCGCACCGCGCCGCCGGTGGCCTGGCGCACGTCCTGGTCCAGGGCGCGCATGACCTCCATCCAGGTCGTGCCCTCGGGGGCGAGGGAGGCGAACTTGATCTCCGTCGCGGCGCGGGCGGGGGCGGCGATGAAGGCGGCGGCCAGGAAGATGAAGAGAAGCCGGCGCATCAGAACAGCTCCTCGGCTTGCTTCATGAGCGTCCGGGCCCGCTCCCGGGCCAGGACGTTGGCGAGGGCCTCCTCGGGCAGGAGGCCCGCCGGGGCGCTCTCCACTTCCTTGAGGAGCCTGTCGAAGAGGGCGCGGTCCTGGGCCTGGACGGCATGGTAGCGGGCCATGAGCACCTTCGCCATGAGGAAGCGCCCGCCCGAGGCGGCCACGGCGCGCTCGAAGTGGATCTTGGCCTTCGCCGGGTCGCCCCCCAGGAGGCGGGAGCGGCCCCCGTAGTAGACCCCGAAGAAGAGGTCCGGCCCGCCGTGGAAGAACGCCGGGTCGAGCGCCAGGGCGCGGGCCATCATGGCCTCGGCGCGGGGGAGGTCGGCCAGGGCGTCCGGGTCGCTGCGGCTGAGGTTGACCAGCCCGCTCCAGCAGTAGGCCGTCCAGAAGAGGAGCGGGAGGTCCTCCTCCCTGAGCCGGGCGAGGGCCTCCCGCTGGGCGGCGGCGTCCCCCGCGAGGAGCCCCCCCATGCCCGGCATGGCCTCGAGGGCCGCCAGGCCGTGGTCCCGCCCCCGCTTGTAGAAGGCGCGCGCCCGGGCGGGCTCCTTTTCCTCCAGGAAGGCGAAGGCGAAGCTCCCGTAGGCCTGGGCGGCGGCGCGGCGCAGGTCCGCGTTCGCGGAGTCGGCGCGGAGGAGCCCCTCGATCATCACGAAGAGGGTGGCGGCCGCCTCCCGGGCCTGGACGATGTCCGTCTCGGCGTTCAGGGCGGCGAGGAAGTCGTCCACCACCGTGCCCGTGGCGCGGGCCACCGTCTGCCGGGCGGTGCAGCCCGCCAGCGGGGCGAGGAGGATGAGGGCGGCGGAGAGAAGAAGGGCGCGTCTCATCCCGCGATTATGCCACAGGCGGCCGGCCCTCACTTGTCCTTGTAGGGGCGCACCCGCTCCTCGTTGAAGTCGAGCCCCAGGCCGGGCTTGTCCGGGATGCGCATGACGCCCTTCTCGGGGACGGGGGGATCCTTGAAGAGCATGGCGTCCAGGCCGGCGGGCTCCAGGTGGTACTCCATCCGCCAGCCGTTCGAGACCGCCCCCACCAGGTGCATGTTGAAGTGGGGCCAGCCGTGGGTGGCGATGGGAAGGTTGTAGGCCTGGGCGAGGTGGGCCACCTTCACTCCCTCGGTGTAGCCCCCGACGAAGACCACGTCCGGCTGGGCGATGTCCACGGCGCCGGACGCGATGAGGTCACGGTGGCGCCAGCGCATGCCCTCCTGCTGGCCGGCGGCGATGGGGATGGTGGTCGAGGCCTTGAGGGCCAGGAGGTCCTTGACGTCGTTCCCCGCGACGGGCTCCTCGAACCAGCGGACGCCGTAGGGCTCGCACCGGCGGGCCAGGTCCTTCGCCTGCATGAGGCTGAAGAGGTGGTTGGCGTCCATCATGATCTCGGCGTCCGGGCCCACCGCCTCGCGGACCGCCATGACGCGCGCGGCGTCCTCGGGGATGTTCTTGGAATCGTCCACGCACACCTTCATCTTGATCTTGTCCCAGCCGTTGCGGACGAGCCCGGCCGCCAGCTCGGCCAGCTCCTCCCGGCCGTACTCCAGCATCCCGAAGGTGCAGTAGGCCGTCACCTCGCCCGAGTGATCCCCGAGGAGCTTGTAGACGGGCTGGCCGAGGGCCTTGCCCTTGATGTCCCAGAGCGCGATGTCCACGGCGCTCAGGGCGGCCGTCCACACCCCGGTCATGCGGCGCTGGTTGAACTTCCAGAACATCTGGTCCCACAGGCGCTCGGTGGCCATGGGGTCCTTCCCGGCGAGCCAGGGGCCGAGCTCGCGGCGGATGCTCTCCCGGCAGGCGAAGCGGTTGGCCCGGTGGGTGGCCCCCACCCCCGTGACGCCCTGGTCGGTGTGGACGCGGCAGACGACGCAGTCCGACTTCACGGGCTCGGGGAAGCGGGGGAGCTCGACGGGGATGACGTAGGAATCCGCCTCGACGTGGGTGATCTTCATGTCGTCCTCTCCGGGGGGGATTGGCTGCGCCTAGTTGAACGTCACCACGCTGCGGGCCACCTCCCCGCGCAGGAGGGCGCCGTAGGCCTCGTTGATCCTCTCGATGGGCCAGGAGCGCGTGAGGAGGTCGTCCAGGTTGAGCTTGCCCGCCATGTAGAGGTCGAGGAGGCGGGGCACCTCCAGCCGGGGGACGGAGGAGCCGTAGAGGGAGCCGATGAGGCGCTTCTCCTCCGTCACCAGGGAGAGGGGGGAGACGGACACGAGGGACTTGGGGTCGGCGATGCCCACGATCACCGCCGCCCCCCCGGTGCGCAGGCAGCGGAAGGCGGCGGCCATCACCTCGGGCAGCCCGATCAGCTCGAAGGCGTAGTGCACCCCCTTGCCCCCGGTCAGCTCGCGGATGCGCTCGACGGGGTTCTCGTCCGAGGAGTTGACGGTGTGGGTCGCGCCGAATTTTTTCGCGAACTCCAGCTTGTTCTGCATGATGTCCACGGCGATGATGGGCTCGGCCCCCACCAGGGCGGCGCCCTGGATGGCGTTGAGCCCCACCCCCCCCGCCCCGAAGACGGCCACGCTCTCCCCCGGCCGCACCTTGGCCCCGTTGATCACCGCGCCCACCCCCGTGATGACGGCGCAGCTCACCACGGCGGCCTTGTCGAGGGGAACGTCCTCCCGGATCTTGAGCACCGAGCGCTCGGACACCACCGCGTGGGAGCTGAAGGTGGAGACCCCGAGCCAGTGGTGGATCCTCTCCTCCCCCCGCTTGAAGCGGGTGGTGCCGTCCGAGAGCACGCCGTGGTTGCGCATGTGGGCCCCCTCGCCGCAGGTGGCCGGCCGGCCCGAGAGGCAGGGCTCGCAGCGGCCGCACGAGTAGCGCCAGACCGAGACCACGTGGTCGCCGGGCTTGACCGAGGTGACGCCCGCGCCCACCTCCTCCACCACGCCCGCCCCCTCGTGCCCGAGGATGATGGGGGTGGGGGCGGGGATGATGCCCTGCATCACGTGGTGGTCGCTGTGGCACACCCCGGCGGCCGCCATCCGCACCAGCACCTCCCCGGCCCGGGGGCCCTCGACCTCGATCTCTTCGACGGCGAGGGGCTTGCCGACTTCATAGAGAATGGCCGCTTTCATGGGGTCTCCCCTTTTGGACGTCAGCTGGAGGATGGCTGGGACCCCGCATTATGCCTCTCCCCGCCGGGGTTTGACACCCGCCCCCGGCGGGGTAAAATCGGGGGTGCAGGACCCGCTAGGGGTGTTTTGGCTGAGAGCCCTGCCGCCGGGGGCAACCCTTAGAACCTGATCTGGATAATGCCAGCGAAGGGAAGCGGGCCGGGATAGGGCGGAGGGTTCCCCTCCGGCGTCTTGGGCCGCTTCCCTCTGGGAGAGCGGTCTTTTCGTTTCCCGGCCGGGGTGGGGAAGAGGGCGGATGCGCATCCGGGTGAACGGGGAGGAGAAGGTGGTGGCGGGGGGGCTCACGGTGGCGGGCCTCCTGGAGACGCTGGAGCTCCCGCCCACCGGGATCGCCGTCGCCCTCAACATGGAAGTGGTCCGGCGGGGGGACTACGCGGGAACTCCGCTGTCGGATGGGGATGAGGTCGAGATCGTCCGGGCCGTGGGCGGGGGATAGGAAGCCCGCCGCGCGCCCTGTTGAGCCTCAAGGAGAGAGCGCCATGTCGAGCACCTGGCAGGTCGGAAGCCGCACCTTCACGTCCCGGCTCATCGTGGGCTCGGGCAAGTACCCGAATTTCTCGGTCATGCGGGAGGCCCTGGAGGCGAGCGGCGCCGAGATGGTGACGGTGGCCATCCGGCGGGTGGACCTGAGCGACCGCAGCGAGAAGGGCTTCTGGGCCTTCTTCGATCAGAAGAAGCACACCATCCTCCCCAACACGGCGGGCTGCTACGACGTGAAGAGCGCCGTCACCACCGCCCGCCTCGCGCGCGAGGTGACGGGCTCGGACCTCATCAAGGTGGAGGTCATCGGGGACGAGAAGACGCTGTTCCCGGACAACGAGGGGCTGCTCGAAGCCTGCAAGATCCTCCTCAAGGACGGCTTCACGGTGCTCCCCTACTGCATCGACGACCCGGTCATCTGCAAGAAGCTGGAGGAGATGGGCTGCCACGCGGTCATGCCGCTCGCCGCCCCCATCGGCTCGGGGCTCGGCATCCGCAACCCCTACAACCTGCGGATCATCCTGGAGCAGTGCTCGGTGCCCGTCATCGTGGACGCCGGGGTGGGCACGGCCTCGGACGCGGCGGTGGCCATGGAGCTGGGCGCCTCGGCGGTCCTCATGCAGACCGCCATCGCGGGGGCCGACGACCCGGTGAAGATGGCGCGCGCCATGCGGCTGGGCGTCGAGGCGGGGCGGCTCGCCTACGAGGCGGGGCGCATCCCCATGAAGCTCTACGCCACGGCCTCGAGCCCGCTCACCGGCGTCGTCGGGAGCTAGGGCGGAACGTGCCCGCCCGCGGCTTCGCTCATCCGGGGAAAGAACGCATCTTCACCCTCTCCCTCCGGGAGAGGGCCGGGGCCTTCGCCCCCCGGAGGGGCTTCGGCCCCCGAAGGGGGGTGAGGGAGGGTGTCAGCGGACGCGGCGGTCCGTTCCCTCACTCCCTTCCCCTCTCCCATGGGGAGAGGGGTGGAGTGGCCGCGAAATTCATGTCCGCTTGCCCCATGACCCATCCGCTTCGGCTTCGCGGCTAGGCTCCTTCTCTTGACCGCCGCCCTCGACCCCCTCTACCTCATCACGGACCGCTCCGTCCCCCCCGGGGGGGACCTCCTCGGGGCGCTCGCGGCGGCGCTGCGGGGCGGGGTGCGCCTCGTCCAGTTCCGCGAGAAGGACCTCCCGCCCCGGGCCCGCTGGGAGCTGGGCGAGCGGGTGGTGCGCCTGGCGGAGGAGAGCGGGGCCTCCGTCGTCGTGAACGGCGACCCGGCCCTCGCCCTGGCCCTCGGGGCGGCGGGGGTCCACCTCGGGAAGGAGACGCTGCCCGTCCGGGTGGTGCGCGGGCTGCTGGGCTTCAAGGGCCTCATCGGCTACTCGGCCCACGCCGGGGCGGAGGCCGCCCGGGCCTTCGCCGAGGGGGCGGACTTCGTCACCCTGAGCCCGGTCTTCCCGACCAAGAGCAAGGCGGCCCAGGGGCC
>MGDP01000090.1 GCA_001790955.1 Candidatus Tectomicrobia bacterium RIFCSPLOWO2_12_FULL_69_37
TCACGATCTGCGACCTCACCCTGCGCGAGGGAAGGCAGTACGAGGGGGTCAACCTGCGCAAGGAGGAGGTCATCCTCGTCGCCCAGAAGCTGGCCGAGGCGGGGATCCCCATGGTGCAGATGCACCACGACGATCCCGACGAGGTGAAGGAGGTCAAGGCGCTCGGGCTGCCGTTCAAGGTCGAGGTGCTCGTCCACCCGACCGCGACCCTCAACCCCGAGACCTGCCGCCACGAGGTGGACAACTGCATCGAGTGCCGGGCGGACATCATCTGCATGGCGTTCGCCGTCTCCGACTACAACTTCGGCCTCTACGAGTCCATGGGCAAGATGAAGATCAGCCGCGAGGAGGCCCTGGCCAAGGCCTGCGAGGCCGTGCGCTACGCCAAGGGGCAGGGCGCGGGCGTCTGCTGCCTGCTCATGGATTTCTCGCGCCTGGAGCTGAAGCGCCTGCTGAACATCTGCCGCTCCCTGGCGGACGCGGGGGCCGACATCATCCGGCTCGACGACATCTGCGCTCCCATCATCCCCGCGGTCTACAAGCACCACGTCCGCGAGGTGAAGAAGGTCATCCCCAACACCCGGGTCGCCGTCCACTCCCACAACGACTTCGGCCTGGGCACGGCTGCCCTCTTCGCCTCGCTCGAGGGCGGGGCCGACATCATCGACGCCGGCGTGAACAGCCTGGGCGAGCGCGCCGGCATCCCCAACCTGGCCGAGGTGGCGGCCATCGCCGAAATTCTCTATGGTTTGGATACGGGCATACGTCTCGAGAAGATGTGCGAGCTCTCCAGCCTGGTGTCCGACCTCTGGAAGGTTCCGGTCTATTCCCATCTGCCCGCCGTGGGGGACCGCTCCTTCTCCCATGCGGCCGAGGTCCACTACGTGCTGCCCGAGGGCGACCGGTGGTCGTTTAACGCCTGGGCGCCGGAGACGGTCGGGAACAAGAGCCGCATCCTGTGGTGCCTGTATTCCGGCCCCTTCGCCGTCCGCCGCAAGGCGAAGGCGCTGGGCATCCGGCTGACCGATAAGCAGACGGAGGAAATGCTGGCCAAGATCCGGGAGCAGGTCCGGTGGCGCAAGCGGACCGTCACGGACGAGGAGTTCGCGGGGATCGCGCGCGCGCTGGGCGCCTGAGCTTCGAGAAAGGAAGGTTCCACCACGCCAGCCAAATGAGGAGGCAGGCCATGATGAGCAAGCGTATGCGGACAACCTTGGGTCTGGTCCTGATTTTCCTGTTTGCGGGCGCCTTGCCCTCTACCCCGGAAGCCGCCCCCAAGACCATGGTGCTGGGGACGGCCCCCGTGGGCACCTCGTCGTTCCCGTACATGGTGGGCGTCGCCACCATCATCAACAAGGCGCACCCCAACGACTTCGCCCTCGCGCCCCAGGAGACGGGCGGGACGGTGGCCAACATCCGGCTCGTGGCCGCGGGGAGGATCCATCTGACGGGCTTCTCCGGCATGGTGGTGGCGGACGCCCTCGAAGGCAGGCGCCCCTTCGACAAGAAGTACAACGTCCAGGCCCTCTTCAGCATGTACGGGCAGCATTTCCTGTGGTTCGCCCGCAAGGCCTCGGGCGTGACCTCGTGGGACCAGATAGCGGGCAAGAAGATGGCGGTCGGCACTCCCGCGGGCTCCACCCGCGTGGGCGGGGACCTGGTGATCGCGACGAAGGGCCTGAAGGGGAAAGCGCAGTTCCTTTACCTCCAGCCCAGCGCCATGATCGACAGCCTGCGGGACGGGAACATCGACGCGGGCTTCGGCCTGTCCACCGGCAACTCCCTCGCGCCCTGGGTCCAGGAAGTCATGTCCACTCTGGACGTGAACTTCTTCGGCCTGGACGAGCCCACCATCGCCAAGCTCGTCCAGCGGCCCGGCCTGACCCGCTACGTGATCCCGGCTGGACTCCTCAAGGGAAGTCCGGGCTTCCCAACCATGAGCGAGTACCTGGTCGCCGGTGTCTCCCCCACGATGGAGGAGCGGACGGCCTATCTGTTCACCAAGACGATCCAGGAGAACCTCGCGACTCTGGGCACCTATTCGACGGCGGCCAAGGGCGCCAAGCCCGAGGATGCCCTCAAGGGCCTGCCCCCGAACCTGTCCTTCCACCCCGGCGCGGTCCGCTACTACAAGGAAAAAGGCCTCATGAAGTAGGAGCACAGCTCTGAGGAAAGGCCGCCGCCGGTTCTTGCCGGCGGCGGCCCGAAGCCCAAGCGAAAATCTTTCGCGCACGCATAACGGCGGGCTGGGGATGGGTATGCGGCCAGAAAAGCACAACATGATCTCATGGGCGGCGTCCACGCTTGCAATCTGCATGGCCGTCTATCACCTCTTGAGCACCCAGATCGTCCTCTTCTCCCACATCCCGTTCCTCAACATTCACCTGGCCTTCGGCCTGAGCGTCGTGTTCCTCCAGGCGGCCGAGCGGGGGGGGAGGAGCCGTTATCTCTTCCTCCTGGCCCTTATCCTCGGCCTCCTGGCGTCGGCCTACATCCACGCCGAGGCCGACGAGCTGGTGGACCGGGAGGGGTTCCCCAACGCGGTGGACACGGCGGTCGGCCTCGTGATCGTCGTATTGGTGATAGCCGCTTCCCACCAGGCCTTCGGGCCCGTCTTTCCCATCATGGCGCTGATCGGGGTCGGGTACGCCTTCGCTGGCCCCTACCTCCCCGGGGCCTTCTTCCACGGCGGGGTGGAACCGGTCCGCTTGATCGCCATGCTCACGACCGACCTCTCGGGCATCTACGGAACGCTCCTCTTCATCTCGGCCACCTACATGGTGGTCTTTCTCGTGTTCGGGAGCTTCATCGAGAACTCGGGCGCGGCCAAGTTCTTCATCGACCTCCCGCTCGCGCTCTTCCGGGGGAAGAAGGCGGGGGGAGGCTACGCGGCCGTCATGGCGAGCGCCCTCATGGGGATGGGATCGGGCAGCCCCGTCGCGAACGTCGTGACGACGGGCACCTTCACCATCCCGCTGATGAAGCGCCAGGGGTTCTACCCCCACGTGGCGGGGGCGATCGAGGCGGCGGCCTCGACGGGAGGGCAGATCATGCCCCCCGTCATGGGGGCGGTGGCCTTCGTGATGGCCGAGTTCACCTCGACCCCCTACGTCAAGATCATGGGCTACGCCGCCATCCCCGCCGTCCTCTACTTCTGGACCGTGGGGCTGAGCGTGCACTTCCGGGCGCATTACCGGGAGCTGAAGGCCATCCCCGTCGAGGAGATCCCCCGGCTACGCGACATCCTGGGCGGATGGAAGTATTTCCTCCCCATCCCCGCTCTCGTGCTCATCATGGTGGCGGGCTACACGCCCTACCTCGCGGCCTTCTGGGCGGTGCTGCTCCTGGCCGCGATGATGGGCTACGAGGGCCTCGATGCGAAATTCCTCTCTTCCCTCCGCCACTGCCTCGACAACGGCGGGCGGCGGGCGGCGGAGTTCGCCGCCGGGATGGCCTGCATCGCCATCTTCGTCAAGATCATCATGGCGACGGGCGTCGGCCTCAAGCTGCCCCTGCTGGTGGCCGACTACGCCCAGGGGAGCCTCCTCCTCGCCTATGTCATGACCGCTATCGCGTCGGCCATCCTCGGGATGGGGGTCCCCACCGTGCCCGCCTACATCGTGGTGGCGGTCATCGTGGTGCCCGCCCTCGTGAAGCTGGGGGCCCAGGAGCTCCCGGCCCACTTTTTCGTCCTCTACTACTCCATCCTCTCGGCCCTCACCCCCCCGGTGGCCCTCGCCGCCCTGGCAGGGTCCAAGCTGGCGGGAGCCAACTACTGGAAGACGGGGTGGGAGGCCATCCGGTACGGGTACGTCGCGTTTTTCGTCCCCTTCCTCTTCGTCTACAACCCCGCGCTGATGGCCCTGGGCACGCTCCCTGAAATACTCCTGGCGGCGGCGGGCGCCTTTTTCGCCACGACCGCGGCGGCCGCCTCCCTGCAGGGCTACTTCATCAAGCGCACCACCCTGATCGAGCGGCTGCTGTTCTTCGCCTCGGCCGTCTTTTTCACGGCCGATGTGGTAACTCCGACGCTCACACCCTTCGCCATCGGCCTCGTCCTGCTCGTCGCGGCGATCATCAAGCAGATCTGCTGGCCCGCCGGGCTGTTCGCATCCAAGGGAGCCGGCGCGGCGCCGGCGGACCCGACCCGGCAATAACACACACCGCACCGCGCTTCTATCGGAGGGAAAGGGAAAACAGATGCCTGGGCACCCGGTCAACAGCAAGCTCGAAGCCATCACCGACCTGTGGCGGATCTCGCAGCACTGCTTCTCGGAGGAGATCCGCTCCAAGATGACCATCTCCCCCAACCTCAAGCTCTGCGACATCACCCTGCGCGAGGGGCGCCAGCTCCCCGGCGTCTCCCTGCGGCGCGACGAGGTGCTCCTCATCGCCGACAAGCTGGTCGAGGCGGGGGTGGGGATGCTCCAGATGCACCACGACGACCCCCAGGAGATGGAGGAGGTCAAGAAGCGCCACCCCAACGTGACCATCGAGGCCCTGGTGCACCCCACCGCCGTCCTGAACCCCGAGATGGCCAAGGTGGAGGTGGACCTGAACTTCGGCCACGGCGCGGACTACACCACCCTCTGCTTCTCCTTCTCCGAGCACCAGATGTGCCTCTTCGAGTCCATGGCGGGGGCGCGCATCACCATCGAGCAGGCCATCGAGCGCGCCATGGGCTCGGTGAACTACGCGCGCGAGAAGGCGGGCAAGAGCCGGAAGGTCGGCTGCCTCATCCAGGACTGCACCCGCATCCCCATCCAGCGGCTCGCCGAGGTCTGCAAGAAGCTGGTGGACGCCGGCGCCGACATGATCAAGCTCGACGACATCAACGGCATGGCCATCACCCCCGTCTACACCCACGTCGTGCGGGAGATGAAGCGCCTGCTGCCGGGGACCGAGATCGGCCTCCACACCCACAACGACATCGGCCTGGCGACCGCCGCGATCTACGCCGGGGTGGAGGGCGGGGCCGACCTCATCGACGCCTGCGTGAACGGCCTGGGCGAGCGCGCCCACATCGCCCCCCTGGCCGAGGTCGCCGCGGTGGTCCAGATCTACTACGGCGTGGACCTGGGCATCAGGCTCGATAAGATGAGCGAGCTCTCCCGCCTCGTCTCCGACGTGATGAAGTGGCCCATGACCGACACCATGCCCTTCGTCGGGAAGACCGCCTTCTCCCACCTCGTCGAGGTGCACTACTGCGTCCCCGAGGGGGAGGAGGGCTTCTGGTCCTACCTCTGCATGAAGCCCCGCATGTTCGGGAACGCCCAGCACAACCTGCTCGGCCACTACTCCGGCCCCTGGGCGGTCCGCACCAAGGCGAAGGAGCTGGGCCTGAAGATCGCCCCCGGCAAGGAGCCCGCCGTGGTGCAGAAGGTGCGCTCCGAGATCCGCTGGCGCAAGCGCCAGCTCACCGACGGCGAGTTCCGCCGGATCGTCGAGGACGCTGGCCGCTGAGGCGGCCCGGCCAAGGAACGGGAGGACCAGGATGCCCCGCCTGCCCAAGATCTCGGACGAGGAAGCCTCGGAGGACGTGAGGCGCACCTTCGACGGCGCCCGGGAGCTCCTCGGGTTCGTCTCGAACTCCACGCGCACCGTCGCCCACAGCCCCTGGGTGGTGAAGTGGCTCATCCCCTTCACCACCGCCATCCAGCGGGAGAGCGGGGGCCTGCTCGACGCCAAGACCAAGGAGCTGGCCATCATCCGCACCTCGGCCGTCAACACCTGCCACTTCTGACTCGGGCACAACCGGCGGCTTGGTCAAGTCAGCGGGTTGACGGAGGAGGAAGTGAAGGCGGCCGAGGGCGACTTCGAAAACTCTGCGGCCCTCTCGCCCAAGCAGAAGTGCGTGGTGCGCTGGGCCGAGCTGGTCACCAAGAACGAGGCCAAGCGCGACAAGAAGTGCTGGGAGGAGATCAAGACCCACTTCAGCCCCCAGGAGATCATCGAGCTGACGGTGGTCATCTGCCACTTCAACCTGATGAACCGGCTGAACGACACCCTCCAGCTCGATCTGGAGACGCCGCCCCCCAGCATGCGCTCCACCACGGTGGCGCCGGAGAAGCTCAAGAAGTACGCGCGGGAGGTCCTGGCGCGCTGACCGGAATCCTGGAGCCGTCACCTACCGACGAGGAGATGCCATGAAGCTGCAAGGGAGAGTCGCTTTCATCACGGGGGCCTCGGGCGGGATCGGCGGGGCCGTCGCCCGGCTCTTCGCCCGGGAGGGCGCGGACGTCGCCCTGGCCGCCCGGACGGTGGACAAGATGGAGGCGGTCGCCGCCGACATCCGCAAGCTGGGCCGCAAGGCCCTCGTCTGCCGCTGCGACGTGCTGAAGGACGAGGACATCCTCCGGGCCATCCGCGCGGCCGTGAAGGAGCTGGGCCCGATCGACATCCTGGTGAACAACGCCGGCATCGTGAGCTTCGAGCCCGTCCACCGGCTCCCGGACGAGGTCTGGAACCGCACCATGCAGATCAACGCCAAGGCCCCCTTCACCGCCATCCGCGAGGTGCTGCCCTCCATGATGGAGCGCAAGTGGGGCCGCATCATCAACGTGGCCTCGGTCTCGGGGAAGATCGGCCTCCCCTTCCGCAGCGCCTACGCGGCCTCGAAGCACGCCGTCCTGGGGCTGACGAAGTCGCTCTCGGCCGAGGTGGCGCCCCTGGGGATCACCGCCAACTGCATCTGCCCCACCTTCGTCGCGACCGGCATGTTCACCGAGAGCATCCAGAAGTGGGCGGACGAGACGGGCAAGACCTTCAAGGAGCAGGAGGCGGAGCTGCGCAGCCGCGTCCCCATGAAGCGCTTCATCGACCCGGAGGAGGTCGCTCCCCTGGCCCTCCTCCTCGCCTCGGACGACGCCGCGGGCATCACCGGCCAGTCCATCAACGTGGACGGCGGCTTCGTCCAGTTCTAGCGGGAGGGCCTGGCATGCGTCTCGCGGGCCGGGTGGCCATGGTCACGGGGGCGGCGAGCGGCATCGGGGAGGCGGTCTCCCACCTCTTCGCCCGGGAGGGCGCCTCCATCCTCGCCTGCGACTGGGACCGGGAGCGCCTGGAGAAGCTCCGCGCCGCGCTGGCCGGGGAGGGGCGCGCGGCCCGGTGCGAGGCGCTGGACGTCTCGAAGAGCGCCGAGGTGCGCCGGGCGGTGGAGGCGGGCCTCGGCGCCTTCGGGCACATCGACATCCTCGTCAACAACGCGGGAATCTCCCCCAAGAAGCCCTTCCTGGACTACACCGAGGAGGACTGGGACGCCGTCCTCGGCGTGGACCTCAAGGGGGAGTACCTCTGCATCCGGGCCGTCTCGGAACAGATGATGGCCCGCAAGTACGGGCGCATCGTGAACCTCTCCTCCTCCGCCTGGCGGCTGGGCTCGGTCGCGGCGGGGTTCCCCTACACTGCGGCCAAGGCGGGGGTGATCGGCCTCACGCGCGCCCTGGCCCGGACGCTGGGCCCTCACGGCATCACCGTGAACGCCATCGCCCCCGGCCCCACCGCCACCCCGCTGACGGACGTGTGGCTGCCCGCCCGGGAGAAGGAGGTCGTCGCGCAGATCCCGCTCGGCCGGGTGGGCCGGCCCTCGGACATCGCCCACGCGGCCCTCTTCCTCGCCTCGGACGAGGCCTCCTACATCACCGGCATCTGCCTCGACGTGAACGGCGGCATCGTGATGGGGGGCTGACCCCCCGCTCCGGAGGACACGGCATGGTGGACTGGCCCAAGGTCCGGCTCGTGGACCTCAGCGTCCCGATCATGAACAACGCCTTCGAGCCCCAGGAGCAGGTCATCATGTACTGGGACCACGAGGCCTACGGCCGCATGGCCGCCAAGAACATGGGCATCGACCCCGCCGACCTGCCGGACGGCATGGGCACCTCGGGCGAGACCCTGCACGTCTCCACCCACGCGGCCACCCACCTGGACGCCCCCTACCACTACGGGCCCCTCTCCGAGGGCGCGCCCGCCAGGCGCATCGACCAGGTGCCGCTCGAGTGGTGCTTCGGGGACGGGGTGGTGCTGGACTTCCACGAGAAGCCGGCGGGCTACGAGATCACGGCGCGGGACGTGCAAGACGCGCTCAGGAAGATCGGCTACGCCCTGAAGCCGCGGGACATCGTGTGCATCCGCACCGGCGCGGACAAGCACCACCGCAAGCCGGACTTCTTCGAGTGCTTCGCGGGGATGTCGCGGGAGGCGACCCTCTGGCTCATCGAGCAGGGCATCAAGGTGATGGCCACGGACGCCTGGGGCTTCGACGTGCCCTACAAGTTCATGAAGCGGAACCACCTGGCGGGGCGGCCCCACTCGCTCTGGCCCTCGCACTTCCTGGCGCGGGAGCGCGAGTACATCCACGCCGAGAAGCTCGCGAACCTCGACCAGCTCCCCCCCTCCGGCTTCAAAATCGCCCTCTTCCCCATCAAGGTCGAGAAGGCGAGCGGGGCCTGGATCCGCGCGGTGGCGTTCGTGCCGGAGTAGCCGTCCAGGCAAACGAACGCCGGGCGCGCGCCGCGCCCGGCGTCCAAGGCATCCATGGTGGGCCGCGAAGGAATCGAACCTTCAACCCACGGATTAAGAGTCCGTTGCTCTGCCTAGTTGAGCTAGCGGCCCAAGAGCGCCCCCGGGGGGGGCGCCGATTCGCGTTCTCTCCCGTCCCTGCCCGCCGCCGCGGGGGGGGTCCCCAAGCGGCCGGCCGCTTGGAATCCCTCGCCCGGGGTTCCACCCCTGGCGCGCCCGGTAGGACTCGAACCTACAACCTTCGGATCCGAAGTCCGATGCTCTGTCCAGTTGAGCTACGGGCGCCCTCGGAGCGGCCGAATCCCATCCCTGGGAGGGTGGATGGGGTGAGTGAGGGGATTTGAACCCCCGGCCTCCGGGGCCACAACCCGGCGCTCTAACCGCTGAGCTACACCCACCGCGTGCGGGACAGCCTTGACGGGCGGTGGCGGGCACCGCCGCCCAAGCGGCGAGCCGCTTGGGGTGCTCCTTGGCGCGCCCGGCAGGATTCGAACCTGCGGCCTACGGATTAGAAGTCCGTTGCTCTATCCAGCTGAGCTACGGGCGCTCCAGTATGCGCAAGCCCGACTCCGGCCGGACGAGGCACCTCACCGCCCGAAACCGCCCGGATCCTCCCATCCGTCCGGGGAGGTGTCAACAACACGGCCCCTCCCCAGGCAGGGCAGGGGAAGCTACTCCACGGCGCGGGGAAGATCAAGCCCGGCAGGGCCCGGAGGGCACGCGCGAGATGGCGGGAGGGACATCGGGCGGGCCGCCCGGGCGAGGCATCCCCTCGGGGCCCGCCCCATCATGGAGCCCCCCATCTTCCCCCCGTCTGTAATGTGGACGAATTCAGTATAGATTCCCGGGCCGAAAAGTCCAGGGGGAAAATGCGGTTTCATGACGGAAAATGAGGGAAAATTGGCGAAAAAACCCCGAACTCCGGCCCCCTCCCCGGCCTCAGGCGAGGAACTTCCAGGCCGAGCGCAGGACGAGGCTCGTCGCCACCCAGAAGAGCGCCAGCCGCACCACCCGGTAGAAGAGCGCCTGGTCGAGCCGGTCCCTGAGGCGCAGGCCGAGCCACATGCCCCCGAAGATGGGGACGAGGGAGGCCCCGATCCACAGGAGCGCCCCCAGGGTGTAGCTCCCATGGTAGGCGAGGGAGGCGACCAGGGAGGAGGCGACCAGCGTGTTGAAGAAGTTCATCATGAAGATGAACGCCTCCTTGGGCCAGGAGAACATGGAGAAGTAGACGACGTTCACGGGCCCGGGCACGCTCGCGACCCCCGTCATGAAACCCGCCAGCGCCCCCAGGCTCCCACCGATGCCCACCCGGCCGGCCCGGGAGAGGGTCTCCACGGGAGGGAAGAGGCCCCGGGCGGCCAGGTAGAAGTACACCGCCAGCCCCAGCAGGAGGCGCGCCACCTCGGGGTTCACCCAGTGGAGGAAGAGGGTGCCCGCCGGCACCGCGAGGACGCCCGCCGCCGTGTAGAGGACGATCTCCTTCGCGTAGCGCCACTGCCGCCGGTCGATCCAGGCGTTGGCCAGGTTGGTGAGGAAGACGGGGATGGACATCATCATCACCGCGTCCCGGGGGCCGATGAAGACGGAGAGGAAGGGTACCCCGATCAGGGGGAGCGCGAAGCCGATGGTGCCCTTGACCGTCCCGGCGAGGAAGAAGACCGCCACCGCGAGAACCGCCTCCCACCCGGTCACGGGCGCACCCTCACGCACCTGGGCATCGGGCCTCCGGGGCTCCCGGAGGACGGCCGGGCGGGCCTCACTCCCCCTCGAAGGGCTTGCGGCGCACCCTCCCCTCCCCGAGGAGGGCGGCCTTGAGGAGCAGGATGGAGACGTTCGTGCGCGGGATGAGATGGATGAAGCGGTCCAGCGTGCGGTCGATGCGATCCACCTCGGCCTCGCCCAGCCCCAGGGCGCGCGCCCGGGCGCGGTCGAGCGCCACCGGGTGGGGGAACTCCTGGGCCGCGGCGGCGGCCGCCCCCTGGGAGAGGCTGACGGTGATCTCGAAGCCCTTCTTCTTCGACTCCTCCCGGACGAAGGCCCAGGCCAGCTCCAGGTACTCCGGATGGCCCGCCAGCGCCCGCCAGACGCTGCCCACCGCCCCGCCCGGGGAGCTGCGGCCGATCTCCTCCAGGAGGGCGCGCACCCTGCCCTCCGCCCGGGCGGGGTCCACCAGCGCGGCCTTGCGCATGGAGCGGGGCGGGCCCTGGGGGAGCGGGTCGAGGTCCCCCGCGTGGCCGGGCTTCACCCCGCCGATCCTCACCCCGTTGAGGGCCCCCTTGAGGGCCGCCGCGAGGATGAGGTTCTTGGGGTTCGCGTAGTTGTAGGCCTCGAGGATCCCGGCGACCTCGGCGACCCGCTCCGCCGGGTAGCCCAGCTCCTCAAGGGCCTCCGCGTGCTCGGGCACGTCGGGGGGCAGGGGGGGCGTCATCCGCATCCTCAGGCTGTCGGCGCAGCGCTCGAAGTAGGCGACGGAGGCGTTCGGCTTGAGCGCCTCCCAGGCCGCCGCCAGGTAGGCCTCGTGCGCCGCCAGGGCGCGGAAGAAGAAGGCCGCCTGGGTCACCCGCAGCACCTGGCGGACGTCCCCCAGGATCCCGGCCACGCGCCCGGAGGCGGCCTCCTCGAAGACCTCGGCGAGCTCGGCGTCGTCCACCACGGGGTCACCCTCTCGGCGCCGCGCGGGGCCGCAGGCCCCGCGCCCGGGAAAAATCCAGGATTTCGGAGTATAGGCCCCGCCCCCGGGGGCCACAACCGCTCGCCCGTGAAATTCCGCTTGACGGGCGGGAGGAAGAGGCACATAGTTAATTTTGTCAAATATTGATCACCCGAACCATCAGGGGGGACCCAGCATGGCGGCAAGGAACGGTGGAACCCAGCCGGCGGCGCCGGTGGTGGAGGGCCAGGACGCCCTCGGCATGCGCCTGAAGCGCGCCCTCGACCGCCTGGCCGACCGCCGCCGGCCCGCCGACCGCGACGCCGTCTGCTGCCGCGGCCTGACCTACAGCCAGTGGGCCCTCCTCCGCACCCTCTGCGAGGAGGGCGGCGGGGCGGGCCTCCCCATGGGGGCCCTCGCCGCCCGCCTGGGCTTGACGCCGAGCGGGGCCACCCGCTGCGCCGACCCCCTGGTGGAGCGCGGCCTCATCGAGCGCAGGCTGCGCCCCGGGGACCGCCGGGTGTGCTGCCTCATCCCCACCCCGGAGGGCCTCTCCCTCGGCCACGAGATCACCGCCGAGTGCGCCGCGGGGGACCGCGCCCTCCTGGAGCGCCTCCCAGCCGGGGAGCGCGAGGCCGCCGTCCGCGCCGTCGAGCACCTCGCCCAAGAGGCCGAAACCCTCTTCCTCCCCCTCGACCCCTGCTGCCTTCCGGACTACCAGGAAGAAAAATAAGGAGAGCCTTCCTTGAGCGCCCGCGAGTCCCTCCCCATCGTCTCCGCCCCCGCGGGTAGGGGCGTATTGCAATACGCCCCTACTCCCAGGCGCTGGGCGCGGTGGACCGACGCCCTGCGGCCTTCCTCCGCCCGCCGACCCGTCCTCCGCAGCAGCGGGACTACCGCTGCGGAGGGTGGAAGCGGGCTTCGCGAAGGCGGGAGCCCCCGCGCCTGGCTGCTCCTCCTGACGATGCTGGCGGCCGGCCTCGCGGCGCTGGGACTCTGGCTGGGCCTCACCCCCGAGCGCATGGCGCGGGAGATTCTCCGCAACCTCCTCTTCGCCGCCAAGGCCTTCTGGAACATCCTCCCCTACTTCGCCCTGAGCGTGGCGCTCTCCGCCTGGGCCACTTCCTCGGGCGCCGCCGGGCGCATCCGCGTCCTCTTCCAGCGCGGGGAGGGCGCCGCCATCCTGGGCGCGGCCGCCACCGGCGCCGTGATACCGCTCTGCTCCTGCGGAGTCATCCCCGTCATCGCCGCCCTGCTCGCCGGAGGGGTGCCGCTCGGCCCCGTCATGGCCTTCTGGATCAGCGCCCCCCTCATGAGCCCCGAGAAGTTCACCCTGACCGCCGGGCTCCTCGGCCTCCCCTACGCCGCCATGAACCTCGCCACCGCCGCCGTCCTGGGCGCCGCCGCCGGGGCTCTCACCATGATCCTCGACCGCCGGGGCCTCCTCCGCGATCAGATCCGCCCCATGGGCGGGGAAAGCGCCTG
>MGDP01000091.1:0-681 GCA_001790955.1 Candidatus Tectomicrobia bacterium RIFCSPLOWO2_12_FULL_69_37
GGATGACCGCCGCCACCGTCGCCCCCTTGACCGCCACCGACATGAAGGCGGTGATGGCCGTCGGGGCCCCGGTGTAGGCGTCGGGCAGCCACATATGGAAGGGCACCAGGGCGAGCTTGAAGCCGAAGCCCGCCACCAGGAGGATGAGCGCGAAGACCATGGTCGGGTCGGCGGCCAGCGTCTTCCCGCCGAAGGCCTGGGCGATCGCCGCGAGGCCGGTGGTTCCGGTCAAGCCGTAGATCAGGGCGATGCCATAGAGCAGGATGCCGGAGGCGAAGGCCCCCATCAGGAAGTACTTGAGCCCCGCCTCCCGGCTCAGGGGGTCGTGCCGGATGAAGGCGACCAGCACGTAGATGCTGATGCTCATCGTCTCGAGCCCGAGGTAGATAGTGAGCAAGTCGCTCCCCGACACCATCACCGTCATCCCGAAGAGGGAGAAGAGCATCATGGCGTAGTACTCGCCGTAGTTGATCTTCTCGACCTTCGCGTACTGGAGCGAGAGCAGGATGGAGAAGGCGGTACAGGCGAAGACCAGCACCTTCACGAAGACGCTGAAGTTGTCCGCGACATAGAAGCCGCTGAAGCCGCTCCGCGGCTCCCCCCCCCACTGGGAGAGGCTCACCAGGGCGAGCACCACCACCCCCGCCAGGCTCAGCATCCCGACCAGGGCCTTGTTCTCCA
>MGDP01000091.1:706-12348 GCA_001790955.1 Candidatus Tectomicrobia bacterium RIFCSPLOWO2_12_FULL_69_37
GACGGCGCAAATCAGGATCGCCAGTCCCACTTCGGGCGCCGCGAGGGCGAGGTTGACGTCGGGGAAGACCGCCTGCATCGGCTCAAGCTCCTTATTCCGCCCGCCTCAGCGGCGGGGGGCCTCTTGGGCGCCGCGGCCCAGGCCGGCCACGCTCGCCGGGGAGGGCGCCTGGGCCAGGGTCGCCATCTTCACGACCCGGCTCACGCTCGCCTCCATCCGGGCGAGGAAGGGCCGGGGGTAGAGGCCGATCCAGAACATGAGCGCCACCATGGGCAGCATGTAGGCCACCTCGCGCGCGGTGCAGTCCGTGAGCTTCTGGTTCGCGGGGTTGTCCAGGGTGCCGAAGAACATCCGCTGGAAGAGCCAGAGCATGTAGGCCGCGCCCAGGATGATTCCGATCACGGCAAAGGCCGGGGCGTAAAGCTGGTAAGTAAGCGGGAGCGCGAAGGCTTTGAAAGCCCCGACAAGGATGAGGAACTCGCCCACGAAGCCGTTCAGGCCCGGCAGGCCCATGCTGCTCAGCATGGTGATGGCGAAGATCGTGGCGTAGACGGGCACCACCTTGGAGAGCCCGCCGAAGTCCGAGATCATGCGGGTGTGGCGCCGCTCGTAGACGATCCCCACCAGGAGGAACAGCGCCCCGGTGCTGATGCCGTGGTTGAGCATCTGGAGCTGGGCGCCCAGGAGCCCCTGGTCATTCAGGGCGAAGACGCCCAGCATGACGAAGCCCAGGTGGCTCACCGAGGAGTAGGCCACGAGCTTCTTCACGTCGGTCTGGGCCATGGAGACCAGGGCGCCGTAGATGATGCCGATGACCGAGAGCAGCACCATGAAGGGCACGAACGCCTGGCTCGCCTGGGGGAGCAGCGGGAGCACGAAGCGCACGAAGCCGTAGGTGCCCATCTTCAGGAGGATGCCCGCGAGGATGACGCTCCCCGCCGTGGGCGCCTCGACGTGGGCGTCCGGCAGCCAGGTGTGGAAGGGGAACATGGGGACCTTGATGGCGAACCCGATGAAGAAGGCGAGGAAGATCCACACCTGCAGCTGCATCGGGATCTTGGGTCCCACGGTGTAGAGCTCGGCGATGTCGAAGGTGAGCTTGCCCGTCCCCGTCTTGAGGTTGACGAAGTAGAGGGCCAGGATCCCCAAGAGCATCAGCACGCTGCCGAAGAGCGTGAAGAGGAAGAACTTGATGGCCGCGTAGAGCTTGCGCGGCCCGCCCCAGATGCCGATCAGGAAGTACATCGGGACCAGGGTGATCTCGAAGAAGACGTAGAAGAGGAAGAGGTCGAGCGCGATGAAGGTGCCCAGCATGCCCGTCGCCAGGAGGAGCAGGCAGACGTAGTACTCCTTCTCCCGCTCATGGATGGCCGTGAAGGAGCACACCACCGAGACCACCATGGTGAGGGTGGTGAGGAGCACCAGAAGGACGCTGATGCCGTCCACCCCCATGAAGTAGCTCACCCCGATGGAAGGGATCCAGGCCGCCTTCTCGACGAACTGGAAGCCCGCCTGGGCGGTGTCGAAGCTCGTCCACAAGGGGAGGGACACGAGGAAGTCCACCGCCGCCACCCCCGTGGCGAAAGCCTTGATCGCCCCGGTCCGCTCCTTCTGGAAGAAGAGCATGAGGATCACCGCCCCCAAGGCGGGCAGGAAGGTGACCAGCGTGAGAAGCGGCAGGTTGCTCATAGTCCCTCCAAAGCCCGATGCCCTCAGCGGAACAAATAGGCGCTCACCATGAGGAAAACGCCCAAGAGCATGACGAAGAGGTAGTTCTGCACCATCCCCGACTGGATGAATTTGAACAGCTGCGAGAAGAAGCCGATCACCCCGGCCGTGCCGTTCACCGCGCCGTCCACCGTCCTGAGGTCGAAGATGCCCGAGATCCGGCTGAACCACACGGTGAGGAAGGAGCTCCCGTTCACCGCGCCGTCCACCACCTTCTGGTCGAAGTCGAACAGCGCCCGCATCAGCCGGTAGATGGGCTCCACGATGCAGGCCTGGTAGATCTCGTCCACGTAGTACTTGTTGAGGAGGAGCCGGTAGAGCCCCGGGAAGCGCCGCTCCAGCCGGGCCGGGGCGGCGGTGTCGCGGAGGTACATCCGCCACGCCAGGGCGATGCCGCCCAGGGCCACCGCGATGGCCAGCACGATGAGGGCGATGCCCGCCGTCCCGTGGCCGCCGCCTTGCGCCCCCGCCTGGGCCGCCGCCTTCACCACCCGCACCCCCTCGTCCAGGGCCGCGTGGCCGGGGGCCTTGGCCAGGGAGGGGGCGAGGAACTTGTGGATCCAGCCCGCGTCCGGCGGGAAGCCCGGGAGGACGCCCCCCACCACGCTCAAGACGGCGAGGATGACGAGCGGCACCGTCATCACGGCGGGCGACTCGCGGATGTGCTCGCGGGCGTGGTGGTCCACCCGCATCTCGCCGTGGAAGGTCATGAAGATCATGCGGAACACGTAGAAGGCCGTCATGAGGGCCGCCGCCGTCCCCAGCCCCCAGACCACGTAGTGCCCGCTGAAGAAGGCCCCCGCCAGGATCTCGTCCTTGCTCCAGAAGCCGGCGAAGGGCGGCACCCCGGCGAGCGCCAGGGCGGCCGCGACGAGGCACCAGTAGGTGACGGGCATCTTCGAGCGCAGGCCGCCCATGTAGCGCATGTCCTGCTGCTGGGCGGCCGGGGCGTGGTGGAGGGCGTGGATGACGCTCCCCGCCCCGAGGAAGAGGAGCCCCTTGAAGAAGGCGTGGGTCATCAGGTGGAAGATGCCCGAGGCGAAGGCGCCCACCCCCATGGCCATGAACATGAAGCCCAGCTGGCTCACCGTGCTGTAGGCCATCACGCGCTTGATGTCGTTCTGCACCAGGCCGATCGAGGCGGAGAAGATGGCCGTGAGCGCGCCCACGAGGGCGATCACCTCGAGCGCCCCCGGCCCCTGGACGTAGACGGGGCTCGTGCGGGCCACCATGTAGACCCCCGCCGTCACCATGGTGGCGGCGTGGATGAGGGCCGAGACCGGGGTCGGGCCCTCCATCGCGTCGGGGAGCCAGACGTAGAGGGGGATCTGGGCGCTCTTGCCCATCGCCCCGATGAAGAGGAGGAGCCCGATGGCGGTGGCCGCCGGGGCGGCCAGCTGGGGCGCGGCCTTGAAGACCTCGGCGTAGCTCAGGCTGCCCGTGAGCGTCCAGATGAGGAACAAGCCCAGGAGGAAGCCGGCGTCCCCGATGCGGTTGACGATGAAGGCCTTCTTGCCGGCGTCCGAGGCCGACTGCTTCTCGTACCAGAAACCGATGAGGAGGTAGCTGCACAGCCCCACGCCCTCCCACCCCACGAACATGAGCAGGTAGTTGTCGGCCATGACGAGGAGGAGCATGGAGAGCATGAAGAGGTTCAGGTAGGTGAAGAAGCGGGGGTAGCCGGGATCCCCGTGCATGTAGCCGATGGAGTATACGTGGATGACGAACCCCACCCCCGCCACCACGAGGAGCATGATGGTGCTCAGGGGGTCGACGAGGAAGCTGACCGAGACGCTCAGGCTCCCCGCCGTGATCCAGGTCCACACCGGCACGACGTGGCTCCCGCCCGGGCCCAGGATCATCTCCCGGGCGATCCCCAGCACCACCAGGAGGGAGAGGCCCGCCATCAGGGAGGCCACGTGGCCCGCCTTGTCCCGCACCCGGGACCCCAGGAGGCCGTTGATCAGCACCCCGGCCAGGGGGAACAGCGGGATGAGCCAAGCGTAGCGGATCATGCGCGCCCTACCACTTGAGAAGGTTGATCTCGTCCACGTTCATCATCTGGCGGTCGCGGTTGAGCGAGATCAGGATGGCCAGCCCCACGGCCGCCTCGCACGCGGCCACCGCGATGACGAAGATGGCGAACACCTGGCCGGTCAGGTCGGCCCACTGCCGGGCGAAGCCCACGAACGTGATGTTCACCGAGTTCAGCATCAGCTCGATGCTGAGCAGGATCATGATGGCGTTCCGCCGCATGAGAACGCCCGCCGCCCCGATGAGGAAGAGGATCGCCCCCAGGGCCAGGTAGTGCGTCAGCGGGACCATGCGCGCCTCCTCCCCCCGCCTAGCGGGTGATCTCCCGCTTGGCCAGGACGATCGCCCCGATCATGGCCGCCAGCAGCAGGATCGAGGCGACCTCGAAGGGGAACAGGAACTTCGTGTAGAGCACCTCGCCCAGCGCCTCCACGTTGCCCGGCGTCTGGCCCAGGCCCCAGCCCCACGCCTTGGCGCCCGGGTAGCCCCCCCGCCCCAGGACGGCCCAGACCTCGGCGCCCAGCAGGACGGCCGCGGCGAGGGCAAGGACGCTCTGGCGGTGCCACTGCCGCAGGCGCACGGCGACGCCCACGTTCATCAGCATGATCGAGAAGAGGTAGAGCACCATGATGCCCCCGGCGTAGATCAGGATCTGGACCCCCGCCAGGAACTCCGCCCCCGCCAGCACGAACAGGCCCGCCATGAACAGGAAGGCCAGCACCAGCAAGAGCGCCGCGTGGATGACGTTGGCGCGCGTCACCATCAGGAGCGAGGCCCCCACGATGCCCGCCGCGAACAGGTAGAAGAACGCCAGCTCCAAGGCCGCCTCCGCCGTCCTAGAGGAAGAGGAACTTCACCAAGCCGGTCAAAAAGATGTTCGCCATCACCAGCGGGAACATGAACTTCCACCCCAGCCGCATGAGCTGGTCGTAGCGGTACCGCGGCAGGGTGGCGCGGATCCAGATGAACACGAAGATCATGGCGCCCAGCTTCAGCACATACCATACGAAGCCGGGCAGCGGGATCCAGCCGATCCCCTGCCAGCCCCCGAAGAAGAGCGTCACGGCCACGGTGGAGACCACCATGATGCTCGCGTACTCGGCCAGGAAGAAGAACGCGAACTTCATGCCGCTGTACTCGGTGTGGAAGCCCGCGACCAGCTCGGTCTCGGCCTCGGGCAGGTCGAAGGGCACGCGGTTCGTCTCGGCCAGCGCGGCGATAAAGAAGACCACGAAGGCCAGCGGCTGGTAGAAGACGAACCACACGTCGCTCTGGGCCTCGACGATCTTCTGCATGTTCAGCGAGCCCGCCAGCATGAGGGGGCCGATGATGGAGAAGCCCAGGAAGATCTCGTAGCTCAGCATCTGGGCGGCGCTCCGCAGCGCGCCCAGGAGGCTGTACTTGCTGTTCGAGGCCCAGCCCGCCATGACGATGCCGAAGACGCCGAGCGAGCTCACCGCCAGGATGAAGAAGATTCCGATGTTGACCTGGGTGATGTAGAAGGTGGAGCTGAAGGGCAGCACCGAGTACACGACGAAGGCCGGCACCAGCACCATGATGGGCGCGATGACGAAGACGACCTTGTCCGCCTTGTCGGGGATGATGTCCTCCTTGAGGAAGAGCTTGGCCCCGTCCGCGATGGGCTGGAGGAGGCCGTGCCAGCCCACCCGCATGGGGCCCAGGCGCTGCTGGATGTGGGCGATGATCTTCCGCTCCAGGTAGGTGAGGTACGCCACCACCAGGGAGACGACGCCCAGCACCACGGCGATCTTCACCAGGGCGATGACCGCCTCGACCGCGATTCCCAACCGGAGGACTCCTCTTCCGCCCGTCAGCCCCGGGCGCGCCCGCTCAGCGGTCGCACTCGCCCAGGACGATGTCGATGCTGCCGATGATGGCCACCACGTCCGCCACCAGGCCGCCCAGCGCCAGCTTCTTCAGGCCGCCCAGGTTCACGAACGAGGGGGGCCGGATGCGGACCCGGTAGGGGGTCTCCGAGCCGTCGCTCACGATGTAGAAGCCGAACTCGCCCTTGGGGTTCTCGATGCTGTGGTAGACCTCCCCCGCCGGGGGCTTGATGGTGCGGGGCACCTTGCAGCTCACCGGCCCCTTGGGGAGCTGGGCGAGGCACTGCTGGATGATGCGGGTGCTCTGGCGCATCTCCTCGATGCGCACCAGGTAGCGGTCGTAGACGTCGCCGTTCTCCCCGACCGGCACCACGAAGTCCAGGTAGGGGTAGGCGGCGTAGGGCTGGGCCCGGCGGATGTCCCACCGCACCCCGCTGCCGCGCAGGATGGGCCCCGTGAGGCTGAGATCAATCGCGTCGTCCGCCGAGATGACCCCCACCCCCCGCGTCCGCTGGAGCCAGATGCGGTTGTCGGTCAGGAGCGTCTCGTAGTCGCCGATGCGGCCCGGGAAGAGGTCGGCGAACTCCTGCGAGAGGTCCAGGAACTTCTGGGGCACGTCCTGGAAGAGCCCGCCCAGGCGGAAGGCGTTCACCGTGAGCCTCGCCCCGAAGGCATGCTCGAAGAGGTCGAGCACCATCTCCCGCTCGCGGAAGCACCACAGGAAGACCGTCATCGCCCCGATGTCGAGGGCGTGGGTCGCCAGCCAGAGCAGGTGGCTCGAGATGCGGGAGAACTCCGCCACCAGGGTGCGGATGTAGTGGGCCCGCATGGGGATTTCCCAGCCGAAGAGCTTCTCCACCGCCGTCACCCAGGCGAGGTTGCTCGAGGGCGCCGCGATGTAGTCGAGCCGGTCGGTGTAGGGGATGAACATCGTGTAGGTGATGTTCTCCCCGATCTTCTCGGTGCCGCGGTGCAAGAAGCCGATGTCGCAGTCGCAGTCCTTCACCGTCTCGCCGTCCAGGCGCAGGATGACGCGCAGCACGCCGTGGGTGCTCGGGTGCTGGGGCCCCATGTTGATGATGAGCTCCTCGGTTCCGGGCACCACCGAGGAGCGCTCGACCCGGGTGGAGGACTCCACCTCGAACATCACTCGGCCTCCCTCAATCGCCGAATTCCTTGCGCCTGGGCTTGGTGTACACCCGCTCCCCCCGCCCCTCCAGGGGGTAGTCCTTGCGGAGGGGGTGGCTGCCCCAGTCCTCGGGGAGGAGGATGCGCCGCAGGTCCGGGTGGCCCTTGAAGGACACCCCGAACAGGTCGTACACCTCCCGCTCCATCCAGTTGGCCCCGCCCCAGACGGGCACGACCGAGGGCACCTGCTCCCCGTCGCGGGCCTTCACCTTGAGCCGGAGCCGCCGGTTATGGTCGAAGCTGTACAGGTGGTAGACCACGTGGAACGGCCGCTCATCCCCGGGGTAGTGGACCGCCGTGAGGTCCGAGAGCAGGCGGAACCGCGCCGAAGGGTGGTCGCGCAGCAGGGCGCCCGCCTGGACCAGGGCGTCCATCCGGACCACCAGGGTGGCCTCGCTCGCCAGGTCCTTGTAGGCCGTCTGCTCGAGGACGGCGCCCGCGTACTCGCGCTCCACGAGCTCCCGCAGGTCCTGCGCCGGCGGGGCCTTCGCCCCGGCGGGCGCGGACGCGCCGCCCTCTTCCTTGCCGTCCGGCTGGGCTTCGTCAGGCATCGGGTTCCCTTGGCCGCCTCAAGCCTTGCGGCGGATATAGCGTTCCTGCTCGATCTTCTTCTGGAGCTGCATGACGCCCCACATCAGGGACTCGGGGCGGGGCGGGCAGCCGGGGACGTAGACGTCCACGGGGACGACCTCGTCCACCCCCTGCATCACGGCGTAGTTGGCGTAGGGCCCGCCGCAGGTGGCGCAGTTGCCCATCGCGATCACCCAGCGGGGCTCGGGCATCTGGTCGTACACCCGCCGGAGCGCCTGGCCCATCTTGTGGGTCACGGTGCCCGCCACGATCATCACGTCCGACTGGCGCGGGCTGGCCCGGAAGATGACGCCGAAGCGGTCGAAGTCGTACCGTGAGGCGCCCGACGCCATCATCTCGATGGCGCAGCAGGCCAGCCCGAACGTCATGGGCCAGAGCGCGCTCTTGCGGGCCCAGGCCACCAGGCTGTCGATCCGCGTGGTGATGAAGTTGTCGCTGAACTTCCCCTCGACTACGCCCATTCCAGCGCCTCCTTCCTCCAGGCGTAGAAATAACCCACCAGCAGGATGGCGATGAAGAGCATCATCTCGATGAAGCCGAACAGCCCCAGGTAGTCGTACCGCACCGCCCACGGGAAGAGGAACACCGCCTCGACGTCGAACAGCAGGAAGAGGATCCCCAGCAGGTAGAAGCGGATGGAGAAGCGCTCGTGCGCCTCCATCAGGGGGGGGATGCCGCACTCGTAGGGGGAGAGCTTGGCCGGGTCGGGCCGGTGGGGCCGCACCAGCAGCGCCACCACCAGCGTCACCCCCGCGAAGCCGAAGGCCACCAGGGTGAAGATGAAGATCGGCACGTAGGAGTTGATCGACTGGTAGTCGCGGAAGAACGCGCCCAGGATCTCGGCCATCGCCTCCCCCACGAAAAACCGGCGCCTCCTCCCCCCGGCCCGGAGGGGCTCTCCGGGCGAACCCGCCCCTGCGGCTCATTGCGGACGGGGGTGCTCTCGGCTGCGTTGCCCTCCTTCTATAGCACGGCCCCGGCCCAAAACCAACCCCGCCCGGCCCGATTTCCCAGGCCCGGCCTCAATTCAGCAAGAGGGTGGAGCGCAGGGCCAGCTCGAAGAAAGAGGAGGGGAATATCCCGAAATTCAGCACCCCCGCGGCCGCCAGCACCAGGGCCGCCAGGGCGTAGCTCCACCCCGGCCCCAGCAGGCCCGGGCGGGCGGGCGCCTCCCCGGGCTCGCGCATGTACATCAGCACCACGAGCCTGAGGTAGTAGGAGACCGAGACCACGCTGTTCAGCACCGCGATGACGGGCAGCCACACGAAGCCCACCTTCACCGCGGCGCTGAAGAGGTAGAACTTGGCCACGAACCCCCCCGTCGGGGGGATGCCGGCGAGCGAGACCATGAAGAGCGCCATCGCGGCGGCCAGGGCGGGCCGGGTGTAGCCCAGGCCGGCGTAGTCCTCGATCCGGGTGCGCTCCTCCCCCCGGGCGCCCGCCGCCACCACCACGCAGAAGGCGCCCATGTTCATCAGCGCGTAGACCAGCATGTAGAAGAGGAAGCTCCCCGTCGCCAGGTCGCTCCCCCGCCGGACGGCGGCCAGCGCCACCAGGATGTAGCCCGCGTGGGCGATGCTCGAGTAGGCCAGCATTCGCTTGATGTTCGACTGCCAGATGGCCGAGACGTTCCCCGCCGTCATGGTGAGGACGGCCATCACCCAGAGGATGGCGTCCAGCTCCGCCCCCGCCCGGGGGCCCACCGCCAGCAGGAGGCGGAAGAAGGCGGCGAAGGCGGCCACCTTGGGGCCCACCGACATGAAGGCCGTCACCGCCGTGGGGGAGCCCTCGTAGACGTCCGGCGTCCACATGTAGAAGGGCGCCGCCGCCACCTTGAACCCCAGCCCCACCACCACGAATCCCAGCCCCAGCAGGAAGGCGGGGCTCCGGGAGGGCGGGCTCGTGGTCAGCCGCTGGGCGATCTCCATGAGGTCCACCGAGCCCGTCGCCCCGAAGATGAGGGCCATCCCGTAGAGGAGGAAGCCCGAGGCGAAGGAGCCCAGCAGGAAGTACTTGAGCGCCGCCTCGTTCCCCTCCGGCTGCCCCCGCAGGAAGCCCGCCAGGACGTAGAGGGCCAGCGAGAAGATCTCCAGCCCCACGAACACCATCAGGAGGCTCCGGGTGGCCGCCATGAGCATCATGCCCGAGGTGGCGAAGAGGATGAGACCCAGGTAGTCCCCCGCCGGGACCTCCTCCAGGCTCCGCTGGGCGGCCGACAGCAGCACCGAGAAGAAGCTCGACAGCAGGATGAGGGCGAAGACGAAGCGCGTGAAGCCGTCGTAGAGGTACATCCCCCCCATCGAGGCCGCCTCGCTCCCCGGCTGGGCCGCGAGGGAGGCGCCCAGCGCCGAGGCCAGCACCGCCAGGGTGAGGGTGACCAGGAAGGAGCGCTCCCGCTGGGGGAAGAACGCGTCCCACATGAGGACGAAGACGGCCCCTCCCACCACCAAGAGGACGGGCAGCAGGTAGGCCCAGTGGATCTGGGGGAAGGGGATGGTCACGGCCGGCCCTCCCCGCGCAGGCGCTCCATCCACGCCGCGGCCACCCCCCGGGGCGCCGGCCCCCTCCCAAGCGGCAAGCCGCCTGGGGGTCCCAAGACGGGTGCCTCGACCCGGAGCACCCGCCGCCCCACCTGGGCGAGCCAGGCCTGGGCCGAGGGCTCGATCTTCTCGAGGAGGGGCTTGGGGTAGAGGCCGATCCAGAACATGAGGAAGGCCATCGGGATCATCACCGCCCACTCGCGGGCGCTCAGGTCGGGCAGGTTCTCGTTCGCGGGGGCGAGGCGGGAGCCGAAGAGCACCCGCTGGAGCATCCAGAGCATGTAGATGGCCGAGAGCACCACCCCCGCGGCCCCCGCCGCCGCGAAGGCCGGGTTCCGCTGGAAGGCCCCCGCCAGGATGGTGAACTCCCCGACGAAGCCGTTCAGCCCCGGCAGGCCGATGCTGCTCAGGGTGGTCAGGACGAAGAACGCCGAGAGCGCGGGCGCCACCCGGGCGATGCCGCCGTAGTCCGCGATGAGCCGGGTGTGGCGGCGGCTGTAGAGCATCCCCACGATGAGGAAGAGCGCCCCGGTGCTCACCCCGTGGTTCACCATCTGGAGCACCCCGCCCGAGACCCCCAGCAGGTTGAAGGAGAAGAGCCCCAGCATGACGAAGCCCAGGTGGCTCACCGAGGAGTAGGCGACGAGCTTCTTCACGTCGTCCTGCACCATGGCCATGAGGGCGCCGTAGATGATCCCGATGACCGCCAGCGCCAGGATGAGGGGGGCGAAGTCGCGCGCGGCGCTCGGGAAGAGCGGCATCGCGAGCCGCATGAAGCCGTAGGTCCCCATCTTGAGGAGGACGCCCGCCAGGATGACGCTCCCCGCCGTCGGGGCCTCGACGTGGGCGTCGGGCAGCCAGGTGTGGAAGGGGAACATGGGCACCTTGATGGCGAAGGAGAGGGCGAAGGCGGCGAAGAGCCAGCCCTGCACCGCCGGGTCCGGCGGCCGGTCCAGGTGGGCGAGGATGTCGAAGGTCTGGCCGCCCTGGACGAAGTAGAGCCACAGGATGGCGACCAGCATCAGCACGCTGCCCGCCATGGTGTAGAGGAAGAACTTGACCGCCGCGTAGATGCGCCGCGGCCCCCCCCAGACCCCGATGATGAGGTACATGGGGATGAGCATCGCCTCCCAGAACACGTAGAAGAGGAAGAAGTCGAGCGCCACGAACACCCCGATCATCCCCGTCTCGAGGAAGAGAAGGGCCACGTGGTAGAGGCGCACCCGGCGGCCCACGTCCTCCCACGAGAAGAGGATGGCGATCGGGGTGAGGAAGGTGGTCAGCAGCACGAGGGGGAGGCTCAGCCCGTCCACCCCCACCTTGTAGGCGATCCCGAGCTGGGGCATCCAGGAGGCCGCCTCGGCGAACTGCATCCGGGCCGTCCCGCCCTGGAAACCCGAGTAGAGGGCGAGCGAGAGGGCGAAGGTGGCCAGCGAGACGGCGAGCGCCAGGAGGCGCACCCGCCGCCTCCCCGCCTCGTCCCCGTCCCCCACGAAGAGGAGCGCCAGCCCCCCGATGCAGGGCAGGAACACGATCCAGCTCAGCAGGCCGCCCACTTCCCCTCCTCGGCGCTAGCCGCCAAGATACTCACCGGCCCATCACCCGGCAAAAACACCTTTGCGGGCCTCCGCTCCCCTCTCCCCGTCTTTTCGGGTCCCCGAACCGGCCCGCCGGTTCGGGAGGGGGGGAGGGGAAGGGGCTGGGAAACGCCGCG
>MGDP01000091.1:12355-38531 GCA_001790955.1 Candidatus Tectomicrobia bacterium RIFCSPLOWO2_12_FULL_69_37
CCCGGCCCTCTCCCAAGGGGAGAGGGAGAAAAACCGGAACTTCAAAAGTGAACCCCGCGCGGCGTCGCCACGGCTAGCCGCCGCGCACGGTCAGGTAGACCAGGATCGCGAACGCGCCCGCGAGCATGGCCACCGCGTAGCTCTTCACGTAGCCCGTCTGGAGGCGGCGCACCGCCCCGCCGGCCGCCTCGACCGCCGCCCCCGCCCCGTTCACGGCGGCGTCGATGAGCCCGTCCTCGAAGGCATGCCACGCCCAGATCGAGGCGCGCTTGACGGGCTGGACGATGAAGCGGTCGTAGGCCTCGTCCACGTAGTACTTGTTCAGCAGGAGCCGGTAGAGCCGGGGCCAGCGCCGGCCGTAGGCGGCGCCCACCCCCTGCCCCCGGACGTAGAAGCCATACGCCACGAAGATGCCCAGGAGGGCGATGGCGAGGGAGACCAGCATCATGGCCACCTCGAGGACCACCTCGTGGTGCTCCCCCCCCATCTTCGGGAAGACGGGCGAGAGGAAGCCCCCGAAGAGGTCCGCCCCCCGGACGAGGGGGAGGCCCATCCATCCACCCACGACCGAGAGCACCGCCAGCGCCTGGAGGGGCAGGAGCATCACCCTGGGCGACTCGTGGAGCCGAGCCTGCTGCTCGATGGGGAGCGAGCACTTGCCGTGGAAGGTCTTGAAGACGAGCCGGAACATGTAGAAGGCCGTCATGAAGGCCCCCGCCGCCCCCGCCAGCCAGAAGACGAGCCCCCCGCGGGGGGAGGTCATGGCCGCGAAGAGGATGGCGTCCTTGCTGAAGAAGCCGGCGAAGGGGAAGATCCCGGCGATCGCCAGCGCCCCCACCGTGAAGGTCCAGCTCGTCACCGGCAGCCCGGCCCGGAGCCCCCCCATGCGGCGGATGTCCTGCTCCCCGTGCAGCGAGTGGATGACGCTCCCCGAGCCGAGGAAGAGCAGCGCCTTGAAGAAGGCGTGGGTCACCAGGTGGAAGATGGCGGCGGTGTAGGCCCCCACCCCGGCCGCGAGGAACATGTAGCCCAGCTGGCTCACCGTGCTGTAGGCCAGCACGCGCTTGATGTCGTTCTGGGCGACGGCGATAGAGCCCGCCATGAGGAGGGTGAGCGCCCCGACGGTGGCCACCACCCCCATCGCGAAGGGGGAGAGGGCGAAGAGCGCGCTGGTGCGGGCCACCATGTAGACCCCCGCCGTCACCATGGTGGCGGCGTGGATGAGGGCCGAGACCGGGGTCGGGCCCTCCATCGCGTCCGGCAGCCAGACGTGGAGGGGAAACTGGGCGCTCTTGCCCGTCGCACCCCCGAAGAGCAGCAGGCAGATGAGGGTCGCGGCCCCGCTCCCCGCCCCCAGGGTCGCGGCCGCCTGGGGCAGCACCACGCCGAAGTCGAGCGAGCCGAAACGGCCGAAGATGAGGAAGAGGGCGATCAGGAAGCAGAAGTCCCCCACCCGGTTCACCACGAAGGCCTTCTTGCCCGCCTCGGCGGCCGAGTCGCGCTCGTGCCAGAAGCCGATGAGGAGGTAGCTGCACAGTCCCACCGCCTCCCAGCCCACGAAGAGGACCAGGAAGTTGTCCCCCAGCACGAGGGTGAGCATGGAGAAGGAGAAGAGGTTGAGGTAGATGAAGTAGCGCACCGCCCCCCGGTCGCCGTGCATGTAGCCCATCGAGTAGAGGTGGATGAGGAAGCCCACCCCCGTCACCACCAGGGTCATGGTCGAGGAGAGGGGGTCGAGCAGGAAGCTGGCCTTCACCTGAAGGCCGCCCACCGGGATCCACTCGAAGAGGAACGCGCGCAGGGCCCGCTGGCCCGGGGGCAGGCCGAGGAGCGAGAGGAAGGCCGCCGCCGACGCCAGGAAGGCGAGCCCCATGGCCCCCGTGGCCACCCGGCCCGCGAACCTCTCCCCCCGGCGGAAGCCGAAGAGGAGGTTCACCAGGACGCCCGCGAGCGGGAAGAGCAGGATGTAGGTCACGCGGCCCCCCACCTAGAGCTTCAGCAGGTTCAGGTCGTCCACGTCGGTGGACTCGCGGTGGCGGTAGATGAGCACCACGATGGCCAGCCCGATCGCCGCCTCGGCCGCCGCCACCGCCATCACGAAGAAGACGATGAGCTGGCCGTCCAGCGAGTCGAGGAAGCTCCCGTAGGCCACGAACGCCAGGTTCGCGCCGTTCAGCATCAGCTCGATGCACAGGAAGACGACGATGGCGTTGCGGCGCACCACCACCCCCACCACGCCCAGCGTGAAGAGCACCGCGCTCAGGATCAGGTAATGCTCCAGCGGGGCCACCGTCTCTCCTTCTCCGGCCTCGGCCTTTCCGTCCCTACCGGGCCCGCCGGCGGGCCAGCACCACCGCCCCCACGATCCCCACGAAGAGCAGCACCGCCATCGCCTGGAAGGGCAGCACGTACTGGGTGACGAGCAGCCTCCCCACCGCCTGCACGCTCCCCACCTCGGCCAGCCGCGCGGCGGGGAAGAGCCCCTTCGCCCCGGTCAGGAGGGGGGTCGTGGCGTAGAGGTTCACCAGCCCGGCGAAGACGCCCAGGCCGATGATCGTCCCCGCCAGCTTCTGGACGGGGAGCCGGAGCGCCTGGCGCTCCTCGCGGCCCAGGTTGATGAGCATCACGACGAAGAGGAAGAGCATCATGATGGCGCCGGCGTAGACGATCACCTGCACGACCGCCACGAACTGGGCGTTCAGCGAGAGGTAGAGCCCCGCCAGCCCCAGGAAGGTCGCCACCAGGCTCAGGACGCTGTAGAGGGGGTTCGGCAGGGCCACCACGGCGACCGCGCCGGCCACCGTCAGGAGGGCCAGGAAGTAGAAGAACAGCTGGCCCGCCACTATCGGCCCCCCTTCCCCGGGCGGCGCGCCGCCCCTCGCGGTCTCTCACACATAGGTCAGGAGCCTCTTCTCGTCGTAGCGGGCCTTGAGCTCGGGGTAGTCCTCCGTCCGCCTCACCAGGAGGTCCCGCTTCGCGTAGAGGAACTTGTCGCGGTGGTCCTGGCAGAACTCGTACTCGTTGCCGAGCACGATGGCCCCGACCGGGCAGGCCTCCTCGCAGTAGCCGCAGAAGATGCACCGCAGCTCGTTGATCTCGTAGACGCTCGCGTAGCGCTCCCCCTTCGAGGTGGGCCGGGCCGGGTCGTTCTCGGCGGACTCGACGAAGATGCAGTCCACCGGGCAGGCGGCCGAGCAGAGCTTGCAGCCCACGCAGCGCTCGAGCCCGTCCTCCCACCGCAGGAGCTTGTGGAGCCCCCGGTAGCCCTTGGGCATCTCCTCGCGCTCGTCCGGGTACTGGACCGTGACCCGGCTGCGCCACGAGTGCTTGAGCGTGAGCCAGAGCCCGCGGGCGATCTCGGCCAGCATCGCGCCTCCCTCCCTCAGCCCAGGAAAGCCATCACCCCCGCCGTCGCCACCACGTTCAGGATGGCCAGCGGGAGGAGCACCTTCCACCCGAAGCCCATCAGCTGGTCGTAGCGCAGCCGGGGGGTGGTGGCGCGCACCCACATGAAGAAGAACATGAAGGCCACCACCTTGACCAGGAACCAGACGACCGGCGGCAGGAGGGGCCCCCGCCAGCCGCCCAGGAAGAACGTCGCCGCCACCGCCGAGAGGGTGATCATGCTGCAGTACTCGGCGAGGAAGTACATGGCGAAGTGCATGCTGCTGTACTCGGTGTGGAAGCCGCCCGTCAGCTCGCTCTCGGCCTCCGGGAGGTCGAAGGGCGAGCGGTTCGTCTCGGCCAGCATGCAGACGAGGAACAGGAGGAACCCCAGGGGCTGGAGCAGGATGAAGGGGTAGTGCGCCTGGGCCGCCACGATGTCCTTGAGGCTCAGGCTCCCCGCGATGAGGACGACGCCCAGGAGCGACATCCCCAGGCTCAGCTCGTAGCTGATGAGCTGGGCCGCCGAGCGCAGCCCGCCCAGGAGGGGGTACTTGCTGTTCGAGGCCCAGGCCCCGAGCACGATCCCGTACACCCCTATCCCGCTCAGCGCGAAGATGTAGAGGACGCCCACGTTCACGTCCGCCACGATGAGGTCCACCTGGCGGCCGAAGAGGGTGACCGAGCTCCCGAAGGGGATCACGGCGAAGGCCGCCATGGCGGGCACCAGGGAGACGAGGGGCGCCAGGACGAAGATCAGCTTGTCCGCCTGGGCCGGGATGACCGATTCCTTGAACATGAGCTTGATCCCGTCCGCGATGGGCTGGAGGAGCCCCGCCGGCCCCACCCGGTTCGGGCCGTACCGCACCTGCACCAGGGCGAACACCCGGCGCTCGGCCCAGGTCATGTAGGCGGCGAGCAGCAACAGCGCCCCGAAGGCGGCCACCACCTTGACCAGCATCACGGCGAGGTCGGCCACGCTCAGCCTCCCACTTTCACGCGGGGGGCGGCCGCGGCGGCCCGCACCTTCACGGCGGCCCCGCCCCTGGCGGCCCCGGCGTCCAGGCCGCCCCGCAGGGCGGCCAGATAGCCCTCCGGCGCCTGGGCCAGCCCCACCGGGAGGGAGGCGTCCACCCGCACCGGCAGGCGCAGGCTCCGCCCGCCCAGCTCCACCTCCGCCTCGTCCCCCTCCCCCGCCCCGATCCGGTCGGCGTCGGGGGGAGAGAGGCGCAGGGCGGCCCGGGGCATGTCCTTCAGATGGACCGCCGAGGCGGCGAAGCTCCCGGAGAGCCACAGCGCGGGCGCGAGGATCAGGCGCAGCCCCCCGGCCGGGGGCGCCGCCGGGGGAAGCGCGGCCGCGCGAAACGCCCCCCTGCGCTCCCGGGCGAGCCGCACGCCCTCCTCCGGGAGCCGGGAGAGCGGCCCGGCGTAGTCGGCGCACAGCAGGCGCGCCTGGAGGCGGACCCGGTCCAGGGCGTGGGCCCGCATGGGGGCCTCCATCGCCCGGCTGAGCTCGGCGAAGGCACGCCAGGGCTCCCGCGCCTCGCCCAGCGGCTTCACCGCCCGGCGCAGCCGCTGGACCCGCCGCTCCAGGTTCGTGACGCTCCCCTCCTCCTCGTAGAGGGTGGGGGCGGGGAGCACCACCTCGGCGTAGTCCAGGCTCGCGTTGGCGTGGGAGGCGTGGAGGACGACGAACTCCGCCGCCTCGAGCGCCCGGCGCACCCGCGCGCCCTCGGGGTGCTCGGCGGCCGGGTCGCAGCCGAAGAGGTAGAGGGCCCGCACCCGCCTCTCGTTCAGGGCGTCCCACACCTGGGCCGAGGAGAGGCCCGGCGCCGCGCCCACCGGCCCCCCCCAGGCGCCCTGGCAGGCCTCGCGCGCGGCGGCGTCCCCGAGGGGCCGCCCGCCCGGAAGGAGGGCCGGGTGGAGGCCCATGTCGAGCGCGCCCTGGAGGTTCGGCCCCGTGGAGGCGAAGAGGAGCTCCGCCCGGAGCAGGAGCGCCAGGTTCGCCGCCTCGGCCGCCGCCTCGGCCTGGGCGCCCGGGCCCGCCAGCACCACCACCTCCGCCCCCTCGGGCCGGAGGGCCCTGGCGGCTTCCCGGGCCTCCCGGGGGTCGATGTCCGCCTCCCGGCAGAGGGCGTCCAGGTCGGCGGAGGCGAGGGCGTGCGCGTAGCCCTCCGCGCCCTCCCCGGAGGGAGCCGCGCCCGCTTCGGCCAGGGCCTTGGCCAGGGCGCGCAGGGCGCGGGCCTCCTCGCCGGGGAGCGGGCACAGGTGGCGGAGGCCGGAGTGGAGCCTGAGGTCGATCCGCCGCGGGTGGACGCTCACGACGGCCGCGCCGCCCCTGGCCGCCTTGCGGACCTGGAGGGCGAGGATGGGGTGCTCCTCGAAGGGATCGCTCCCCACGAGCAGGATGCCCTTCGCCCGGCCGAGGCCGGCGATGCTGCCCTGGCCGCCGACCGCGCCGAAGGCGGCGAGCTGGGCCTCGGTCTGGGCCAGGTCGCGCGGGTGGACCCGGCAGTCCACGCTGTTGCTGCCCAGCACCTCGCGGAAGAAGGCGCCGAACTGGAAGGCGGACTCGTTCGTGGCCCAGGCCCCGCCGAGCCCCGCCACCGCCCCGCCACCGCTCTCGCGGAGGATGGCGCCGAGCCGGCGGGCGATGTGGCCCAGGGCCTCGGGCCAGGAGGCGGGCTGGAGCCTCCCCTCGCGCCGGATCAGGGGGCGCAGGATGCGCTCCCCGGCGTGCACCCCGCTCCAGCCGTAGCGGCCCACGTCGCAGATCCAGGCGTCGTTCACCGCGGGGTTCTCCCCGGCCGTGACGCGCTTGAGCTCGTCCCCCGCGCGCCAGACCCGCTGGCGGCAGCCCACGCTGCACAGGGTGCAGGGGCCCTCGGCGTGGGCCATCTCCCACACCCGGGCGGTGAAGCGGTACTTGTTGTCGGTCAGGGCGCCCACGGGGCAGATGTCGATGACGTTCCCCGAGACGATGCTGGTCAGCGGCAGGTCCTCGAAGATGCCCACCTCGGTGCGGTCCCCCCGGCTGGCCCAGCCGAACTCGCCGCCGCCGTCGATCTCGTGGGTGAAGCGGATGCACCGGGTGCAGTGCACGCAGCGGTTCATCTCGGGCTTGACGTAGGCGCTCAGCTCCTTGCGCGGGTAGATGCGTCGCAGCTCGTGGGTGCGGCTGACGGCCTTGGCGTAGGCCATGGTCTGGTCCTGGAGGGGGCACTCGCCCCCCTGGTCGCAGACGGGGCAATCGAGAGGGTGGTTCTTGAGGAGGAACTCGAACACCCCCTCCTGGGCCTCCTTGACCCGCGGGCTCACCGTGCTGATCACCATCCCCTGGATGGCCGGGGTGGCGCAGGCGGGCTGGAGCTTGGGGACGGGCTTTCCGTTCCCGGCGTCGAGGACGTCCACCAGGCAGGCGCGGCACTGGCCCACCACGGAGAGGTAGCTGTGGTAGCAGAAGTGGGGGATGTGGAGCCCCCGCCGCAGCGCCGCCTCGAGGACGGGCTCGCCCTTCTTGGCGGCGACCGCCTCGCCGTTCAGGGTGAAGGTGATCTCCTGGTCCGCCATCGTGTGCCTCTGGCCCCCGCTCAGGCCGGATATGGGCTGCCGAGCGGGCAGCGGCCCTGCTCGACGTGCGCCTCGAACTCGCGGTGGAACTTCTTCAGAAAGGCGCCGAACATCATAGCGCAGGCGTCCGAGAGGACGCAGATGGTGTTGCCCCGCATGTTGGGATCGATGGAGGCCAGGGTCGCGAGGTCGTCCGCGCGGCCCCGCCCCGCCTCGACGCGGTTGATGATCTCGGAGACCCAGCCCGTGCCCTCGCGGCAGACCGAGCACTGGCCGCAGGACTCGTGCTCGAAGAAGCGGGCCAGCCGCCCCGCCGCCTGGACCATGCAGGCCGTCTCGTCCATCACGATGACGCCCCCGCTCCCGCCCATGCTGCCCGCCTTGGCGAGGGAGTCGAAGTCCATCCTCACCTTGCCCTCGCGCACCTCCTGGGCGGTGAGCACGGGGGCGCTCGCCCCGCCGGGGATGACGGCCTTGAGCGCCTTGCCGTTCCGCATGCCCCCCGCGTGCTCGTAGATGAGCTCCTCGCAGGTCAGGCCCAGGGGCAGCTCGTAGAGGCCGGGCCGGGCGGCGTGGCCCGAGACGCAGTACATGCGCGTGCCCGTGTTCTTCTCGTCGATGCCGATCCCGGCGAACCACTCGGCCCCGTTGTTCACGATGTGGGGGAGGTTCGAGAGGGTCTCGACGTTGTTGATGACGGTGGGCTTCCCGTAGAGCCCCACCACGGCCGGGAAGGGGGGCTTGAGCCGGGGGTGGCCCCGCTTGCCCTCCCCCCGGTGGGCGTAGACGTCGCAGCCGAAGCCGCTGCCCAGGATGTTCTCCCCCAGGTAGCCCTTGGCGTAGGCCTCGCCGAGCGCCCGCTCGACGGCGCGCCAGGGGGCGTCGAACTCGCCGCGGATGTAGACGTAGGCCTTCGCGATCCCGACGGCGTAGCAGGCGACGACGATGCCCTCGATGAGCTGGTGCGGGTCGCGGATCATCAGCTCGCGGTCCTTGAAGGTGCCGGGCTCGCCCTCGTCCCCGTTCACGGCGAGGTACTTGGGGTTCAGGCTCTGGGGCACGAAGCTCCACTTGAGCCCGCAGGGGAAGCCGGCGCCCCCCCGCCCCCGGAGCCCGGACGCCTTCACGAGCTCGATGACGTTCTTGGGCTCGGCCTTCCCCAGGATCTTGCGGATGGCCTGGTAGCCCCCCGCCGCCTCGTAGCCGGCGAGGGTGGAGGCCTCGGGGTTGCCGAAGCGGCCCGTCACGATCTTCTCGAAGCGAATCGCCATGCTCGTCCTCTCCGCCGGGCTAGCCGGCGGCCTTCTCCTGCGCGGCGCTCTCCTGTGCGGCGCTCTCCTGCGCGGCGCTCTCCTGCGCGGCCCCCGCCCCATCCCGGGGGGGGGCGGCCTCGTCCGCCCCGACGGGGGCGACGGGCTCGCCCTTCTCCAGGGCCGCCACGATCTCGTCCGCCATGGCGGGGGTGACCCGCTCGAAGTAGTCCTCGTTGATCTGGAGGCAGGGCGCCCCGCCGCACGCCCCCAGGCACTCCACCCGCTCGACGGAGAACTTCCCGTCCGCCCGGGTGTGGCCCGCGCGGCAGCCCAGGCGCTGCTCCAGGTGGCGCAGGAGGCTCCCCGCGCCCAGCAAGGCGCAGGAGAGGTTGTCGCACACCATGACGTGGTGCTTCCCGACCGGGCGGGTCTTGAGCATGGAGTAGAAGCTCACCACCCCCCAGACGTCCATCGGGGAGATCCCGAAGATGGCGGCCAGGTGCTGCATCACCGCGCTGGTGACTGCCCCCGCCTGCTTCTGGGCGAGCTGGAGGGCGGGGATGAGGGCCGAGCGCCTGGCCGGGTACTTGGCCATGATGCGGCCGAGCTCGGCCCGGTTCTCGGGCGTGAACTCGAAGCGCTCCTCCCCCGGGGAGTGCGGGAACCTCGCGCCTAGCGCCATGCCGATCCCTTCCCTTGGCTCACCGGTCGATCTCGCCCAGGACGATGTCGATGCTCCCGATGGCGGCCACCATGTCCCCCACGAGGGCGCCCCGGGTGAACTCCGGCAGGGCGAAGAGGTTCGCGAAGCTCGGGGCCCGGACCTTCACCTTGTAGGGCTTGGGGCTGCCGTCGCTGATGACGTAGTAGCCCAGCTCCCCGCGCGGGGACTCGATGGCCTGGTACACCTCCCCGGCCGGGACGTGGTAGCCCTCGGTGAAGATCTTGAAGTGGTGGATGAGGGCCTCCATGTCGTGGGCGAGCTGCTCCTTGGGAGGGGGCACCACCTTGGGGTCCGCCGCCATCAGGGGCCCCTCGGGCATCCCCTCCAAGGCCTGCATGCAGATGCGGTGGGACTGGCGCATCTCGGCGATGCGAACGAGGTAGCGGTCCAGCACGTCCCCGTTCCTGCCGAGCGGCACCTCGAACTGGAACTCCTCGTAGCCCGTGTAGGGCTCCTTCTTGCGGATGTCGTAGTCCACCCCGCTGGCCCGCAGGGAGGGGCCGGTCACCCCCCAGGCGAGGGCCCGCTCGGCCGGGAAGACGCACACGCCCTCGGTGCGGCGGCGGTAGATGGGGTTGTCGGTCAGCAGCTCCTCGTACTCGTCCACCCGCTCGGGGAAGTCCGAGAGGAAGCGGCGGCAGTCGTCGAAGAACTCGGGGTAGGGCGTGCGCGCCACGCCCCCCACGCGGAAGTAGCTCGTCATCATCCGCACCCCCGCGACCTTCTCGAAGATCTTGAGGATGACCTCCCGCTCGCGGAAGCAGTAGAGGAAGACCGTCATGGCGCCCAGGTCCAGGCCGTGGGTGCCCAGCCAGACGAGGTGGCTCTGGATGCGGGTCAGCTCGGCGAGGAGCACCCGGAGCCAGCGGCACCGGCGGGGGATCTCCAGGCCGAGGAGCCGCTCCACCGCGAGGACGTAGCCCAGGTTGTTCGACATGGGGGCCAGGTAGTCCATGCGGTCGGTCATGGTGAGGGCCTTGTTGTAGGTCTTCACCTCCATGTTCTTCTCGATGCCGGTGTGGAGGTAGCCGATGACGGGCTTGCAGGAGGTGACGTTCTCCCCTTCCATCTCGAGCACCAGGCGCAGCACGCCGTGGGTGCTCGGGTGCTGGGGCCCCATGTTGAGGGTGAGGGACTCGGTGCGGATCGGGCCGAGGAGATCCGAGTCGAGCGGGGACTTTTGGGCTTCCTGCACCATCCCGGTCTCCTGACCGGCCCTCCCGCGGGTGCGGGCGGGCCGGGGGTTCTACGCCTTCGCCTCGGGCTTCCCCTCGGGCGTCGGCCGGAAGGTGAACTCCACCGCCTCGGCCGAGACGTCGAAATCCTTGCGGTGGGGATGGCCCTCGAAGCCCTCGGGCGTGAGGATGCGCTCGAGATTCGGGTGCCCCTCGAAGACGATCCCGACCAGGTCGTAGGCCTCCGACTCGTGGCAGGCCGCGGCGGGCCAGACGGAGGCCACGCTCGGCAGCCGGGGCTCGAGGTCGTCCCCGCAGGGCACCTCGAGCCGCAGCCGCTTGGCCCGCCCGAGGTCGAGGAGGGCGTAGGACGCCTTGAAGCGGTGGGGCGAGGGCAGCTCCAGGCAGTCCACCCCGGCCACGTAGCTCAGCAGCTTGAAGCCCCGCTCGTCGCGGAGGAAGCGCGCCGCCTCCAGCAGGGCCGGGGCCGCGAGCTCGACCGCGATCTGCCCGCGGTGGGCGCGGGCGGCCAGGACCGCTCCCCCGAACCGGGCGCGCAGGGCCCGCACGTCCGCGTCCGCCTCCTCGGGAGGGGTGGTCTGGGCGGATTCCCGGGTCTCGTCGGCCACGCTGGGGCTTCCTTTTTCCTGGTCTTTCTTGGTCAACCCTCTCCCCGGCCGGGCCGCGGCCAGAGGGGCCGCGGAAGAGAGGGGAACCGCCGGCTCAGAGGGGGGAGGCGGGCTCGCGGTCCCGGTAGAGTCCCTCGGCCTCGATCTTCTTCTGAAGCTTCATGATCCCGTCGATGAGCGTCTCCGGGCGCGGGGGGCAGCCCGGCACGTAGATGTCCACCGGCACCACCTCGTCCACTCCCTGGACCAGGGCGTAGTTGTTGAAGACGCCCCCCGTCGAGGCGCACGCCCCCATCGAGATCACCCACTTGGGCTCGGGCATCTGGTCGTAGATATGGCGCAGGACGGGGGCCATCTTCCGCGACACCCGCCCGGCCACGATCATCAGGTCCGCCTGGCGGGGGGAGGCGCGGAAGACCTCGGCCCCGAAGCGGGAGATGTCGTACTTGGCGGCCGAGGTGGACATCATCTCGATGGCGCAGCAGGCCAGGCCGAAGAGCGCGGGCCAGATGCTGTTCTTCCGGGCCCACTTGATCACGTCCGCGGCGCGGCCGAGGACGACCTGTCCCTCAAGCCTTTCCTCTAGTCCCATTCGAGGGCTCCCCGCTTCCACTCGTAGACGAGGCTGGCGGCCAAAAGCCCCATGAAGGGCAGCATGACGACGAAGCCGTAGAGCCCGAGGTCGCGGAACGCGACGGCCCACGGGTAGAGGAAGATCGTCTCCACGTCGAAGACGATGAAGAGGATGGCCACCAGGAAGAACTTGACCGAGAAGCGGCCCCGGGCGCTCGTCTGGGGGATGATCCCGCACTCGTAGGCCGCCGCCTTCCTCGCCGTCGGCCGGCGCTTCCCGAAGAGGAAGGTCGCGGCCAGGGTCAGCAGGCCGAAGCCGCCCGCCAGGGCGAGAAGGGTCAGAATGGGCACGTATTCGCGGGGCAAATCCAGCCTCCACACAAACCCGCGCGCCACCCCCCTGCGCACCGCAAGCGGGGGAGCACGCCGTCCATGGGGCATCTTACGGGGGGGGTGCCGCGGGTGTCAAGAAAAGCGGGCCCCGGGGGGCCGCTGGAGGGGCCGGGGCGGGTTTGCCCCGGATTCCGGGGGTTTTCGGCCGCCCCTCAGAGCTTCTTCCGGGACTCGGCGAGCACCCTCTCGATGGCCTCGATGTAGCGCTTGGCCGCTTCCGAGTGGGGCAGCACCTGGAGGGTCCGGCGGAAGGCGGAGATGGCCCCCTCCCAGTCCTTCAGCCCGATGTAGTTGAGGCCCAGGCCGAAGAGGGCGCCGAAGTGGTAGGGGTTGAGGGCGAGGGTCTTGCCGCAGTCGGCGATGGATTCCTTGTAGCGCTTGGCCATGTAGAGGGCGGTCGCCCGCTTGTTCCACGCCTCGGCGAACCGGGGCTTGAGGGCGATCATCTCGGAGAAGGTCTCGATGGCCTTGTCGTGGAGGTCCTGCTGCATCCACATCACCCCGCGCCGCATGAGGGCGTCCACCTCGGCGTCGCCCGAGCGCATCCAGATCATCCACAGGGCGTCGTGGGCGGCCTCGCGGACCAAGGGGTCCGAGTCCTTGAGGAGGCCAGCCAGGGGGGCGGAGTGCGCCATCGCGCCCTTCTCGGCCAGCCCCCGGACGGCCTCGACCCGCTCGGCCGGCACCGGGCTCTTGAGGCGGGCGAGGAGCTCATCGGCCGGAGCGCCCGGCGCTTCGCCGGGCGCGGCCGCGGCGGCCGCCGCCAGCGCGGCCCCCGCCGTCCAGGAAAACAGGCGGTGAAGCGCTCTCGCCCTCATCGCGGTCCCTCCTCTTGGGGGTAACACCCCAGGCCGCCCCGATGTTCCCTGCGCCCCATCCTCCCCCCCTCACCCCCCCAGTATCACGAGAACGAGCCCCGCCAGGATGACCGCCCCCCCCAGCAGGGCCTCCCCCAGCCGCTCCCGCTCCCGGAAGAAAAGATAGCCCATGGCGACGGCGAAGAGGATCTCGGTCTGCTTGACCGACTCCACATAGGAAGAAAGGACGAGCCGGTAGGCTTCGGCGGATGCGAGGCTGCTGATGGCGGCGAAGAGTCCCAGAGAGAAAAAGCTTTTCCACAGCCGCGGAATCTCCCGGAAATGCCGGGCGGAGCAGTAAAGCGTCACGGGCAGAATGCACAGGGCCGCGGCCGAATACACCCCCAGCGTCGCAAGCGGAGCGCTCGAAGTGACCGCCGCCCATTTGAAGGTGACCACCGAGGGGGCGTACATGAGGGAGGAAAGGAGCGTGTAGCCCTGGCCCTTGTCGGTGAAGACGGTGCGGACCGGCTCCCAGAAAGAGACCCGCGCCCGGGACACGTTCAAACCGTACACCCCCGCCAGCGTGACGCCTATGCCCGCCAGCCCGAGCGGCGAGGGGACCTCGCCCAGGGTGAAGGCGGAAAGGATCACGAGCCAGACGACGGACAGCTTCTGCAGCGACGTCACGATTCCGATGTCGCCGTACAGGAGGGCCTTCGAGAGGGCGAGGGCGGCGGCGGTCTGGGAGAGGCCGAAGAGAAAGCAGGCCCAGAAGAAACCCGGCTGAATGGCGGGAGCCCCGCTCCAGGCCGTCGCCGCCGCCGCGAAAGGCAGGAGGAAGACGAACCGGCCGAAGACGTTGATGTACTCGTCCAGCTGGTGGCCGAGGGACTTCATCACCGCGTTGCGCGTCGCCTGGGTCAGGGCCGAAACGAGGGACAGCGTCAGCCAGTCCAAGGCTTTCCTCCCTTCGCAGCGGCCCGGGCGACCGCCCGGGGATTGGCGGGGGGTCGCCCGGCGTATTTCCACCCCGTCCCCCGGAAGCCGGCCCGCGGCGGACGGGCAGGACGCCCCTCCCCCCCCCAGTATCACGAGAACGAGCCCCGCCAGGATGACCGCCCCCCCCAGCAGGGCCTCCCCCAGCCGCTCCCGCTCCCGGAAGAAAAGATAGCCCATGGCGACGGCGAAGAGGATCTCGGTCTGCTTGACCGACTCCACATAGGAAGAAAGGACGAGCCGGTAGGCTTCGGCGGATGCGAGGCTGCTGATGGCGGCGAAGAGTCCCAGAGAGAAAAAGCTTTTCCACAGCCGCGGAATCTCCCGGAAATGCCGGGCGGAGCAGTAAAGCGTCACGGGCAGAATGCACAGGGCCGCGGCCGAATACACCCCCAGCGTCGCAAGCGGAGCGCTCGAAGTGACCGCCGCCCATTTGAAGGTGACCACCGAGGGGGCGTACATGAGGGAGGAAAGGAGCGTGTAGCCCTGGCCCTTGTCGGTGAAGACGGTGCGGACCGGCTCCCAGAAAGAGACCCGCGCCCGGGACACGTTCAAACCGTACACCCCCGCCAGCGTGACGCCTATGCCCGCCAGCCCGAGCGGCGAGGGGACCTCGCCCAGGGTGAAGGCGGAAAGGATCACGAGCCAGACGACGGACAGCTTCTGCAGCGACGTCACGATTCCGATGTCGCCGTACAGGAGGGCCTTCGAGAGGGCGAGGGCGGCGGCGGTCTGGGAGAGGCCGAAGAGAAAGCAGGCCCAGAAGAAACCCGGCTGAATGGCGGGAGCCCCGCTCCAGGCCGTCGCCGCCGCCGCGAAAGGCAGGAGGAAGACGAACCGGCCGAAGACGTTGATGTACTCGTCCAGCTGGTGGCCGAGGGACTTCATCACCGCGTTGCGCGTCGCCTGGGTCAGGGCCGAAACGAGGGACAGCGTCAGCCAGTCCAAGGCTTTCCTCCCTTCGCAGCGGCCCGGGCGACCGCCCGGGGATTGGCGGGGGGTCGCCCGGCGTATTTCCACCCCGTCCCCCGGAAGCCGGCCCGCGGCGGACGGGCAGGACGCCCCTCACCCCCCCAGTATCACGAGAACGAGCCCCGCCAGGATGACCGCCCCCCCCAGCAGGGCCTCCCCCAGCCGCTCCCGCTCCCGGAAGAAAAGATAGCCCATGGCGACGGCGAAGAGGATCTCGGTCTGCTTGACCGACTCCACGTAGGAAGTGAGGGTGAGGCGGTAGGCCTCGGCCTGGGCGTAGCTGTTGACGAAGGCGAAGAAGCCCAGCCCCGCGAAGCCCTTCCAGTGGGCGGGCACCTGGCGGAAGTGCGGCGCCGACCGGCGCAGGGCGATGGGCAGCATGAGGAGGGCCGCCGCCGCGTAGGTGCCCAGGGTGCCGAAGGCGGCGTCCGAGGAGACCGCCGCCCATTTGAAGCAGACCACCGAGGGCGCGTAGAAGAGCGAGGAGATGAGGCTGTACCTCAGCCCGCGGTCCGAGAAGATGAACCGGACGGGCTCCCACCAGGAGATGCGGGCCCGCGAGACGTTCAGGAAGTACACCCCCGCGAGCGCGACCAGGATCCCCGCCAGCCCCCAGGCCGAGGGCGTCTCCCCCAGGGTGAAGTAGGAGAGCAGCACGAGCCAGACGATCGAGAGCTTCCAGAGCGAGGTGACCACCCCGATCTTCCCGTAGAGCAGGGCCTTCGAGAGGGCGAGGGTGGCGGCCGTCTGGGTGAAGGCGAAGAGGGCGACCGCGGCGTAGAAAGAGGGCTGGATCGCGGGTACCCCCCTCACCGCCACCGCCGCGGCGGCGAAGGGGAGCAGGAAGAAGAAGCGCCCGAAGACGTTGATGTACTCGTCCAGCTTGTGGCCCAGCGACTTCATCGCCGCGTTGCGCGAGGTCTGGGCCAGGGCCGAGACGAGGGAGAGCGTCACCCAGTCCAAGAGGTCCTCCGTGTCCCGTGGCGGAGGGCCATCATAGCACCGCCGCTCCCGGGCGCAGGACCCCGCGGAAGCCGCTCCGGCGCCGAAATTTTCATCTTGCGCCCGCCCCGGAAATGCGGGAAACTCCTACCATACGAATATCCACATCCTACGGGACAGGCGGCTACTTATTATCCGTCGTCATGCTCCAGGAATCCGGCCCCCCTGCCCCCCGCCCGCGGGCGGCCCGGGGGCCAAGACCGGCCTTGCGCCGGGGGCAGACCACCGGCGCGAACCCGGATCCGCGGACCATTCCCTAGCCTCAGGAGAAGGATCCCATGCGCACCCGCACAGCACCCCTCATCCCGGCCGCGCTGGCCGCCGCCCTGGCCCTCGCGCTCCCCGCCTGGGCCGCGGAGCCCAGGCGCGGCGGCGTCGTCAACTGGTTCAACTACGCCGACCCCACCCGCCTTGACGTCCACGCCGAGTCGGCCCTCACCCACCAGCAGGCCACGGCGGGCGTCTACAGCGGCCTGCTCCAGCACGACCCGGAGAAGCCGGGCGAGCCCGTCCCCGACCTGGCGACGGGCTATGAAGTCTCGGGGGGCGGGACGGTGTTCACCTTCAAGCTCCGCCAGGGGGTGAAGTGGCACGACGGCAAGCCCTTCACCGCCCAGGACGTCATCGCCACCTTCGAGCGCGTCACCGCCAAGGACTTCCGCAGCCCCCGCTGCGGCACCCTGGTCAAGCCCCTCCTCGCGAAGGTCGAGGCGGTGGACCCCCACACCGTCAGGTTCACCCTGAAGCACCCCGCCGGCACCTTCATCCCCTCCATCGCCTCGGCGTGGTGCCGCATCGCCCCCAAGCACGTCCTCGAGCGGGACAAGAACCTCAACCAGGCGAAGAGCATCATCGGCACGGGCCCCTTCAAGCTCAAGGACTACAAGCGGGGCAGCATCATCGAGTGGGAGCGCAACCCCGACTACTTCGTCAAGGGCCTTCCCTACCTGGACGGGGTGAGGCAGTTCATCCTGGTGGGCCGGCCCACCCAGGTCGCGGCCGCCAAGGCCGGCAAGGTGATGCTCTGGGACACCTGGCCCACCATGTCGAAGTCCCAGGCGGAGGAGGTGAAGAAGGCCCAGGGGAACCGGGTGAGGATCTACAGCTGGCCGATCAACACGGTCTTCATCACCTACCTCAACCCCAAGACGAAGCCCTTCGACAACCCCGAGATGCGCAGGGCCGTCCGGCTCGCGATCAACCGCCAGGAGATCATCGGCAAGGTGTTCGAGGGGGCGGGCACCCCCTGCGGCCTGCTCGACCCTAAGCTCTACGGCGAGTACGCGCTCCCCATGGAGGAGGTCCTGAAGGCGCCCGGCTGCAACCCGGCCAGCAAGGAGAAGGACATCGAGGAGGCCAGGCGGATCGTCAAGAAGCACCACCCGGACGGGGTGGAGATCGAGGTCGCCACGCGGTCCGTGGCCGACTACGTGGACCGCAGCCAGCTCGTCATCCAGCAGCTGCGGAAGATCGGCCTCCGCGTGAAATTCAAGACCTACGAGAGCGCGGTCGGCTTCCGGAACTGGGGGGCGGGCAACTTCACCGTCATCGCCACCCAGGACACCGCCATGGTGATGTCCGACCCCCACGGCATGTTCGCCCTCACCTTCGCCGGGGACGGCGGCCGCAACTACACGCGCTTCGGCGACCCGAAGATCGAGGAGTTCATCGGCAAGGGCCTGCGCGAGATCGACAAGGCCAAGCGCGTGAAGATCTACCACGACCTCCAGCGCTACATCCTCTCGAAGGCGGATCACCCCAACGTCGTGGTCTCCTGGATCGAGGGATGGTTCTTCGAGGACACGCGCCTCAAGAACTACCGCCAGGCGACCACGGTGTACGACAACAACACGTTCCAGAAGGTCTGGCTCGGGCAGTAGGCACCGGCCCGCGGGCGGGGGGGCGCCCCCCACCCGCGGGCCCTCACGCTGCCGGGGGGAGCGGAGCGATGCGCGAGTACGTCGTCCGGCGGGTGCTGCTCTTCTTCCCCTCGCTCGCCGGGGTGAGCCTGGTCGTCTTCGCCCTGATGCGGCTCGTCCCGGGCGACGTGGCCGAGATCCTCGTCTACTCCGCGGGCTCCGAGCAGGCCTCGGTGGCCAAGGCCCAGGTGGCCAAGATCCGCGGCGAGCTCGGCCTCGACAAGCCCATCGCCGTCCAGTACGCCCTCTGGCTCAAGGGCGCCCTCCAGGGGAACTTCGGCCACTCCTACCTGGAGGACCGGCCGGTGCGGGAGATGCTCGCCGAGTGGTTCCCGCGCACGATGGAGCTGGCGCTGCTGACCCTGGTCCTGGCCGCGCTCTGGGCCGTCCCCCTGGGGGTGGTCTCGGCGGTCCGCCAGGACCACTGGCCGGACTACCTCTGCCGATCCCTGAGCATCAGCGGGCTGAGCGTGCCCATCTTCTTCTCCGGCGTCCTCATCCTCTTCGTCCTCGTCCGCTTCTTCCATTGGCTGCCCCCGCTTGAGTACGTGAGCGTGTGGGAGGACCCCGCCCGGAACCTCCAGAAGATCATCTGGCCCGCCCTCGCCCAGGCCTTCTACATCAGCGCCCCCATCACCCGCCTGACGCGGAGCCAGCTCCTCGAGGTCATCCGCGAGGACTACGTGCGCACGGCGCGCTCCAAGGGCCTGATCGAGCAGCTCGTCATCTACCGCCACGCGCTCAAGAACGCGCTCCTGCCCGTCGTCACCTTCACGGGCTGGTGGGTCGGGCGCCTGCTGGGGGGCCTCGTGGTGATGGAGATCATCTTCCAGGTGCCGGGCATGGGCATGGGCCTTATCACCTCGGTCAACAACCGCGACTACCCGACGGTGCAGGCCATCGTGTTCGTCATGGCCGGCGTCTTCCTCCTCCTCAACCTGATCGTGGACCTCCTCTACGGCTGGCTCGATCCGCGCATCAAGTACGCCTGAGGAACCGAGAATGGACACCGGCGTCGCGCGCGAGGCCATCGAGCGGGGGGAGCGGGAGGAGGCCCGGGAGGAGGTCCGCACCGGCCGGCGGGAGCTGTGGAACGTCCTGCGCAACTTCCCCCGCCGCCAGCCGCTGGGGGCCATCGGCGGCGTCCTCGTCGCGCTGATGGTGGCCGTCGCCCTCCTCGCCCCCTGGCTCGCCCCCCACAACCCCAAGGCGGCGGGGTTCGACACCTTCATCCCCCCGGGCGGAGGCTTCCCCTTCGGGACGGACCACCTGGGCCGCGACGTGCTGAGCCGGGTGATCTGGGGCGCCCGGCTCTCCCTCTACGTGGGGCTCACCTCGGTGGGGGTCGGCGTCACCCTGGGCTCCCTCTGGGGGGTGGTGACGGGGTTCTTCGGCGGGGCGTGGGACACGGTGAGCCAGCGGGTGGTGGACACCCTGATGGCCTTCCCCCCCATCATCCTGGCCCTGGGGCTGATGGCCGTGCTGGGCCAGTCGGTGGAGAACGTCATCGTGACCCTCACCGTCCTCCTCGCCCCCGCCGCGGCGCGCACCATCCGCTCCACCACCCTCGGGGTCAAGGAGATGATGTTCATCGAGGCCTGCCGCGCGGCCGGCCTCCCGCTCCGGCGCGTCATCGCCCGCCACGTCGTCCCCAACGTGATGGCCACCTACCTCGTCCTCTTCAGCGTGAACATCGGCTACGCCATCGTGGTGGAGGCGGCCCTGAGCTTCCTCGGCCTGGGCGCCCCGCCCGACGAGCCCTCCTGGGGCGGGATGCTCACCGGCGCGACCGAGCACCTCGAGCGCGCCCCCTGGATCGCCCTCTTCCCGGGCGTGGCGCTCAGCCTCTCGGTCTTCGGGCTGAACCTCCTGGGCGACGCCGTCCGCGACCTCCTCGACCCCCGGCTCCGGGGCACCGGAGCGGGCTAGCGGCGGGGCTCCCCCCCTCCCTCCCCCCGTGCTAGGATCGCCCCCGCGTCCTTCCCGCACGAGGGGGAACCCCCATCTCCGCGCCCGCCGCCCCGGCTCCCCCGCCGAAGCCCTCCCGCCTCTGGTACGGCTGGGTCATCCTGGGGGTGGTCTTCCTCTCGATGTGCGCCCTGATCGCGGTGAGGAGCTCCTTCGGGGTCTTCTTTAAATCGGTGGCGGGGGAGTTCGGCTGGAGCCGGGCCCAGACCTCGGGCGCCTTCTCGGCGGGGCTCCTGGGCCAAGCCCTGGGCTCCCCCCTCGCCGGCTGGATGATGGACCGCTGGAGCATCCGCCGAACCATGTGCCTCGGCATCCTCTTCACCGGGGCCGCGGCGGGCGCCATGGCCTTCACGAACGGCTTGGCCTCCTACTACGCCATGTACTTCCTCCTCTGCGTGGGCTTCGCGGGGGGGACCTGGGTGGCCCAGGTGCCAACCCTCTCCAACTGGTTCGCCGCCCGCCGGGGCTTCGCCATCGGCTTCACCAACTCGGCCCAGGGCCTCGCCTTCGCCCTGAACGCCGCCACCCCCTTCCTCATCGCCCGGCTCGGCTGGCGGGGGAGCTACCTCGCCCTGGGCGGGATGCTCGTCCTCTTCGCCCTCCCCGTCGTGGCCCTCCTCCACCGCGACCACCCGCGCCAGAAGGGCACCGTGGCGGACGCCCCCTTCCTCGGGAGCGCCCCCGCCCCCCCTCCGCCCGCGCGGAAGGCCCCCGCCCGCGCCGGAACCGCCGGCGCCCTCCTCTCCCTCCCCTTCGCCCTCGTGGCGGGGGTCTACGCGAGCATCGCCTTCTCCTTCGGGGCCGTCATCGTCCACATCGTCCCCCACGCCACCGACCAGGGCTTCTCCCCCGGGGAGAGCGGCCTCATCCTCGCCCTGTGGGGGAGCGTCATGGTGGCCGGGAACCTCCTGAGCGGCCTCTCGGACCGGGTCGGCCGCCTGCCGACCTACTGGGCCGGGAGCCTCCTCTGCGCCCTCTCCACCCTCGCCCTCGCGGCCTACGCCCAGGGGACCCCGAAGTGGATCTTCTACGCCGCCACCGTGACCTCGGGCCTGGCCCTCGGCCTCGCCCGCCCGACCGCCTCGAGCCTCCTCGCCGACCACTTCGCCGGGCCCGGCTTCGGCAAGATCAACGGCGCCGCCATGAGCTGCTTCGCCCTCGCGGGCGCCGCCGGGCCCGCCGTGACCGGCGCCCTCTTCGACGCCACCGGGAGCTACCGCGGGGCCTTCTGGATCGTCGCCGCCGTCTTCCTCCTGGGGGCGGTGTTCGCCTCGGGATTGGGGAAGAGGAAGTAGGGGCGGGTTTGAAACCCGCCCCTACGGATATGCGCGCAAAAGGGTAGAATGGGACGCCACCCTTCGAGGAGAGCCCGCATGCGCCGCCGCTTCGCCGCCTTCTGCGCCCTCGCCGCCCTCTCGATTCCCGCCGCCGCGCCCGCGGAGACCCTCCTCGAGCGCGGCGCCTACCTCATGCGGAGCATCGTGGCCTGCGGCAACTGCCACAACCCGGGCGCCCACGAGGGCCGCCCCGACCTCTCGCGCGAGATGGCGGGCGGCTCCAAGTGGGACGGCAAACCCTTCACCACCTACGCCCCGAACCTCACCCCCGATCCCGGGACCGGCCTCGGCAAATGGACGGACATGCAGATCGTCGCCGCCATCCGCGAGGGCCGGCGGCCCGACGGCTCGATCATCGGCCCCCCCATGCCCGTCGAGCTCTACCGCGGGATGTCCGACCGCGACGCCCACGCCATCGTCGCCTACCTCAGGAACCTCAAGCCCGTCCGCAGCCAGGTGCCCAAGGCCGCCTACCGCATCCCCCTGCCCGAGAGCTACGGCCCCCCCGTCGGGAGCGTGCCCGAGCCCCCGCGCGGGGACCGCCTGCGCTACGGCGCCTACCTCGCCGGGCCTCTCGGCCACTGCACCGAGTGCCACACCCCCGTGATCGCGCCCGGGCGGCGTGACTTCGCGAGCCAGCTCGGGGCGGGCGGCTTCCCCCTGCACGGTCCCTGGGGCACCGTCATCTCCCCCAACATCACCCCGGACAAGCAGACCGGCATCGGCGAGTGGACGGACGCCGAGGTGAAGCGCGCCCTCACCCAGGGCCTCCGCCGCGACGGGGACAAGATGTACCCGCCCATGGCCTACCACTACTACAGGAACATCGCGGCCGGGGACCTCGACGCCATCGTGGGCTACCTGCGCTCCTTGAAGCCCATCCGCAGGGACCGGGAGCGGCGCTTCATCCCGCCGGGGGGGTAGGAGGGGTCCGTCTGTAGGAGCGCACGGCCGTGCGCCCCTACGGAACCATCGGCCATCCATAGAGACGGCGCGCGCGGGATGGTATGCTGTCCCCCCCCCACGGAGGGACTTCATGCCCCGCGCCGCCGTCCTCACGGCCGTTCTCCTGCTCGCGGGCTGCGCCTCGGCCCCGGCGCTCGTCACCCAGGAGGTGGCCATCGAGGTGGTGAACGCCCCGGGGGCCTCCTGCACCGGGGAGGACCTCCAGGGCCGCACGTACCAATGGCCCAAGACCCCCGCCGCCGCCGCCCTCCCCCGGCTCGGCGGGCCCATCAACCTCGCCTGCGAGAAGCCCGGCTTCAAGAAGCTCGCCCTCATCCTCACCCGCTCGGCCGAGACCGGGGGCACCCCGCGCGGGACGTTCTTCTTCTTCCCCCCCCTCGCCGCCGCCGTGGGCCTCCTCGAGGGCGGCGCCGGCGCCCGCTACCAGTACCCCACCCCCCTCCGCCTCGTCATGGAGCCCGCCGACTCCGCCCCCGAGGCCGAGAAACGGAGGTTCGAGGAGCTGCGGAAGCAGTACGAGCGCGAGGCGCTGGGGAGGTAGGGAGGCACGCCGGGGGTTGACAGGGGGCCGGCCCCGGGGTATTACACTTACCGTATTACTCATAGAGTAATACACCGGGACGGGCATGATCAAGGATTTCCGCTGCGGCGACACGGAGAGATTGTTCCTGAACGTCCCCGTCCGGCGCTTCCGGGCCATCGAGCGCGCCGCCCGGCGGAAGCTGATCCTGCTGGACGCGGCCCACAGGCTGGACGACCTGAAGGCGCCCCCGGGCAACCGCATGGAGGCCCTCAAGGGGGACCGGAAGGGGCAGCACAGCATCCGCATCAACGACCAGTGGCGGATCTGCTTCCGCTGGAAGGACGGGAACGCCCACGGCGTGGAGATCGTGGACTACCATTAGGGCCGGACGGCCCGAAGCATCGGGAGCGCAGGACGATGGCCAAGTTGCTCGACCCCATCCACCCCGGGGAAATCCTCCTGGAGGAGTTCATGAAACCCCTGGGGGTGAGCCAGAACAAGCTCGCCCGCGACCTCGACGTGCCTCCCAAGCGCATCAACGCCGTCGTGAACGGCAAGAGCGGCGTCACGGCCGACACCGCCCTGCGCCTCGCCAAGTATTTCGGCACCACCCCCGAGTTCTGGATGAACCTCCAGGCGCACTACGAGCTAGAGTGCGCCATGCGCGAAACCTGGCCCCGGATCGAGAAGAAGATCCGCCCCCGCGAGGCCGCGTAGGGGCAGAACTGGCGCGAGGCGCTGGGGAGGTAGGAGGGGCAATTGTTCACCTGAGCTTCTTTCCTGACGATTGAATAGATCTGCCCTCTCCGCCGTTCGCTTTCTCCCGCCCGCCGTGCTAGGATCCTGAATGGGCGTTCACTATTTTCATTATCGGGGCGGAACATGAACCGGTGCACGCGGGTGACGTTCAGCGGCTCCTCGGGGGCGGACTACCAGTTCGAGGTCTACCCGCTGGACTCCATCTTCAACGACTTCGCCGCCGTCTACATGTTCACGAAGCGCTCCGAGGGCGCCGACGGGCAGGGCCGCCACACGGCGGTCTACATCGGGGAGAGCGAGGAGCTCGGCGCGCGGCTGTCCGAACAAGACGTCCTGAAATCCGCCGAGCGCTACAAGTTCAACTGCGTCTGCGTCTACCGGGAGGACGACGAGGACCTCCGGGCCGCGGCCGAGGCGGACCTGCGGAAGCGCTACAAGCCCAAGGGCAACGGCCGGGCCCACCTGCTGAACTGACCGGCGGCACGGCCGTCCACGGATTGGCGTCCCCGCAGGGGCGTTCCATGGAACGCCCCTGCTTTCCAGGCGCCCTTCCCCCCTTACCCCTCCACCGCCCGATTCCCCCGCCTCATCTTCTTTTCGTTCCCGGGCTCGCTTGCCGTGCGGTCGGCTACCCCAGGACCTCCTTCAAAAAATACTCCATCGCGGCCCAGGAGCGCCGATCGGCCGCGGCGTCGTACATGATGCCGCCGGCGGGGTTGTTCGCCTGGGGGTGGGTGAAGGCGTGGACGGCGTGGCCGTAGGCGTGGAGCTGCCAGTCGGCCCGGGCCCCGGTGAGCTCCTTGGCGACGGCGAGCACGTCCGCGGGCGGGGCGAGCGGGTCCTCCCAGCCGTGCAGCATGAGGACCTTGGCGGCGATGGGGGCCTGGGGGCCGAGGCTGGGCGGGTGGAAGAGGCCGTGGAAGCTCGCCACGCCCTTGAGGCCCGGCGGGGCGCTGCGGGCCAGGTCCAGCGCGCAGAGCCCGCCGAAGCAGTAGCCGATGGCTGCGGCGCGCCCGGGGTCGGCCAGGGGGTGCCGCTTCGCCGCGTCGAGGGAGGCGAGGAGGCGCCGGCGGAGCAGCGCGCGGTCCTCCATGAAGGGCTGGATGAGCTTGGAGTTGTCCCCCGCGGGGGCGCCCCGGACGCCCTTGCCGTAGAGGTCGGCCGCGAAGCCGAGGTAGCCCATCCCGGCCAGCTTCCCGGCCTTCTCGCGCTCGAAGTCGAGCTGCCCGCCCCAGGCGTGGCAGATGAGGACGCAGGGGCGCTTGGCGCGGCTCGAATCGTCGCAGGCCGCGTAGCCCTCGCAGGTGAGATCGCCGTCCTTGTAGTCGATGTACTCGGTGCGCATGGCCCCACCCTACACGAAATCCCGGGCGGATAACAGCCGCCCCCTCCTCCCCCTACCTCATCTTCTCCTTCAGGAACGCCGCCACGTCGGGCCAGTAGGGACCCACGGTGTAGAAGGCGTGGTGGCCGCCCCCGGTGGCGTAGCGGACGACGCGGGCCTCCTTGCCGTGCGCCTTGAGCTCCCGCTCCAGGAGAGCGACGCTGCGCTGGATGGGCCGGGAGTCGCTCTGCTCCACCAGGAGCAGGACGGGGGCGGCGAGCCGGGGGAGGCCCTTGGCGGCCTCCTCCATCCTTCCCCGCCCGAAGGCGGGGGCGAGGAGGACGAGGGCGCGGAGGTCGGCGCGCCCCGGGGCGGCGACGACGGCGGCGAGCGCGCCCATGGAGAAGCCCATGAGGGCGAGGCGCCGGGGGTCCGCGCCGGGGAGGGTCTTCACGTGCTCCACGGCGGCGGAGACGACGGCGGCGTAGTCCTCCTTGTAGGTTTCGAAACGCCCGCCCTGGGGGACCGCCTCGCGGATGGGGAGGAAGGCCAGGTAGCCCTCCTTCGCGAGGGCCTCGCAGAAGCCCATGAGGTCGTAGCCCCGGGCGGCGGCGCCCTGGACCCCGCGCCCGTCCACGATGCTCGGGTGGTTGAACACCACCGCGGGAAAGGGGCCCGTCCCCTCGGGCCGGCACACGATGGCCTCGCGGCTCCCGGCCGGGGTCGCGAACTCCATTGTCGAGGCGGCCCGGGCCGCGCCCGCGGGGAGGAGAACCGCCAGGAGAAAGAACCAGAACGTTCGCTTCATGCCCGCCCTCCGGATCGGAACGTCCGCGCTTGCGGGCCTCCTCTCACTTCACCGCTTGGTGCCCCTCCTCCAGCGCCTCCTCCCGGTAGAGCCCCAGCGCGTCCATCACCGGAAGATCGTTGATGGAGAAGAGGATGGCCTCCTCGTCCCCGGCGGCGTGCTCGTGCCAGCACCAGGAGGGGACGCAGAAGGCGTCGCCCCGCTCCCAGCCGAAGCGCCGGCCCTCGATGACGGAGTGGCCGCTCCCCCGGAAGCACAGATAGACGGCGCTCCCGGTGTGGCGGTGGGCCCGGGGGCGCGCGCCGGGCCGCAGGAGCTGGACGCGGCAGGACATGGTGGGGTAGACGGGCCCGCCCGTGCCGGGGTGGGTGAAGTCCAGGGCCGCGCCGTCGCAGGGGCAGGCCTGGCCCGAGGCGGCGAGGCGGCGGAGGGCCCGCTCGGTGCGCTTCCACTTGTAGAGGAGGAGGGGGCTGTACTTCCCCCGCGCTCTCTCCCACGAGGGGCGCAGGGGGCCCCCGGCCCAGCGGGCGCCGCTCCCGCCCTCGGGCTTGGGCGCGGGGGGCGGGGCCTCGCCCGCACCCTCGAAGAAGCAGGCGCGCAGCTCCCGGGCGATGATGACGTCCAGGCCGTCCATCCAGATGACGGGCGCGCTCCCCGTGTTCTCGTGGTCGTGCCACGCCCAGGGCGGCGTCAGGACGAAGTCGCCGGGCCCCAGGGCGCAGCGCTCGCCCTCGACGGTGGTGACGGCGCCCTCGCCCTCCAGCACGAAGCGGATGGCCGCGGCCGAGTGGCGGTGGGCCCGGGCCCGCTCCCCGGGGAGGATGTACTGGTAGGCCCCCCAGAGGGTGTCGGTGGTGGCGGCGAGCCCGTCGTAGGAGAGGCCGGGGTTGGCGAAGCCCAGCACCCGGCGCTCCCCCTCGGTCATGGGGGCGAGGGCGCCCGCGGCCCGGATGAGGGGGAGGACATCCCGGAAGCGCCAGATGTGCGGCACGGCCTTGGGGCTCGGGGTGCGGGGGACGTGGTCCTTATAGACCTTCCAGAGGGGGATGAGGCGCTGGCGCTCCATCCCCCCGTAGAAGTCGGCCAGCTCGGCGTCGGTGG
>MGDP01000092.1 GCA_001790955.1 Candidatus Tectomicrobia bacterium RIFCSPLOWO2_12_FULL_69_37
CCCGGTTAGAAGGGGGGAGAGGCTTACTCGATGGCGATCTTGAAGGGCTTGGCCTTCTCGCTGAGCGGGATGCGCACGGTGAGGACGCCGTCCTTGAGCTCGGCGTGGGTCTCGGTCTCGGCGACGATGCCGGGGAGCGCCACGCGGCGGCTCACCGCACCCACGCGCCGCTCGCGGCGGTAGTAGCGCTCGTCCTGCTCCTCGCTCTCGGCCTCGTAGCCGGCGCTGATGGAGAGGACGCCGTTGTGCACCTGGACGTCCACGTCCTCCCGCTTGTAGCCGGGGAGCGAAGCGCGGACGACCATCTCCTTCTCGGTCTGGGAGATGTCGAGGGGGAGGGTGCCCTCCTCGATCTCGAAGCCGGGCCGGAAGTAGGAGTCCTCGAAGAGGCGGCCGAAGTTCTGGAGCAGGCTCATGGGGTCCCGGGTGACGAGGGTGGTCATGGTGTGTCTCCTTTCTGGTTCGTTGGTTCTGGGCTTTTTCCCAATCCATCCACGCGGTATGTGCAGGGGGCCCGCGCCCCATTTAATCTAATCTGTTAGACAATATATAATATGAGTGTTTGCATGTCAATATATTTTTTAGGTCGGATACACGAATATCCGGCTGAACATTTGGGGATTATTTCATCTATTTAATTAAAATAATCATGTTTTTCTCGTATCGAAGCGGGCGAGGCGGCTTCCGGGGAGAGGGGGAATTTGAGGGAATATGGGGTTGGGGCTTCCGGGCCGGGAGGGGATAGGTTGGCCTGGGGAGAGCCCCCCCCATCCCCCCCTTGAACAAGGGGAGGCGGGGGGGCCGGCCTGGGCGCGGGGGGCCCATCCGTAGGGGCGAACCTCGTGTTCGCCCCGGTTCATCCAGCCCAGGGGGCGATGACAAGCATCGCCCCTACAGACCCATGAAGGCCCCCAGGGGCGGATTCTGTCTCCCTCCCCCTCTGGGAGAGAGAGAAATTCCGGGGGAGGCCGAAATGGGGTGTCCACGTTTTTCACGGACGTTCACGCGGAAAAAATGGAGGGTGTCCAGGGGTTTCCGGCCTATTCCGGGATAATCCGGGGGCTTTTTTATTCGCCCTCGTACCTGTGCCGCTTCCAGGGGTAGCCGGGTTCGAGGAGGGTTCCAGGGGCCGTGGCGGTCTCCAGGAGGCCCAGGGCGTCGAGGAGGACTTGGCGCTGCTGGGCCGGGCGGCCGGGCTCCCCGAGGGGGTGGCCGAGGGGCCAGTGGAGGAAGACGGCGCGGGGGGGCCGCACCTGGAGGGTGATCTCCTTGACGATGCTGACCGAGACGGTGGGGATGCCGGCCGCCTCGACCGCCCGCTGCACCAGGCCCACGGTCCGGTTGCAGAGCCCTCAGGCGGGGGTGAGGAGGGCCACGTCCGCCCCCGTCCCGGCGAGCCTGCGGGCGGCGGCGGGGGCGGTCTCGCGGACGAGCCGCTCGACGAGGGGGCCGTCCACGTGGCCCATGAACCCGAGGTGGAGGGGCGCCGGGCCCATGATGCGGCCCTTGCGCGCGAGCTCCTCCAGGCGGTCGAGGGGGAAGACGACGTTGAGGTCGAGGCCGGCGTCGCGGTGGTCGTAGTAGTCGTGGGTGATAACGAGCTCCCCGCGCGGCGCGCCCGAGGGGATCTCGCGGAAGGTGGGGTCGCCGTCCGGGTTCGCCATGTCGAAGGGCGGCTGGCTCCTGAGGTGGACGCCCCCCGTGGTCACGAGGGCGACGCGGCACGCGGCGAGGGGCTTCGTGAGGGGGGCCCAGGGCCCGGCCTCCCCGTCCCGCGCGAAGCTCCGGCCCCGGGCCCAGCGGTCCACCAGGGAGGGGAAGCGGGCGAGCACCCGGGAGAGGAGGCGGTTCTTCGCGCGCCGGAGGTCCATGACGCAGCCACCTTCCCCCGCCCCGGGCGGGCGCGGGATCAGTCCAGGCGGATCCGGCTGCCCCTGCGGGAGGAGCCCAGGGTGTACAACCCGCCCCCGAGGAAGGCCGAGGCCACCGTGGCGAGGAGCAGGAAGAGGGCGTACTCGTAGCCGCCCTCGCGGCTCATGAAGAAGCCCTGCTTCGCGTGGACGAAGAGGACGGCCCCGGCCATCACCGGCACGTTCAGCAGGGCCCCGATCCGCGGGTAGAAGCCGGTGAGCAGCATGAGGCCACCGATGGCGTGGGCGAGCACGACGAACCAGGCGGAGAGCACCGGGAAGGGCACGTTGTACGCCGTGGCGTTGGCCTGGGCCAGGGCCGGGACGCCGATGACCGCCCCAGCGTAGTAGCCGTGCATGAGGTAGTAGGCGCCCAGCGCCAGGCGGAGGAGGGCGGCCCCGAAGTCGCGGGCGCGTTCCGCTCGGTGGTTCATCCGTCTCTTCCTTGGGGCGAGGGGTGGCCCGCACGGGAGGGTTCGCCGGAGCCTCCTGCGGGCGCCCCCTCCCGAGGACCCCGCCCGGCGCCCGCCCATATTGATCCATATCCGCCCGCGATTCCAGGCCGAAATGCCCCCGGCCCCCCGGCCGGCCCGCGGCGGGGCGGGAATGGCGGGGCCGGCTCCCGCGTTCCCACGGAGAAGCCGGGCGGCGGAAAGCGCCCCCGGCGAAGCCGATGCACGAGAGTAAACCCATAGGAATCAGTCAGATGGAGATCGGAACGATGCGCCCGCGCAACCCGAGACCGGAAGCCTTCGCCCTGGCCTTCTTCCTCGCGCTGGCCCTCCTCGCGGGCGCGCCCGCCCAGGACGCCCGGGCCGCCGCCCCGGTCAACGCCAACTGGCGGGGCCTCGCGATCAAGGGCTACGACCCCGTCGCCTACTTCGAGGAGGGGAAACCCGTCGAGGGCAGGCCGGAGCACGCCCTCTCCTGGATGGGGGCGGCCTGGCGCTTCGCCAGCGCCAAGAACAAGGAGGCCTTCCAGGCCGACCCCCGGCGCTATGCGCCCCAGTACGGGGGCTACTGCGCCTGGGCGGTGAGCCAGGGCTACACGGCTGACATCGACCCCGGCGCCTGGAAGGTCGTGAACGGGAAGCTCTACCTGAACTACAACCTGGACGTGCAGAAGAACTGGGCGAAGGACATCCCCGGCCACATCGCCAGGGCCGACAAGAACTGGCCCGAGGTCCTCAAGAAGAAGTAGGCCGCCGCGCCAGGAGGAGCACCGATGGACATTCACCGCTTCATCCGGACGCTGATCGCCGGGGGCGCGCTCGGGGCAGTGGCCTTCTGGCTCTACCAGATCGCCTTCCAGGGGGGCGCGATCACCGCCTTCATCGGGGGCCAGATCGTGAGCCAGGGGAAGTATCCCCTTCCGCCCTCCCTGGTGGGATGGGCGGTGCACCTGGGGGTGAGCTTCTCCTACGCGGGGCTGCTGGCCCTCCTTCTCCAGCTCCCCTTGTCCTCCTCGGCGGCGGCGAGGCGGGGCGCGGGCCTGGCCGTCGCCCTCGTCCTCGGCTGGGCCACCACCAAGGTAGCCCCGCCCGCCATCCAGGTCACCATCAGCCTGCTCAGCCTCAAGGGCTTCCCTTCCCCCCTGTGGGGCTTGAACGAGGGAGCGGGGCACCCGCTCTGGAACCACCTCCTCTTCTTCGCCCTGGTGTGGGCGGTGGACCTCGCCCTCAGCGCCTCCAGGCCCGCCCTTTCCCTGCCGGGCGCCCCGCAAGGGCGGACCGCCTGAGCCCCGTCTCCCCGGCGCTGGTACAATGGCCGCGCTCCCTTGGCGGGGGCACGCCCCACGGATGCCATGCCGCGCCGGCAGAGGCCCGGCCCGCATGGCGCGGACCCGTGCCGGGGCCGGAGGTGGTCCCATGCTGAAGCGCTGGCTCCCCGTGGCCGTCCTCGCGGGCGTGCTCGCCCTCTTCTTCCTCCTGGGCCTGGACAAGCACGCGACCTTCGCCTCCCTGCGCGAGAACCACGCGCTGCTCCAGGAGTGGGTGCGGCGGCTGGGGTGGAAGGCCCCCATCCTCTACGTCCTCGCCTACATCGCCGTGGTGACCTTCTCGATCCCCGGCGCGGGGGTGATGAGCCTAGCGGGGGGCTTCCTCTTCGGCACCGTCCTGGCGGCGCTCTGCATCGTCGCGGGGGCGACGGCGGGGGCCTCGCTCCTCTTCTTCATCGCCAAGACCTCCTTCGGCGACCCGCTGCGGCGGCGGGCGGGCCCCTGGATGAAGCGGATGGAGGCGGGCTTCGCCGAGAACGCCCTGAGCTACCTCCTGGTGCTCCGGCTCGTGCCCCTCTTCCCCTTCTTCATCGTGAACCTGGTGCCGGCCTTCCTGGGAGTGCCCTTCCGCACCTACGTCATCGCGACCTTCGTCGGCATCATCCCGGCCACCTTCGTCCTCGCCTCGGTGGGGGCCGGGCTGAGCAGCGTCCTGGAGTCCGGCGCGGACTTCAGCGTGGGCTCGGTCTTCACCCCCCAGGTGATGACCGCCCTCATCGGGCTGGCCGTCCTCGCCCTCATCCCCGCCGCCTACAAGAAGCTGAAGGCCCGGGGCGGCGCGCGGCCGGAGGGCCTCCCATGAGCGGCGCCTCCCTCGAGCCCAGGGACGCCCACAACGAGCGCCTCCTCGCCAACGTCCATCCGCCGGGGTGGAAGAACCCCGAGGCCAGGGGGACCTACAACCTCGCCGTCCTCGGCGGGGGGACGGCGGGGCTGGTGTCGGCGGGGGGGGCGGCGGGGCTGGGCGCGCGGGTGGCCCTCGTCGAGAAGCACCTCATGGGGGGCGACTGCCTCAACTTCGGCTGCGTCCCGAGCAAGAGCCTCCTCCGGAGCGCCCACGCGCGCGCCGAGGCGGCCCGGGTGACGGGGGAGGCGGCCCCGGACTTCGCCGCGGCCATGGAGCGCGTGCGGCGGCTGCGGGCCCAGATCAGCCATCACGACTCGGCCGCGCGCTTCAAGGGGCTGGGGGTGGACGTCTATCTCGGGGAGGGGCGCTTCACCGGCCCCCGCTCGATCGAGGTGGGAGGCCAGACCCTGCGCTTCGCCCGGGCGGTGATCGCGACGGGGAGCCGGGCGGGAGTGCCCCCCATCCCGGGCCTGGCGGAGGCGGCCCCCCTCACCAACGAGACTCTCTTCAGCCTGACCGAGGCGCCCCGGCGGCTGGCCGTCATCGGGGGCGGACCCATCGGCTGCGAGATGGCCCAGGCCTTCCAGCGCCTGAGGACGCAAGTGATCCTCCTCGAAGTCGCCGGCCGCCTCCTCTTGAAGGACGATCCCGAGGCCGGGCGCATCGTGCTCGAAGCCCTGCGCCGGGACGGGGTGGAGGTGAGCCTCTCGGCCAAGATATCCCGCGTCGAGGCGCGGGGAGGGGAGAAAGTCATCCGCTTCACGGGGGCCGACGGGAAGGAGAGCGAGGCGCGGGCGGACGCCATCCTCGTGGCGGCGGGGCGGGTGCCCCGCGTCGAGAACCTGGGCCTGGAAGCGGCGGGGGTCGCCTACGACCCCCGGAAGGGGGTGCGGGTGGACGACCGCCTGCGCACCACCAACCCGCGCGTCTACGCCGCGGGGGACGTGTGCTCGCGCCACCAGTTCACCCACGCGGCGGACTTCATGGCGCGCACCGTGCTGGCGAACGCCCTCTTCC
>MGDP01000093.1:0-5964 GCA_001790955.1 Candidatus Tectomicrobia bacterium RIFCSPLOWO2_12_FULL_69_37
CATGATCCGGAAGGAGAAGATGAAGGACGGGGGAAAGGTGAAGGTCACGTTCGTCCTGCCGAGGGACCAGCCGCACGGGAAGGTCTCGGTGGTGGGGGACTTCAACGGCTGGCGGCCGGGGGAGCACGTCTTCGCCCGGCGGGCCAACCGCGCCTTCAGCGCCTCGGTCGAGCTGGAGGCGGGGGGGCGCTGGGCCTTCCGCTACCTGGCCGAGGGGGGCGTGTGGCTGGACGACGAGGCCCCCGACGCCCGCGAGGCGGACGGGAACGGGAACGTGAACGGGGTGGTGGAGACGTGATCTCCACCGCAGGGGGTTTCGTCCGTAGGGGCGAGGCATGCCTCGCCCCTACAGATCAGAACGGTACGCAGAATCATCATCCGTAGGGGCGCCCCTTGCGGGCGCCCTGGCATGAGGGCGGGCACAAGGCCCGCCCCTACAAAGCCGACCCGGGCGCGTTTGCGCCGGTTCCGCCCATGAAGGTCCCATGCCCAAGCGCACGGACATCAAGAAGATCCTCATCATCGGCTCGGGGCCCATCGTCATCGGCCAGGCCTGCGAGTTCGACTACTCGGGCACCCAGGCCTGCAAGGCGCTGCGCGAGGAGGGCTACCAGGTCGTCCTGGTGAACTCGAACCCGGCCACCATCATGACCGACCCCGAGATGGCCGAGGCCACCTACGTCGAGCCCATCACGGCCGGGGTGGTGCGCCAGATCATCGAGCGGGAGCGGCCGGACGCGCTCCTCCCCACCATGGGCGGGCAGACGGGGCTCAACACCGCCGTCGAGCTGGCCGAGGCGGGGGTGCTGGAGGAGTTCGGGGTGGAGCTCATCGGGGCCAAGCTCCCGGCCATCAAGTGCGCCGAGGACCGCGGCCTCTTCAAGCGGGCGATGGCCGAGATCGGCCTGGACCTCCCGAGGAGCGAGGTGGTGCGCACCGCCGGGGAGGGCTGGGCGGCGGCCAAGCGCATCGGCTTCCCGGTCATCCTGCGCCCGGCCTTCACCCTGGGCGGGAGCGGGGGGGCGGTGGCGCACAGCGAGGCCGAGTTCGGGGAGAAGGTCGCCTGGGCGCTCTCCGAGAGCCCGGTCAAGCAGGTGCTCATCGAGGAGAGCGTGCTCGGCTGGAAGGAGTTCGAGCTGGAGGTGATGCGGGACTTGAAGGACAACGTCTCCATCATCTGCTCCATCGAGAACCTGGACCCGATGGGCATCCACACCGGGGACTCCATCACCGTGGCCCCCGCCCAGACCCTCTCGGACCGCGAGTACCAGGCCATGCGGGACGCGGCCATCGCCTGCATCCGCAAGGTGGGGGTCGAGTGCGGGGGCTCGAACATCCAGTTCGGCCTCTCCCCCAGGGACGGGCGGATGGTGATCATCGAGATGAACCCGCGCGTCTCGCGCAGCTCGGCCCTCGCCAGCAAGGCCACGGGCTTCCCCATCGCCAAGATCGCGGCCAAGCTCGCCGTAGGGCTCACCCTGGACGAGATCCCGAACGACATCACCCGCATGACGCCCGCCTCCTTCGAGCCCTCCATCGACTACGTGGTGGTCAAGTTCCCGCGCTTCACCTTCGAGAAGTTCCCCGAGACGCCCCCCGTGCTCGACACCCAGATGCGCTCGGTGGGGGAGGCCATGGCCATCGGCCGCACCTTCCGGGAGGCCCTGATGAAGGCGGTGCGCTCGATGGAGATCGACCGCTACGGGCTGGGCGACCCGGACCCGGCGGGCTGGGCGGCGCTCCCCGCCGGGGAGCGGCGGGGGCGGATCGCCGAGGGCCTCGAGGTGCCCAGTCCCGACCGCCTCTGGACCGTCGCCCGGGCGCTGCGGGAGGGGTGGACGGTCGAGGGGATTCATTCGCATTCGAAGATCGACCCCTGGTTCCTCCACCACATCGCCGAGCTGGTGGGCCTGGAGGCGGAGGCCGGGGGGCCGGGCCTCCTCTCGGACGCCGGGCGGCTTCGGCTCCTCAAGGAGAACGGTTTCTCCGACCGCGACCTGGCCCAGCGCCAGGGGGTGGCGGAGAAGGAGGTGCGCGAGGCGCGCTGGCGGCTGGGGGTGCGGCCCGTCTACAAGCAGGTGGACACCTGCGCCGCCGAGTTCGAGGCCCAGACGCCCTACCTCTACTCCACCTACGAGGAGGAGGACGAGGCCCCCCCCACCCCGCGCAAGAAAATCATCATTTTGGGCGGGGGGCCCAACCGCATCGGGCAGGGGATCGAGTTCGACTACTGCTGCTGCCACGGGGTGATGGCGCTCTCGGAGGCGGGCTTCGAGTCCATCATGGTGAACTGCAACCCCGAGACCGTGAGCACGGACTACGACACGAGCGACCGCCTCTACTTCGAGCCCCTGACGCTCGAGGACGTGCTGGAGATCGTCGACCGGGAGAAGCCGCTCGGGGTCATCGTCCAGTTCGGGGGGCAGACGCCGCTCAAGCTCGCGATCTCGCTCAGGGAGGCGGGGGTGCCCATCCTCGGCACCTCGCCCGAGAGCATCGACCTGACCGAGGACCGCGAGCTCTTCAGCGCCCTCCTGCGGCGGCTCCACCTGACCCAGCCCCCCTCGGGGACGGCCACCAACCTCGAATCGGCCCTCAAGATCGCGGAGCGCATCCGCTACCCCATCCTGGTGCGGCCGAGCTACGTCCTCGGCGGGCGGGCCATGGCCCTGGTGGACGACCCCCAGGAGCTGGCCGAGTACATGCGGGAGGCGGTCAAGGCCTCGGCCGAGCGGCCCGTGCTCATCGACCACTTCCTGGAGGACGCCGTCGAGGTGGACGTGGACGCCGTCTCGGACGGGGAGCGGGTGGTCGTCGCGGGGGTGATGGAGCACATCGAGGAGGCGGGCATCCACAGCGGGGACTCGGCCTGCTCGCTGCCCCCCTACACCTTGGGCCCGGCGGTGGTGGAGGAGATGAAGCGGCAGGTGCGCATCCTCGCCCGGGAGCTCGGGGTGGTGGGGCTCATCAACGTGCAGTTCGCCGTCCACCGCCGCCAGGTGTTCATCCTGGAGGTGAACCCGCGCGCGAGCCGCACCGTGCCCTACGTGAGCAAGGTGGTGGGCATCCCCTTCGCCAAGGTGGCGGCCCGGGTGATGGCCGGGGCCCGGCTGGGCGAGCTGGGGGTGGAGGAGCGGGAGATCCGCCACTACGGCGTCAAGGAGGCGGTCTTTCCCTTCAAGAAGTTCTCGAACGTGGACGTCATCCTCGGCCCCGAGATGAAGTCCACCGGGGAGGTGATGGGCCTGGGCGCGGACTTCCCCACCGCCTTCCTCAAGGCCCAGGAGGGGGCGGGTTCCCATGTGCCCGCGGGGGGGCGGGCCTTCGTCTCGGTGCGGGACGAGGACAAGGCGGCCGTGGTGCCCATCGCCCAGTCGCTCATCGAGCTGGGCTTCGAGATCGTGGCCACCGAGGGGACGCGGAAGGCCCTCCTCGCCAACGGCATCGAGGCGGGTGTCGTCCACAAGGTGACGGACGGCCCCCGGCCCCACGTGGTGGACCTGATCGAGGAGGGCCGGATCGATTTCGTGCTGAACACGGTGGCCGGCAGGCAGGCGAAGAAGGACAGCTACTCCATCCGCCGCACCTCCCTCATCCGCAACGTCTTCTACTGCACCACCCTGGAGGCCGCCCACGCGGCCGCTCGCTCCATCCGGGCCCTCAAGGAAGCCACGCGCACCGTGCGCCCCCTCCAGGACTACCACCGGAGCCTCCGCCCCCAGCCCGCGGGGAGCTAGGGCGTGCGCCGGGCGCTCGGCCTCCTCGCCGCGCTGCTCCTGCTGGCGGGAAGCCTGGCCCCCTGGGCCGCCCCCGCCGCCCCTCCGGCCGCCGAGGCCCCGGCCCGGCCGGGGCCCTCCCTCCGCGAGGCCTTCGAGCGGCGCCGCTCGGGGGTCTGGCTCCGGGCCAAGGGGGAGGTGAGCCGCCTCCTCCCCGACGACCTGGAGGGCGGGCGCCACCAGCGCTTCATCCTCAAGCTGCCGGACGGGATGACCGTCCTCGTCTCCCACAACATCGACCTCGCCCCCCGCGTCCCCGCCGGGAAGGGGGACGGGGTGGAGGTCTTCGGCCGCTACGAGTGGAACAAGCGGGGCGGGGTCATCCACTGGACCCACCGCGACCCCAAGGGCAGGCGCGAGGGGGGGTGGATCGAGCATAAGGGGGAGAGGTACCGCTAGGCGCTGGCTCGAGTTGACATAAAGCCTGTTTTATCAGTTAGTTCGGGCCGTCACGATGAGGCGGGGGAGGGTTGGGGAGGGGGAGGCGCCCTGGTAGTCCCCGAAGAGGGCGACGTCGGTGAAGCCCGTCTCCCGGAGGGATTCCTGGATTTCCTCCGGGCGGTAGAGGCGGATAGAGTAGAAGTAACGGCGCTCGGGCTGGCCGGGCTGGCGCACGAGGCGGCGGATCTCGTAGCGGTCCCCCCCGGGGGAGGGGGCGATGCGGCTCGACTCGGTGACGCGGGCCTCCTGGAGGGTCACCGTGCCGTCCGGGGGGAGGTGGCGGCGGAGGTGGTCCGGGTTCTTGAGCTCGAGGTAGAGGCCCCCGCCCGGCCGCAGGACGCGGCGGATCTCGCGGAGGGTGGCGGTGTCCTCCCCGCGGGTTTCGAAGTAGCCGAAGGAGGCGAAGAGGAGGGCGGCGGCGTCGAAGGCGCCCGCCCGGAAGGGGAGCCCCCGCATGTCCCCCCGCGCCCAGCGGCCCCCGGGCGCGCGCTCGCGGGCCAGGCGGAGGAGAGGGGGGCTGAGGTCGAGGCCCGCCGGACGGTGGCCGGCCTCGCGCCAGGTCCGGCTGTGGCGGCCGTAGCCGCAGGCGAGGTCGAGGATGCGCGCCCCGGGCGGGAGGTCGAGGAGGACCTCCACCGAGGCGGCCTGGACCTCGGTCCAGGCGTCCTCGTAGGTTTGCATGAGGGGGTAGTGCGCGTCGAAGGCGGAGACGTACCAGGGGGTGCCGTCGGGGGCCATGGCGGTCTCCGGGCGGGCGGCGCCGCCCCACGGGAGGCGGGATGTTCCTGAGAACCATCTTGTACCTTCTGCTCATCTGGGCCGTCTACGCGGCGGTGCGGGGGCTGCTCGGGAGCTTCGGGTCCAGGCGGGGAGAGGGGGCCCAGGACGGGGTGGACGACGTGATGAGCCCCTGCCCCGAGTGCGGGGCCTATTTTCCGGCGGGCATCGGGGTGTCCCGGCGGGTGGGGGGGGAGAAGCTCCTCTTTTGCAGCGAGGAGTGCGCCGAGCGCCACGCCCGGAAGGAGCGTTGATGGCCTCCGTTGACTTTTGGCGCGCCCCGCGTAATCTGACGAATATGGTTGGGAATCCGCCCGGCCCGCGGGCCCCGTGGGGATAGGGACCGGGGGCGAGAAGGAGCCGCAACGGGGGGGATCGCCATGAAAATCTTCATCGACACGGCCAACCTCCAGGAGATCAAGGAGGCGGCCGCGACCGGGGTGATCGACGGCGTCACCACGAACCCCACCCTCATCGCGAAGGAGGGGGCCGACATCCACACCCGCATCAAGGAGATCTGCGAGGTGGTGGACGGCCCGGTGAGCGCCGAGGTGGTGGCCACGAAGTGGGAGGAGATGGTAGAGGAGGGGCGCGAGCTGGCCGCCATCCACGAGAACGTGGTGGTCAAGGTGCCCATCGGCCTCGACGGCCTCAAGGCCGTCAAGAAGTTCCGGGAGGAGAGCATCTCCACCAACGTCACCCTCATCTTCAGCCCGGCCCAGGCCCTCCTGGCGGCGAAGGCGGGCGCCTCCTTCGTGAGCCCCTTCGTGGGCCGGCTGGACGACGTGACCCAGCCCGGCATGGACATGGTGGCAGACATCGTGCGCATCTTCCAGAACTACGACTTCGCCACCCAGGTCCTCGTGGCGAGCGTGCGCCACCCCATCCACATCCTGGAGGCGGCGCGGATGGGGGCGGACGTGGCGACCTGCCCCTTCGGCGTGATCGCCCAGCTCTTCAAGCATCCCCT
>MGDP01000093.1:5976-14114 GCA_001790955.1 Candidatus Tectomicrobia bacterium RIFCSPLOWO2_12_FULL_69_37
TCCCCTGACCGACATCGGTCTGGAAAAGTTCCTGGCGGACTGGAAGCGGGCCAGCGAGCTCCGCTGACCGCCACCGGCAAAGGAGAAGCGTCCCGTGCCCATGTACGAATTCATCTGCGGCGAGTGTGAGACCGACTTCGAGAAGCTCGTGGCCTCGGCCGGGGCGGTTTCCTCGGTGGAGTGCCCCTCCTGCGGCTCCAAGAAAGTGCACAAGAAGCTCTCGGTGTTCGCCAAGACGGCGTCCGGCACCACTTCCGCCACTTCGCCGACCAGCTACGCGAGCGGCTTCTCGGGTGGCGGCCACTGCTGCGGAGGCTCCTGCTCCTGCCACTAGGGTGGTTTGCTTCAGATTTCGGGGGCGGCCCCAAGGGCCGCCCCTTCGTTCGCGCCCGGTGATCGCCCTCGCGCGGGAGGCCGCCTGATGCCGGAGGGGAGCGGGGAGCACGTCAGCGTCTTCGAGACGGCGAACGCCCAGTTCGACCGCGCCGCCGAGGTCATGGAGCTCGACGGGGAGATGCGGACTCTCCTCAAGAGTCCCTTCCGCGAGATGCAGGTCGAGATCCCCCTCCGCCGCGACAACGGCACGCTCTCCCTCTACCGGGGCTACCGGGTCCAGTTCAACGGCGCGCGGGGTCCCTTCAAGGGAGGCATCCGCTACCACCAGGACGTGGACATGGACGAGGTTCGGGGCCTGGCGGCCCTGATGACCTGGAAGACGGCCCTCGTCAACATCCCCTTCGGCGGGGGCAAGGGCGGCGTCAACGTCAACGTCAAGGAGATCAACCGCTTCGAGCTCGAGCGCCTGACGCGCAAGTTCATCTCCCGGATCGGCCACATCCTCGGCCCCTACCGCGACATCCCCGCCCCCGACATGAACACCAACGCCCAGGTGATGGCCTGGATCATGGACGAGTACAGCGGCCGCCACGGCTACAGCCCCGCCGCCGTCACGGGCAAGCCGATCGCCCTGGGCGGCTCCGCCGGCCGCGAGGCCGCCACCGGGCGGGGCGTGGTGATGGTGTTCGAGGAGGTCGCCCGGCGGGAGGGCTGGGACCCCAGGCAGATGACCGCCGCCGTCCAGGGATTCGGCAACGTCGGGAGCCACGCCGCGCGCTTCCTCTCGGAGATCGGGGTGAAGGTGCTGGCCGTCTCCGACGTGTCGGGCGCCTACTTCTCGGAGAAGGGCATCGGCGTCTCCCGCGTCTGGAGCCACAACGCGCGGAACGGCAGCCTGGAGGGCTTCGACGAGGGGGAGAAGATCTCAAACGATGAGCTTCTCGCCCTGAAGGTGGACGTCCTGGTGCCGGCCGCCCTGGGCGGGGTGCTCCACAAGAACAGCGCCGGCCGGGTGAAAGCGCGCGTCGTGCTCGAGGCGGCGAACGCACCCGTGACCGACGCGGGCGGGAAGGTCCTCGAAGGGAACGGCGCCTATCTCATCCCGGACATTCTCGCCAACTCGGGCGGGGTCACGGTCTCCTACTTCGAGTGGGTACAGAACATCCAGCAGTTCACCTGGGACGAGGAACGCGTGAACGCCGAGCTGGCGAAGGTCATGGCGCGGGCGACCACCCAGGTCTGGGAGCTGGCCAAGCAGCGCAGCGTCTCCATGCGGACGGCCGCCTTCATGATCGCGATCGAGCGCGTCGCCGAGGCCGAGCGCCTGCGGGGAATCTAGGTCCGGCGCCCGGCGCCGGTGGAGCCCAGTTTGTCCGAGCTTGAGTTCGAGGTCGACGGCCGGGGCCTGGCCAAATCCTTCGGCGCGCTGAAGGCGGTGGACGGGGTGGACCTCCGGATCCGGAGGGGGGAGTGCTACGGAATCCTCGGCCCCAACGGCGCGGGCAAGACCACCACGATCAAGATGCTGTGCGGTGCGGCCGTCCCGGACGCGGGCACCCTGCGCGTCATCGGCATCGACGCCGTCGCCGAGGGGCGCCGCGCCCGCGAGCAGATGGGCATCGTCCCCCAGGAGAGCACCCTCGACAGCGAGCTCACCGTCTACGAGAACCTCTGGGTGTACGCGGGCTACTTCGGCTTCTCCCGGCGCGAGTCCCGCCCCCGCATCGAGGAGCTGCTCCAGTTCTTCCAGCTCCGGGAGAAGTGGGACTCCCAGATCAAGACCCTCTCGGGCGGCATGAAGCGCCGCCTCCTCATCGCCCGGGCTCTCATCCACAGGCCCCGGCTCCTCATCCTCGACGAGCCGACCACCGGCCTCGACCCCCAAGCGAGGCACCTGGTGTGGAACCGCCTGCGCGAGTTGCGCCGCCAGGGGCTGAGCATCCTCCTCACCACCCACTACATGGAGGAGGCGGCCCAGCTCTGCGACCGCATCGGGGTGATGGACGGCGGGAAGTTCCTCGTCGAGGGCCCCCCGCTCGCCCTCGTGCGCGAGCGGGTGGGGGAGGAGGTCTTCGAGTTCAGGGGGGTGGAGGCCGAGCCCGTCCTGCGGGTGCTCGACGGCCTCCCCTTCGAGCCCGAACGGATGGGGGACACCCTCTACCTCTACTGCAAGAGCGGGGCGGCGGTGATGGACCGCCTGCTGGACTCGGGGCGGCGGAACTTCCTCAGGCGGCCCGCCACCCTGGAGGACCTCTTCCTCCGCCTCACGGGCCGGGAGCTGCGCGAATGAGCGAGTTCCTCCAGCACGCTCCCAGCCATCGCGCCGTGCGGGTGTGGATCCGGCACCTGGTCATGTACCGCACCTGGTTCCTGGCGGAGTGGGCGGGCACCCTGACCGAGCACGCCCTCTACCTCCTGGCCTTCGGCTACGGGCTCGGCCGCTTCGTGCCCGACATGGGCGGGATGCCCTACGCCCAGTTCATCGGGCCAGGGCTGGTGGTCTCCATCGCCATGTGGGCCTCCTCCTACGAGGCCACCTACGGGGCCTACTCCCGGATGCGCATCCAGCACACCTACGAGGGGATGCTCTCGGCCCCCCTCACGGTGGGGGACGTGGTGGTGGGCGACCTCCTCTGGTGCGCCTCGCGCTCCCTCATCGGGGCGGTCCTGATGCTCATCGTCCTGGCCGCCTTCGGGCTGGTGGGCTCCTTCTGGGCTGTCGCGGTGCTGCCCGTGGTGTTCATCGAGGGCTTCATGTTCGCGGGGCTGGGCCTCATCGCCACCGCCGTCGCCCCGAGCTACGCCTTCTTCAACTTCCACTACTCCCTCGTCGTGATGCCCATGTTCTTCTTCGCCGGCACCTTCTTCCCCCTGGAGGGCCTGCCGGACTGGATGCAGACCGTCTCCCAGGCCATGCCCCTCACCCACGCCGTCGTCCTCTCCCGGGGGCTCATCGTCCACGGCCACGCCCCGGACGCGGCCTGGCACTTCTTCATGCTCTCGGCCTTCACCCTCGCCTTCCTGGCCGTCGCCTGCGGCCTGGTGGGCCGCCGGATGCTGGACTGAAGGGATGGCCCGGGAGCTGCGCCGCCTGCTCCGGCCGCCCGGCCCCTTCCGCTTCCACGAGAGCGCCGCGCGCTTCGGGATGGCCCGCGAGGAGCGGGTGAACCTCTACGACGGCCGCACCTTCCGCCGGGCGGCCGGGGAGGGCGCGGGCGGGCTCTTCCTCATCGAGGCCGAGGCGGGAGGGGAGGGGGCGGAGGCCCCCGTCGCCATGACCCTCCGCGCCCCGGAGAGCCTCCCGCGCGGGGCCGCCCGGGCAGGGGAGCGCGCCCTCGGCCACATGCTGGCCTTCGACCTCGACCTCGCCCCCTTCTGCGCCATGGCGCGCGAGGACCCCCGCCTCGCCCCCATCGTCGAGCGCTTCGAGGGGCTGAAGCCCGTCCGCTACCTGAGCGTCTTCGAGGCCCTCGTGACGGCCATCACCACCCAGCAGGTGAACGTCGGCTTCGGCGCCGCCATCCGGGGGCGGATGACGGAGCGCTGGGGCGACTCTCTGCGCCTGGGCGGGGAGAGCTACTTCGCCTTCCCCCGCCCCGAGGCCCTGGCCCGGGCCAAGCCCCGGGAGCTGCGCCGTTTGCAATTCTCGGAGCGGAAGGCGGAGTATGTGATCGGCGTCGCGCGCGCGGCGGCGGAGGGGGAGATCGACGAGGACCTCCTCCGGCGCCTCCCCCTGGAAGAAGCAGTGGAGCGGCTGAGCGCCCTGCGGGGGGTGGGCCGCTGGACGGCCGAGCAGGGGCTCTTCCGGGGCCTGGGCCGGGTGGAGGCCTTCCCGGGCGGGGACCTGGGCGTCCAGAAGGTGGTCGCCCGCTATTGCCTGGGGCGCGAGCGGGCGGAGGAGGAGCGGGTGCGCCGGGTGGCCGCCCGCTGGGCCCCCTGGGGCGGGCTCGCGGTGGCCTACCTCTTCGCCGCCTGGCGGGCGGGGGTGCCGCCGGCGCGCCCCCTCCGGAAGCGCCCCTCCCGATCTGCGTCACGGGAATAGGAGGCCCGCCCGTGAACGGGCTGCGCGAGATGGTCGAGCGCCGCGAGGCCGAGCTCCTGGCCCCCTGCGCCGCCCGCAGCGCCGAGAGCCTGGGCCGGGCCCACCCCGAGGCGGAGCACCCCATGCGCTCCGCCTTCCAGCGGGACCGCGACCGCATCATCCACACCACCGCCTTCCGGCGCCTGGAGTACAAGACCCAGGTCTTCGTGAACCACGAGGGGGACCACTTCCGCACCCGCCTCACCCACACCGTCGAGGTGAGCCAGATTGCCCGCTCCATCGCCCGGGCGCTCCGGCTGAACGAGGAGCTGGCCGAGGCGGTGGCGCTGGGTCACGACCTGGGCCACCCCCCCTTCGGCCACGCGGGGGAGAAGGTGCTGGACGGTCTCATGCAGGGCCACGGGGGCTTCGAGCACAACCTCCAGGCCCTGCGGATCGTGGAGCGCCTGGAGCGGCGCTACCCGCGCTTCCCGGGGCTCAACCTCACCTGGGAGACGCGCGAGGGCATCATCAAGTACATCGGCCGCTACGAGGGCCCCATGCCCCCCGGGCTCTCGAACGGCACCGCCCCCAGCCTGGAGGCCCAGGTGGTGGATGCGGCGGACGAGATCGCCTACAACAACCACGACCTCGACGACGGCCTCTCCTCCCGCCTCTTCACCCCGGAGGAGGCGGCCGGGTGCGCCCTCTGGGGGGAGCATTACCTCGCCGCGAGGAAGGACTTCCCCGGTGCCTCCCCCCGGGAGATCAAGCACGAGACCATCCGGCGCATCATCAACGCCCAGGTGACCGACCTCATCCTCGCCACGCAGAAGCGGGTCCAGGAACTCGGAATCGGGAGCGTCGCGGACGTCCGCCGGCGGGGGCACGGCTGCGCGGCCTTCAGCCCGGGGATGGGGGAGCGCAACCAGGAGCTCAAGCGGTTCCTCATGGAGCGGATGTACCGCAACGAGCGGGTGATCAGGCTCGAGGCGAGCGCCCGCCAGGTGCTGACGGACCTCTTCCGCGCCTACCTCGAGGATCCCGCGCGTCTGCCCCCCCACGTCGCCCGCCGCGAGGAGGCGGACGGCCGCCCCCGCATGGCCTGCGACTACGTGGCCGGCATGACCGACCGCTACGCCTACCAGCAGCACAGCCGCCTGTTCGGGTCGCACTTGGTGCCGGGGAATTAGGGCTCGAGCGTGACGTTGTAGCCCTGCTGGCGGCGCTGGACGAGGAGCTGGACGCGGGGCAGCTCGCGCGCCCGCACGAGGGCCTCCCGGAAGGAGTCCAGGTCGTCGGTGGCCTGGGCGTTCACCTGGCGGATGACGTCCCCGGGCCGGATGCCGATGCTCTCGGCCGGCCCGCCCGGGAGCACCTGGGAGATGACCACCCCCTTCCGCGTGGCGAGGCGGTGGCGCTGGATTTCTCCGGCGGTGATGGGGGCCGTCCGCAGGCCCAGCCAGTTCCAGGCGACCTCCTCGGCCAGGGCGGCGGGGATGGGGGCGAGGGTGACCTCGGCCTCGAGCGTCCTCCCCTGGCGCCAGAGCTTGAGGAGCACCTTGGAGCCCACGGTGTAGCCGGAGAGCTCGTTCAGGTAGTCCTCGCGCGATCCGATCTCCTTCCGCCCGAAGGCGAGGAGGACGTCCCCGGCCCGGACGCCCGCCCGCTGGGCGGGGCTGCCCGCCAGCACCTGGACGGCGGCCGCCCCCTGGGGCCGGGGGAAGCCCATCTGCTGGGCCAGGCGGGGGGTCAGGTCGCGCACCACCATCCCCACCCAGCTCTTGCGCACCTTCCCGAAGAGGATGAGGTCGCCCACGATGCGGTGGGCGCGGTCGATGGGGATGGCGAAGCCGATGCCCTGGGCGTTGCTGAAGATGGCGGTGTTGACGCCGATGAGCTCGCCGTGGGCGTTGAGGAGGGGGCCGCCCGAGTTGCCGGGGTTGATGGAGGCGTCGGTCTGGATGAAGTCGGCGGGGTGGCGCCCGCCCCGCCGGCCGCTGTCCAGGGCGCGGCCCAAGGCGCTCACCACGCCCGTGGTGACGGTGTGGGTGAGGCCGAAGGGGTTGCCGATGGCGATGACGGTCTCGCCGATCATGAGGTCGTCCGATCGGCCGAGCGGGAGGTGAGGGAGGGCCTCGCGGGCGTCCACCTTGATGACGGCCAGGTCGTTCTCCGGGTCGGCCCCGATGAGGCGGGCGGGGAGGGTCTCCCGCCCGGCGAGGGAGACGCGGATCTCGCTCGCGCGGGAGACCACGTGCTCGTTCGTGAGGATGTAGCCGTCCGGGCGGATGATCACCCCGGAGCCCAGGCTGCGGTCGGGCCGGTAGGAGGGGGCCCGGCCGAAGAACTCGCGGAAGAATTCCTCGGCCAGGGGGTTGCGGTAGGGGGAGAAGGGGTTCGCGGCCTCCCGGAGCTGGAGGGCGCTGATGTTGACGACGGCCGGGGCGGCGCGCTCGACGGCCTGGACGATGGGGGTGCGGCGCCCCTCGCGGCCGGGGGGGGCGGCCCAGGCCCCGGGCGCCGCGGCGGCGGCCAGGAGGAGGAGGGCGGCGGGGAGGCGGACGGCCCGGCTCATGGCACCCGGAGGGCGGCGAAGAAGTTCGTGTCCTGGCGCTTGAGGAGGAGGAGGACGGCGCCCTCCGTCCCGGTCTTGTGGACCGAGCTTTCGAAGTCGGCCAGGGTGCGCACGGGCTGGTGGTTCACCTCGACGATCTGATCCCCGACGGCGACGCCCCCCTGCTGGGCGGGCCCCCCGCGGTCGAGCGCGGTGACGACGAGGCCCGGGCCCTCCTTGAGGCCGAAGCGCTGGGCGAGGGAGGGGGTAAGGAGCTCCACCTTCATGCCGAGGGGGTCCTTGGAGTTTGCCTTCACGGTGCGGGGGGCCTCGGGGCTGGCTCCGATCCGGATGCGCGCGGCGCCCTGCTGGGGGCCGCGGCGGTACTTCACCTCCACCTCGCTGCCGGGGCGGGCGCGGGCAACCATGCGCGAGAGGGACTCCCAGGAGATGACCTCGGCTCCCCCGAACTCCACGACCACGTCCCCGCGCCTGAGCCCCGCCTTGTCGGCCGGCCCGCCGCGCACCACCTCGGAGAGCCTGGCTCCCCGGCTGGGGGGGATGCCCAGCCGCTTCGCTTCTTCCTTCGGGACCTCGGCGAGGGAGGCGCCCATGCGTCCGCGGACGGGGTAGCCCTTGTGCCGGAGGTCGTCGATGACGGCCTTGGCCTGGTTGATCGGGATAGCGAAGCCGAGCCCCAGGCTGGAGGTCTGGCGGCCGCGCGAGAAGATGGCGGTGTTGATGCCGATCACCTCGCCCTGGCTGTTGGCCAGGGGGCCGCCCGAGTTGCCGGGGTTGATGCTGGCGTCGGTCTGGAGATAGTCGTCGTAGGGGCCTTCGCCGAGGTTGCGGTTCTTGGCGCTGAGGATGCCGGCCGAGACGGACTGGGCGAGGCCGAAGGGGCTCCCGATGGCGAGCACCCACTCGCCCACCTCGGCGCGGTCGGAGTCCCCGAGGGGGGCGGGGCGCAGCGGCGCCGGCGGGGTCACCTTGAGGAGGGCGAGGTCGGTCTTCTCGTCCACGCCGACGAGGGTGGCGGGCAGCTCCTCCCCGCCGTGGAGCTTCACGCGCAGGTCCGTCCCGTCCTTGACGACGTGGTTGTTGGTGAGGATGTAGCCCTCCTCCCCCACGACGAGGCCCGAGCCCACGTTGAAGCGGCCGGTCCCCAGGCCCTCGAAGCCGTGGAAGGGGGAGCCCTCCTTCCTCTTCCCGGGGCCGAAGAGG
>MGDP01000094.1 GCA_001790955.1 Candidatus Tectomicrobia bacterium RIFCSPLOWO2_12_FULL_69_37
CCAACGGCGAGAAGCGGGAGTTCCTGCTCTTCACCCTGAAGAAGGGGAAGGACAAGCTCATCTCCCTCTTCCTGGCCCCGGCGAGCGACAAGGGCCGGGGGACGCTGCGGCTCGGGGACAACATGTGGCTCTACATCCCCAACGTGGGCAAGCCCATCCGGATCACGAGCCTCCAGTCCGTCATCGGCGGAGTGTTCAACAACGCCGACATCCTGCGGCTCGACTACAACGTCGAGTACGACGTGAAGGGGATGAAGGAGGAGGGGAAGGAGTACGTCCTCGACCTCAAGGCGAAGACCGACGCCGTCGCCTACGACCGCCTCAAGATGCGGGTGGACAAGGGCGCCCTCCTGCCCACCCGGGTGGAGTGCTATGCGGCGAGCGGGCTCCTCATCAAGACGCTCTACTTCAAGGAGCTCAAGAAGTTCGAGGACGGCATGGTCCGCCCCGCCATCGTCGAGACGGACAGCCCCCTCTACAAGGGCTACAAGTCCTACATGGTCTACGCCCAGATGAAGAAGCGCGAGGTGCCGGACGAGTACTTCACCCTGAACTTCCTCCCCAACGTGGGCACGATCCGGTGAGGGGATGGGGAGCGGCCCTTCTGCTGGTCCTGCTCCTCGCTTCTCCCGCTCTCGCCGCCGAGAGCGGGGGCATCAGCCTCTCCGACATCGAGAAGGAGATCGCGGGCGCCGCCGCCAAGCCCTACAGCCTGGGCGGCTTCCTGGAGTTCGAGCCCACCCTGTTCGGCCTGGACCGGGAGGCCGCCTTCCGCCGCATCCGCCAGTTCGAGAAGGGTGAGGGCGGGACGATGGAGCAGTACGACTTCGGCCTGCGCCTGGAGGGGAGCTACCGGAAGGACAACCTCTCCGCCTTCTTCCGGGCGGACGGCCAGCTCCGCCGGGTCCAGGACGGCTGGACCCACAGCACCACCCTGATGGAGGGCTACGCCTCCCTGAAGCCCCACCCCTCCCTCGTCCTGGACGCGGGCAAGAAGGCGGTGAAGTGGGGGAAGGGCTACGCCTGGAACCCTGCCAGCTTCATCGACCGCCCCAAGAACCCCGAGGACCCGGAGGAGGCCCTGGAGGGCTTCACCCTCGCGAGCGCGGACTACGTGAAGAGCCTCCCCGGCCCCCTCAAGACCGTCGGCCTCACGGGCGTCCTGCTCCCCGTGCACGAGGACGTGAACGGGGACTTCGGCGTGACCGGCCACCTGAACGGGGCGGCCAAGCTCTACCTCCTCCTCTACGACACCGACATCGACTTCATGTTCTTCGGCGGGGGGAGCCGGAGCAACCGCTACGGCTTCGACTTCTCGCGCAACATCACCCCGAACTTCGAGGCGCACGGTGAGGCGGCCCTCGTCACCGACGCCGAGCGGCGGTCCATCGGCCCCTCGGGCCGGATCACGATTCGGGAGACGGACGCCGTCTCCTGGCTCCTCGGCGTCCGCTACCTGACCGAGAAGGAGACCACCTGGATCGCCGAGTACTACCACAACGGCGCGGGCTTCAAGCGGGACGACCTCAAGGGCTTCCTCGATTTCGCCGACAACAGCTACGAAGGGTTCCGGCGGACGGGGAGCAAGGCGGCCCTCTTCCGCACGTCCGAGCTCGCCAACGGCCCCTTCGGGCGCCCCAACTCCATGCGCGACTACTTCTACCTCCGCGCCAGCCAGAAGGAGCCCTTCGACATCCTCTACCTGACGCCCGCCGTCACCTCCATCGTCAACCTCCAGGACGGGAGCTTGAACGTGCTCCCGGAGATCGTCTACAGCCCCAAGCAGAACCTGGAGCTGCGCCTCCGGGCGGGCTTCCTGGTGGGCGGGAAGGACTCGGAGTTCGGCGAGAAGCAGAACGACTACCGCGTGGAGTTCCGCGTGCGGTACTTCTTCCAGCTTCCCTGACGCCAGGAGGCTCGCCGCCATCCTTTCTCAGTTTTTGCAGGTCTCAGAGTGCACCTTATGGCGGCGCGGAACCTGCACACGAGGGATACCCGATGGCGGCGCCAGTGAAAGGGCCGAGGCCCGCGTCCCGGGTGCGAATCGTCCTCGGGGGCGGATTCCTGGCCGTCTACCCCCAGGGCGGCGGCCACTGGTCTGTGTTCCTTCAGTACCTCCTCGGCCTCAGGGCCCTGGGTCACGATGTCTTCTGGCTCGAGGTCATGCGATCGAGCGGGAATCCAGGCCGTGACCGCTATTTGATCCGCGCCTTCTTCCAGCGGATGGCGCGCTACGGGTTCAAGGGCTGTTGTGCCCTCCTCCTGCACCGGCCAGGCGCGGGGCCGGCTTCCCTGTCATCGGCCCGGGCGTTCGGCATGAGCAAGCGGCGCATCCAGACGATTATCCAGGAGGCCGACCTGCTCTGGAACTTCTGCTGGGCCATTCGGGAGCCCCTCCTTTCGCTCTTCCGGCGGCGCGCCCTCGTGGATCTCGACCCGGGCCACCTCCAGGTTTCCGCCATGGGACAGGAAACGGACATCCAGGCGCACGACGTTTTCCTGACCGTGGGCCTGCGCATGGACGCCCCCGGCTGCGAGGTGCCCGCGCTCGGCGTCCGGTGGCGGCCCTTCCTCCCCATCGTGTACCTGCCGATGTGGGAGAGCGCAGCCGCTCCCGGCCGGAGGGCGCCCTTCACTTCGGTCACCCATTGGACCTGGGAGGAGCTCCAGCTGAACGGCCGCGTCTACAGCGTCTCCAAGCGCAGCGCCTATTTCAAGTACGTCGAGATCCCCCGGCGGACGGGCCGCCCCTTCGAGCTCGCCGTCCACCTCCATCCCAAGGACACGACCGGCGACCGGGAGCTGCTCAAGGGTTACGGGTGGCGGCTGATCCACCCCTACCGCGCGGTCCGGTCCCCCGCCGCCTACCAGCGATTCATCCGGAACTCCCGGGCCGAGTTCGCGTGTCCGAAGCCTATCCACGTTCAGCTCCGCACCGGCTGGTTCAGCGACCGCAGCGCCGCTTACCTGGCCAGCGGGCGGCCGGTGCTGGCCGAGGACACCGGCTTCAGCGGGTATCTGCCTGCGGGCGAGGGGCTCCTCGCCTTCCAGAATCTGGAGGAAGCCGTCGCCGGGGTGGAGCGTATCGACGCCCGGTACGCCTTCCATTCGCGTGCGGCCCGCGCCTTCGCCGAGGAGTTCCTCGATTTTCGCAGGAACCTGGGTGCCATGCTGGCCATTTGCTTGGCCTGAAGGAAAAAGCGCATGTCTCACTTTCCCTTGATCCCCGGGATCGTCTACAGTCCGCGCCGGAGTCCGGGGTTGTATTTTCGGGCGGCCTGCTTTTCGGGCGGCAAGGACTCCGAGTTCGGCGAGAAGCAGAACGACTACCGCGTGGAGTTCCGCGTGAGGTACTTCTTCCAGCTTCCCTAGCGGCGAAGGCCCGGGGCGCCGCCGGCCCGCCGCCCCAGGCACCCGCCGGGGACATCCCCCGGGGGCACCATGTACGAGCTTCCCCTCCTGACGATCGCGGCCCTCCTCGTCTCCTTCCTGGCCGGCCGCGAGAAGACCCTCCGGGCCGTGCGGGTCGCGGCCAAGCGGTTCGTCGCCATCCTTCCCCGCTTCATCCCGATGCTCCTCCTCGTCGCGGTGGTTCTCTACCTGGTCCCCGAGAGGGTGATCGCCCGCTACCTCGGCACGGGGAACCTCTGGGCCGGCGTCCTCTTCGCCTCCCTGCTGGGCTCGGTCAGCGTCATGCCGGGCTTCATCGCCTTCCCCCTGTGCGGGATTCTCCTGGCCAAGGGGGTGCCCTACACGGTGCTCGCGGCCTTCTCCACCACCCTGATGACGGTGGGCGTCGTCTCCGCCCCCGTGGAGATGAAGTACCTGGGGCTCAAGGTCACCCTTCTCCGGAACGGCGTGAGCTTCTTGCTCGCCCTCATCGTGGCCCTGGCCGTGGGCCTCATCTTTGGGGAGATCCCGCGATGACCCGGCAGGCCGTGGCGCGCTGGGCGGCGTTCGGGGGGATCGCCCTCTTCGGCCTGCTCTCCTTCGTCCTGGATTTCCGGCCCGGGCGGGAGATGGCCGCCAACTTCCTCGCCTTCGCGGGCGAGATGCTGAAGGTCCTCCCCTGGGTGTTCCTCCTGATCGGCCTGTTCGAGGTCTGGGTGAAGCCGGAGACGGTGGAGAGGCACATGGGGGAGAAGGCGGGCCTCCGGGGCCACCTCTGGGCCAGTCTCCTCGCCGGGACGACGGTTGGCGGCCTCCTGGTGGCCCTGCCGGTGGCGTATTCCCTCCGCACGAAGGGGGCGGGGCTCGCGGTGGTCTTCACCTACCTGGGCGCCTCCGCCATCACCCGGATCCCGATGACGGCGTTCGAGGCCTCCTTCCTGGGGCTCCGGTTCAGCCTGGTCCGGCTCCTCGTCTCGCTCCCCCTGGTGGTCCTCTCCTCGATGGCCCTCGGCGCCTATCTGACGAAGAGGGGGTTCCAGATGCGGGGGGAAGCCTGATCCTTCCGGGGGCGGCGAACCGCTTCTCGCGCGTTATCTTTTTTTCGGACGATGGGGAAGCCCTGTAGGCCCGCGGGCCGGCGGGGGAGCAGGGCGCACCCTCGCTCTTGCCGGGCGAAGCCGGGTATAATCCGGCCTGCTTTTCGTTTCCACGTTCCACACTTTACGAGCGCGCGGAGGGTCCGCCGCCCGCGGGCGGCCGCCGCGCGCAAGGGGAGGGGAGGAGATGATCAGGCGTCTCGCGCGGCTGTGCGCGGCCGTGCTCGTCTCGGGGTTTGTGGCGGTGCCCGCAAGCGCGGCGCCCTTCCGCATCGGGGCTCACCGCTCGGTCCACGGCTCCTGGGAGGTGGTGGCCCACAAGATGGGCTACTTCAAGGAGGCGGGCCTCGACTACAAGATGCAGTACTTCAAGCAGGGCAAGCTCATCGCCCAGGCGCTCCTCACCGACAGCCTCGACGTGGGCACGGTGGGGGTGGCCGCCTTCGTCACCTCGGTGGGCAAGGGGGCCAAGCTCACCGCGATCGCGGTGACGGCCAACATTTGCGGCACGGAGTGGATCGTCGTCCCCTCCGGCTCCAAGGCCAGGAGCGTCAAGGACCTCAAGGGCGCGACCTTCGCCGTCCGCACGGGCGAGGGGACGGACTTCGCCTTCAAGTCCTACATCCTGCCCAAGAGCGGGATGACGGAGAAGGACCTCAAGTGGCTCAACATCGCGACGACCGACCGCGTCGCCGCCATGCTCGCGGGCAACGCCCAGGCGGCCGTCCTGGACGACCCGCAGGCCGAGATCGCCCGGAGCAAGGGGCTCGTGCGCTTCCTCGGGGACTTCTGCCCCTACGACAACATCCGCATGATGCACGCCGGGAACCCGGCGACCCTGAAGCGCGACCCCGGGGCCTACGAGAAGTACTTCCGCGCCTGGCTGCGCGCGCACGACCTCAAGAAGAAGGACCCGGAGAAGTACGCCCGCGTCTACACCGGCGCCCTCGCCGAGACGGGGGACAAGGGGGAGTACCCGGTGGTCCTCGCCGTGGTGAAGCGGCTGCGCTCCGAGCCCGCCATCACCCCCGAGGTCAAGGCCTACATGGTGGACATGGCCGAGAAGCAGAAGAAGCTCGGCTGGATCAAGACCGTGCCCGCCTTCGACAAGGGCGAGGCGGTGGACGGCTCGATCTTCGACAAGGTGGCGGCCTCCCAGCGCAACTGACCGGGGCGGGGTCCGTCCGGCGGCGGGGCCGGGGACGGCCATAACACGAAAGCCCTTTGGGCGGATTCAGCCGGCGGCCCCTTTCCCGGTTGCCGGGGCGGGGCCGCCCCGCGAAACGTTCCGGCCCGCGGCGGCGCTGCAAGCCCCCTGATTTCCTCGCCCTAGGCGTTCGGGCCCCTCGAGGGCGCCCGTGCGGAGTTTATTTCCCTTGCTATCGGCCCCTGGGCGTGTTATTAACTATAGTGTTATGTCCGTTTACGATTGGCGTGGACGGTGCATCGTGGTTCAAGGGGTAACACCATGGGAACCAAAATGAAGAAGATTTGGGTCGTCTCGTTCTTGTCCGTGTCGTTGGGACTCCTGGGCGGGGCCCCCGCCTTCGCCCAGTCCTGCGTGGACTTCATCGCCAGGATGAAGACGGCGGCTCCCGGCGTCGAGGACAAGGCCGCGCAGAAGGACGTTCAAGAGGCCATCGTGAGGGCGGAAGACCAGCTCAAGCAATTCCAGTATGTGGATTGCGTCGGCACGGCCAAGAAGGCGCTGCTGGCGGCCGAGAAGAAGTAACCCCGGCCGGCGCGGCCGGCCCCCAGGCGGATCACCGGAACCCGGCGGCGTAGAGGCCGCCGGGTTTTTTTGCGTGAGAGCCGGGCGGAAAATCCTCCCGCGTCATTCCTGGCAGAGCGGGGAACCTGCTTTTCTAATCGAAAGGCAGATTACGTAGACGTAGATGTTTGTCGTTGAGTGGCTCCATTCTCCCTGGAAAATTGCTTCGAAACCTCATTCATGTCGGTCAATATGTCGTCAATTTGTTGGTCTTGATAGCGGATAATTTTTTTGTCCGCGACAACTAACACAATTGCAAATCCAGTAAGCAGCAACCCGGCAGTTAGATTGGTCGGAACGATCCAAGAAGATAGGTTAGGTGTATTCCAGATTTGTACTACCGAAAGAAGCGCCGAGCCACCAATTGAAAATAAAATCGAATACCAGACTTGAAAGCTAGGTGGTCGTATTCCGCAGGATTTAATTTTGCGCTTGATTCTCTCCCAATCGGAGCTGCCTATCGCGTAATAGTTTTCTTCGGCCGGTATGGAAATAGATGCGGATCTATTCACGTTTATTTTTTCTTGAGACGAAGGAGATGCGGGCATGATCACTGCTTCTCCTTGTCCAGGGATTTCTTGCCTGTTTCTGCAGTCTCCCCTCGGCCTGCCTCGAATAACCCAGACGCAATTGCGTTAAATGTCAAAGTAAAACCACAGTTATTGCAGGTGACCAAAATCAATGGGTGAAATTCTCCACCTAAAGCCATTCCTTTTTCATGCATGTGACTAGAAGCTATCCCAAAACCTTATTCAGCACGGTGAG
>MGDP01000095.1 GCA_001790955.1 Candidatus Tectomicrobia bacterium RIFCSPLOWO2_12_FULL_69_37
CGTGGCCCGCGAGGTGCGGAGCTACCGCGACCTCCCCCTCAACCTCTACCAGATCCAGACCAAGTTCCGGGACGAGATCCGGCCCCGCTTCGGCGTCATGCGCGGGCGCGAGTTCACCATGAAGGACGGCTACAGCTTCGACCGCGACGAGGCCGGGGCCGAGGAGAGCTACCGCGCCATGGTCGAGGCCTACCGGCGCATCTTCCGGCGCTGCGGCCTCCAGTTCGGGGTGGTCGAGGCGGACCCGGGCGCCATCGGCGGGAGCTTCTCCCACGAGTTCATGGTCATGGCCGACACGGGGGAGGAGGCCATCCACGTCTGCGGCGCCTGCGAGTACGCCGCGAACGCCGAGAAGACCCCGGTCCGCCTCGCGCTCCCGGCAGCTTCCGGCGGCAAGATCGAGAAGGTCCACACCCCGGGCGCCCGCACCATCGGGGAGGTCTCCGCCTTCCTCGGCGTCCCGGTGGACCGGCTGACCAAGACCCTCCTCTACCTCGCGGACGGCAAGCCAGTGGCCGCCCTCGTCCCCGGCCACCGGGAGCTGAACGAAACGAAGCTCAAGAACGCCCTGGGCGCCGCCGAGCTCGTCATGGCCGACCCCGAGACCGTCCAGCGGCTCTCCCGGGCCGAGGTGGGCTTCGCTGGGCCCGTGGGCCTGAGCGGGGCGCGGGTCCTCGCCGACCCCTCGCTCCAGGGGAGGGCGGGGCTCGTCCTCGGGGCCAACGAGACGGACTACCACTACGTGGGCGCCCAGGAGGGGCGCGACTTCCGGGCGGACGCCTTCGCCGACCTCACCCTGGCCCAGGAGGGGGACCCCTGCCCGAGGTGCGGCAAGCCCCTCGCCGTCCGCCGGGGCATCGAGGTGGGCCACGTCTTTAAGCTCGGCACCAAATACTCCGCCTCCCTGGGGGCGAGCTACCTCGACGAGAAGGGCGAGAGCCAGACCATCATCATGGGCTGCTACGGCATCGGCATCGGGCGCACGGTGGCGGCGGCCATCGAGCAGAACCACGACGCGGACGGCATCATCTGGCCCGTCCCGCTGGCGCCCTATCAGGTGGACGTCATCCCCGTGAACGCCGCCGACGCCCCCTCGCGCGAGAAGGCCGAGGCGCTCTACCGCGCCCTCGAAGGGGAGGGAGTGGAGGCGGCCCTCGACGACCGCGACGAGCGGGCGGGCGTGAAGTTCAAGGACGCCGACCTCATCGGCTTCCCCTACAAGCTCGTCGTCGGCCCCAGGGGCCTCAAGGAGGGGAAGGCCGAGGTGAAGTCCCGCCGCACCGGGGAGACCCAGATGCTCCCCCTCGAGGGCGCCGCGGCGGCGCTCGGGGAGCGCATCCGGAAGGATGCGGGCGCCCCGTCCTAGCCGGCCCCCCTCCGGCGGCCCAAAACTTGACGTTCCAGCGATACCCCCCTATATTCGGCCCCGTGCCGGCTGCCGGCCGGGAGGATGCCCGCCATGGCGTACGAAGGGGTCCGCGAGTGCGCCGTCTGCGCCTGGCGGGAGACCTGCCGGCTGAAGTGGCGGAACGAGGCCAACGGGGCCCTCTTCTGCCCCGAGTTCACACTCGACCTGCGCCTGACGCAAGCGAAGGATAGGGAGGCCCGGCCTCCCGCGCCCGATTCCCGGAATGGGGGCCGCTGAACCATGCGACGCGAGATCGAGATCCTCTGCCTCCTCTTCTTCGCCTACCTGAGCCTGATGGTGGGCTTCCGCATGGCCGACGTCGGCCTGCGGGTGTTCTTCTACATCCTCTCGGCCATGTTCGCCCTCGCCATCTTCCGGCCGAAGGAAACCCCCTGAGGCCGCGTCCGCTCCCGGCGGTGTAGCTCAATGGTGAGAGCATACGGCTCATACCCGTAGTGTTGGAGGTTCGAATCCTCCCACCGCCACCATCTTCCGCTCCCCCCCTCCGCCAGAGGAGGGCCCGGTGAACCCCCGCCGCCGTCCCGCCGGGCGCCCGCGCCCCGTCCAGGCTTTCGAGGCCAAGGCGCGCGAGGGCGCCCGCGCCTGCGGCCTGGAGGACGAGAGCGGCCCCCTCGTGGTGGGCTTCTCGGGGGGGGCGGACTCCACCGCGCTCCTCCTCTGGCTCTCGGCGCATTCCTCCCGCCCCCTCGTGGCCGTCCACGTCCAGCACGGGCTCCGGGGCGCCCGGGCCGAGCGGGACGCCCGCCACGCCGCGCGCTTCTGCGAGGGGCGGGGCATTCCCTTCCGCCTCGCCCGCGTCCGCGTGGCCCAGCGAAACCCGCGGGGGCTCGAGGCCGCCGCCCGGGAGGCGAGGCGCGGGGCCCTCCTCGCGGCGGCGGAGAAGGCCGGCGCGCGCGCCGTGGCCCTGGCCCACACCCTGGACGACCAGGCCGAGACCGTCCTCATGCGCCTGTTCGAGGGGAGCGGCCCGGCGGGCCTGGCGGGAATGCGCCCGGCCTCCACGCTGGGGGGAGGCGTGACCCTCCTCCGCCCGCTGCTCCGCGTCCGCCGGAAGGAGGCCCGAGCCTATCTGCGCGCGCTCAAGGTGAGGTGGGTGGAGGACGAGACGAACCGGGACGAGGGCCGCCTCCGCAACCGGCTCAGGCGGCGCCTCTGGCCCCTCATCGAGCGCGCGCTCGGCTCCTCGGCCGCCGAGGGTGCGGCCCGGAGCGCGGAGCATTTGGCGGCGGCCTCGGAGGCGCTCGACGCCGCGACCGCGGAGGCGTGGAGCGGGCTGCTCTCCGTGAAGGAGGGAGGCGCGCGCGTGGCGCCGCTCGCCCGGGCGGCGGGGCTGCCCCGGGCCGTCCGGGCGGGGCTGTGGCGGGCGGCGCTGGAGGGTGCCCGGGGGGGAGTCTCCTCGAAGGGGAGGAGCCCCCTGGGCCGCCACCTGGAGGCCCTGGACCGCCTGGCCCGCGAGGGCGGCCCCTCGGCGCGGCTGGACCTTCCGGGGGGGCTTCAGGCGCGGAGGGGCTACGATTCCCTCGCCATCGGCCCCCGGGCCGAGGACGTGCCCGCGCCGCGCCGGGAAGTGCCCCTGAAGGCCCCGGGCACGACCATCCACGCGGAGTTGGGGGTCGCCCTCCGCGCCCGCCTGCGGCGGCACGCCCCGCCCCCCCCCGGCGCGGAGCCCCTCGCCGCCCTCCTGGACGCGGACCGGCTCGGGGAGGGGGCCGTCCTCCGGGCACGGCGGGAGGGCGACCGCTTCCATCCGGCGGGGGCGCCGGGCGGCCGGAAGCTCAAGGAGTATCTCATCGACCGCAAGGTTCCCCGGGAGGAGCGGGACCGGGTGCCCCTCCTCGCCGTGGGGAAGGAGGTGGCGTGGGTGGTCGGGCACCAGGTGTCGGAGAAGTTCCGGGCCCGGCCCGGCTCCAAGCGCTTGATCGCGCTGCGCGCCGGGCCCCTCAAGGGGTGAGCCCGTGATTGTACGGGGGGGGCTTTCCTGATATTCTAGTTTCTTGCGGCCGGGCGGCCCGCCCGGGGCCGCGGGTCCACCTGGAGAAAGGGCCTCACTTGAACCAATTCTACAAGAACCTCGCCGTCTGGCTCATCATCGGGCTCGTGATGGTGGGCATCTTCCAGGCGTTCAACGGCGCCCGCACCCTGGACCGCTCGGTCATCTACAGCGACTTCCTCCGGGCGATCGCCGACGGCCAGGTGAGCGAGGTCCTCATCCAGGGCGAGAACATCCGGGGCCGCTTCGTCAACGGCCGCAGCTTCCAGACCTACGCCCCCAAGGACGCGAACCTCATCGAGTCCCTGAGCGCCAAGAGCGTCCGCATCAACGTCCAGCCCATCGACCAGAACAACTGGTACATGAACCTGCTCCTGAGCTGGTTCCCGATGCTGGTGCTCCTGGGGGTGTGGATCTTCTTCATGCGCCAGATGCACATCGGCGGCTCCAAGGCGCTCTCCTTCGGGAAGAGCAAGGCCCGCCTCGTGCCCGAGAACTCCAAGAAGAAGGTCAACTTCAAGGACGTGGCCGGGATCGAGGAGGCGAAGGAGGAGCTCGAGGAGATCGTCGAGTTCCTCCGCGACCCGGCGAAGTTCACCCGCCTGGGCGCCCGCATCCCTAAGGGGGTGCTGCTGGTCGGGCCCCCGGGGACGGGCAAGACCCTGCTGGCCCGCGCCATCGCGGGGGAGGCGGAGGTGCCCTTCTTCTCGATCAGCGGGTCGAGCTTCGTCGAGATGTTCGTGGGGGTGGGGGCCTCGCGCGTGCGCGACCTCTTCGAGCAGGGGAAGTCCAGCGCCCCCTGCATCATCTTCATCGACGAGATCGACGCCGTCGGCCGCCACCGCGGGGCCGGCCTCGGCGGCGGCCACGACGAGCGCGAGCAGACCCTGAACCAGCTCCTCGTCGAGATGGACGGCTTCGAGTCGAACGACGGGGTCATCCTCATCGCCGCGACGAACCGCCCGGACGTGCTGGACCCCGCCCTCCTGCGGCCCGGCCGCTTCGACCGCCAGATCGTGGTCTCGCTCCCCGACATCAAGGGGCGGCTCCAGATCCTCCAGGTGCACGCCCGCAACGTCCCGCTGGAGGACAGCCTGGACCTCGAGCTCATCGCCCGGGGCACCCCCCGCTTCGCCGGGGCCGACCTGGCCAACCTCCTGAACGAGGCCGCCCTCCTCGCCGCCCGCAAGGGCAAGCAGGCCGTCACCATGCTCGACCTGCGGGAGGCGAAGGACAAGGTGCTCATGGGCAAGGAGCGCCGCAGCCTCGTCCTGAGCGAGAAGGAGAAGAGGAACACCGCCTACCACGAGGCCGGCCACGCCCTCATCGCGCTGCTCATCCCCGGCTCCGACCCGGTGGAGAAGGTGACCATCATCCCCCGTGGCTTCTCGCTGGGGAGCACCTGGTCGGTCCCCGAGGAGGACCGCTACAGCCACAACAAGACCTTCCTCCTCAACCAGATCGCGGGCCTGATGGGGGGCCGGGCGGCCGAGATGCTCGTCTTCAGCGAGCTCACCACGGGGGCCAAGGCCGACATCCAGATGGCCACCGAGACGGCGCGGAGCATGGTCTGCGAGTGGGGCATGAGCGAGAAGCTGGGCCCGCTCGCCTACGGCAAGAAGCACGAGCAGATCTTCCTCGGCCGCGAGCTCGCCCAGCACCGCGACTACAGCGACGCCGTGGCGCTTGAGATCGACGCCGAGGTGCGCGAGATCGTGACCCACTCCTACGAGCGGGCCTACCGCCTCCTGGTGGAGGGCCGGGAGAAGCTCGAGCTCCTCGCCAACGCCCTCCTCGAATACGAGACGCTGGACCTCAAGGACATCCAGTCGCTCCTGAAGACGGGTGAGATGCCCGCCGGGCGCACGAGCCCCCTGGCGACTTCTCCGGGCGATGCCGTGGCGCCCCAGCCCACCGAGGTCCCTCCCGCGCGG
>MGDP01000096.1 GCA_001790955.1 Candidatus Tectomicrobia bacterium RIFCSPLOWO2_12_FULL_69_37
TGATGTTCTTGCCCTCGCCGGTCTCGCCCAGGCCGTAGCCCTTGACCGTCTTGGCGAGGATGACGGTGGGCGCGCCCTTGTGCTCGGCCGCGGCCTTGTAGGCGGCGTAGACCTTCTCGGGGTCGTGGCCGCCGCGCCGCATGCGGTTGAGCTTGTAGTCGGGGATGGTGTTCGCCATCTCCTCGAGGCGCGGGTCGCCCGAGAAGAAGTGGTCGCGCAGGTAGGAGCCCTCCTTCACCTTCTCGACGCTGTACTTCTGGTACTCGCCGTCCACCGTCTCGTCCATGCGCTTGACGAGCACGCCGTCCACGTCCATCTCGAGGAGGGGGTCCCAGTCGTCGCCCCAGATGACCTTGATGACGTTCCAGCCCGCGCCCCGGAAGGCGGCCTCGAGCTCCTGGATGATCTTGCCGTTGCCGCGCACGGGGCCGTCGAGGCGCTGGAGGTTGCAGTTGATGACGAAGATGAGGTTGTCGAGCTTCTCGCGGGAGGCGAGGGTGATGGCGCCCAGCGACTCGGGCTCGTCCATCTCCCCGTCTCCGAGGAAGGCCCACACCTTCTGGTCCGAGGTGTTCGTGAGGCCGCGGTCCGCGAGGTAGTGGTTGAAGCGCGCGTGGTAGATCGCCATGAGGGAGGCAAACCCCATCGAGACGGTCGGGAACTGCCAGAAGCCCGGCATGAGCCAGGGGTGGGGGTAGGAGGAGAGGCCCCCGCCCGGGGCGAGCTCGCGGCGGAAGTGGTCCATCTGCTCGCGGTTCAAGCGCCCCTCGAGGAAGGCTCGGGCGTAGATGCCCGGGGAGGCGTGGCCCTGGAAGTAGACCTGGTCTCCCCCGCCGGGGTGGTCCTGGCCCCGGAGGAAGTGGTTGAAGGCCACCTCCAGCAGCGTGGCCGCCGAGGCGTAGGTCGAGATGTGGCCGCCGATCGAGCTGTCCATCCGGTTCGCCCGCACCACCATGGCCATGGCGTTCCAGCGCACCAGGCTCTTGATGCGCCGCTCGAGCTGGCGGTCCCCCGGGAAGGGGGGCTGCTTCTCCCGGGGGATGGTGTTGATGTAGGGGGTGTTGGCCGAGAAGGGCAGCACGACCCCGTGGCGGTGGGCGTAGATCTGGAGCTCGTGCAGGAGCTCCTTCACCCGCTCGGGGCCCCGGGTCTTGAGGACGTAGTCGAGCGACTCCATCCACTCCTGGGACTCGACCTTGTCGACGGCGTCGGCCTCCTCGGCCTCAGGCGGGGGGGCCGCCTGCGCCGCCGCCGGACGGGGCGCCGCCTCTCCGTTGGGGCCCCCGTCGTCGAGGCGGAAGGAGGTGCGCTCGGGATCGGCCCCGGCGAGCTGCGCCTCGGTCGGGTCTTGGGCCATCGGATCGCGGACCTCCCTGGCTGAAGCGGCGGGCCAAACCCCGGATTATCTTCCGCTTACCATCTATTACCGCACTCTAGCGCTGAACGGCAAATGCCGGAATCCCGCCCGCCCCGGCGGCGCGCTCCGGGCCCCGCTGGAGCAAGCGGCCCGGGCCCCGCCAGCGCGGCGGAGAGAGGAGCGGATGAATCGGATGGTTCCCTCTTTTTTGGAAGGGGGAACCCCGCATCCCGCGGGTCTGGAAGAAGGAGGCGGGCGTGCTATACTTTTCGAAACTTTCGACGACGGCGCCCGGGGAGTGAGCGCAAGCTGCCCGAGTCCCTCCATCAGGAGGGGAGCCCGCCGGAGGGGCTGGCCCCTCGCGAGAGGGGGAGGCTTCCGCGGGCGGCGGATCAGCAAGAGGGAGCGGACACGATGGCCACCGAGATCACCGTTGGGATCGCCGGCGCGGCGGGCGACGGATTGGACAAGACGGGGGATACCCTGGCCCGGACCGCCGCCCGGTTGGGCCTCCACGTCTTCGCGTACAACAGCTACCAGTCGATCATCCGGGGTGGACACACCTGGCTGCGGCTGCGGATGGGGGAGGAGCGGGTCGACTGCCACGGCGATCACCTGAACGTGCTGATCGCCCTCAACCAGGACAGCATCGAGCGCCACGCCCGCGAGGTGGAGCCGGGCGGGGCGATCCTCTTCAACAGCTCCCGGCTGCGCTGCGACTCCTCCCTCGTGCCCGGGGGGGTCCAGGTGGCGGGGCTCCCCATCCGGGAGATCACCCAGCCCCTGGGGAGCCTCCTGCCCGTGATGCAGAACACGGTGGCGCTGGGCGCGCTCATCCACCTCATCGGCTTCGACGCCGGGGTGACGGAGGATCTGATCGCCGAGACCTTCAAGCACAAGGGCGCGCAGGTCATCGAGCAGAACGTCAAGGTGTTCCGCGCCGGCCACGAATACGCCGCCCGGGAGCTGAAGGGCCTCGGCCGCAGGTGGAGCTTCTCCCGCAAGAGGCGCCCCATCTTCACCGGCAACCTGGCGTTCGCGCTGGGGGCGGTGGCCGGCGGGTGCAAGTTCTACTCCGCCTATCCCATGAGCCCCGCCTCCTTCATCCTCCACTGGCTGGCCTCCCACAGCGAGAAGTGCGGCGTCCTGGTGAAGCAGGCGGAGGACGAGATCGCGGTGGTCAACCTGGCCATCGGCGCCGGCCACGCCGGGGCGCGGGCAATGTGCGCCACCTCCGGGGGCGGCTTCGCCCTGATGACCGAGGCCATCGGGATGGCCGGGATGATCGAGACGCCGGTGGTCGTGGTGAACGTCCAGCGCGGGGGGCCCTCCACGGGGATCCCCACCAAGACGGAGCAGGGCGACCTGAACCAGGCCGTCGGCGCCTCCCAGGGCGACTTCCCGCGCGTGATCGTCGCCCCCAAGGATCCCGTGGACTGCTACTACGCCACCGCCGAGGCGTTCAACTTGGCCGAGAAGTTCCAGCTCCCGGTCATCCTCATCTCCGACCTGCTGCTCTCCGAGCACCGCTCCACCGTGGACCCGGAGGCGCTCACGCCCGGCGTCCCGATCGAGCGCGGCGAACTCCTGACGGAGCTCCCCTCCGGCGCGGGCCCCGGCGGCTACCGGCGCTACGCCATGACGCCCTCGGGGGTTTCCCCCCGGGCCCGCCCCGGGACCCGGGGCGCCGTCCACGTCGCGGCCACCGACGAGCACGACGAGCAGGGGGTCCTCGTCAGCGACGAGCACACCAACCCCGCCATCCGCCGCAAGATGCACGAGAAGCGGATGCGCAAGATGGCCGCGGTGCTGGCCCAGCTGCCTCCGCCCGCCCTGGAGGGCCCTGCGGGCGCCGACGTTACCCTGATCGGGTGGGGCTCCACCTGGGGCGTCATCCACGAGGCCGCCGCCCTGCTGGCCGGGGCCGGCGTCCGGGCGAACCACCTGCACTTCAAGTACCTCCACCCCCTCCACGCCCGCGAGGCGAGGGAGATCCTCGGGGCCTGCAAGCGCACCATCGTGGTGGAGAACAACTTCAGCGGCCAGTTCGCCCGGCACCTGCGGGCGGAAGCCGGCGTCTCGGCGGACCACCTGATTGCGAAGTACGACGGGGAGCCCTTTGAGCCCGCCGGCATCGTCCGCGGGGTGCAGGCCATCCTGGAGGGGCGGCCGCCGGACGGCCGCCTCAGCGAGGCGGAGGCGCGCGAGGTCGCCTACCACTACATCCGGATCCATCTCGAGGACAAGGCGCGCCCGGCCCGCCTGGCGCAAACCCCAGCGGACGGCCGCGGCGAGCCGGTGTGGGAGGTGGAGATCGTGGACCGCGAGGAGCTCGACCCGCGCGGGAAGCTCATCATCGGGATGGACACCGGTTCCATCCACGCCTGGGAGCCCGCGGCGAAGAAGTGAGGCCGGCGGGCGGCCGCCGCCGGGCCGCTCCTGAAGGAGGGAGACATGTCGGTCGTTCAAGAGCTGACCCTGAATAGCTACGAAGGCATGGTGGATCCGGACTGGTGCCTGGGATGCGGCGACTTCGGCGTCCTGAAGTCGCTCAAGGCGGCGGCCCTGGAGCTGGGCATCCCTCCCCACGAGATCCTCGTCGTGTCCGGCATCGGGTGCTCGTCCAACCTGCCGGGCTTCATCCACGCCTATGGAGTGCATAGCCTCCACGGGCGGTCCCTGCCCCTGGCCAGCGGGGCCGCGCTGGCCAACCACAACCTCCACGTCGTGGCGGCGGGGGGGGACGGCGACGGCTACGGGATCGGGATCGCCCACTTCATCCACGCCATGCGGCGGAACCTCAACCTCACCTACATCGTCATGAACAACCAGATCTACGGCCTGACCACCGGCCAGGCCTCGCCCACGACGGCGGAGGGCCACAAGACCAAGAGCACCCCGCGCGGGAACGTGGAGCGCCCGATCAACCCCATCGCCCTGGCGCTGGTCACCGGGGCGACCTACGTGGCCCGCGCCTTCTCGGGGAACCCCTCCCACATGACGAAGCTCATCGCCGGCGGCATCGCCCACCGCGGCTTCTCCCTCGTCGACGTCTTCAGCCCGTGCGTGACCTTCAACACGGTGAACACCTACCCCTGGTTCAAGAAGCGCCTCTACACCCTGGAGGACGACAAGGGCTACGACCCCGGCGACTTCAGGGCGGCGCTCGACCGCGCCTTCGAGTGGGGCGAGAAGATCCCGACGGGCCTCTTCTACCGGGCCGGGCGGCCGATCTACGACGACAGCGAGCCGGTGCTCCAGAAGGGCCCGCTCGTCGACCAGCCCCTGGGCCTCTCCCGGGAGCAGTTCGACGAGCTGCTGGAGGAGACGATGTAGGGGGAAACCCGCGCCTGGACAAAGAACCCGCTCCTCCACGGGGGGCGGGTTCTTTTTTGGGTTCTCCCCGGCGGATGGCCGCGGTTGCTTGTTCCCTTCGCTCCCCCCCGGCCCGGTGAATCGCTCTGGATGGGACGATGCCGTGCTATCATGGACCAGGAGGCGAGAGCGCTTTCGGCGCGGAGGATGGCGATGGGCGGGAAGGTCCAGATCGAGATTCCCAAGGAGAAGATCGCCGCCTTCTGCCGGAAGTGGAAGATCGCGGAGGCGTGGCCGTTTGGGTCTGCTCTCCGGGAGGATTTCAAGCCCGAGAGCGACGTGGACGTCCTCGTCCGCTTCGCGCCCGGCGCCAAATGGCGCTTCCACGACCGGATGGACATGGAGGAAGAGATCGCGGCCATCCTGGGGCGGAAGGTCGATTTGATCGAACGGAGACTGGTAGAGCAAAGCGAGAACTACATCCGCCGCAAGCACATCCTCAGTCACCTGGAACCGCTGTATGTGGCGGGATGAAGCCTACCTCCTGGACATGCTGCTGGCGGGCAGGGAGATTCGAGAGTTCACCCAAGGGAAAACTTTCGAGGAATTTCTTCACGACGAGGTGCTTCAACACGCCGTCATGCACCTCATCGAGAAGATTGGGAGGGCCGCGGAGAAGGTTTCCTCGGAGTTCAAGGCGTCCCATCCCGAGATCGCGTGGGACGAAGTCGCCGCCCAGCCGCACCGGCTGGCGCCCGAGCGCTTCCGCATCATTCCCCAGAAGGTGTGGGAGGCGGTCCGGGACGGCATCCCGCCCCTGATCGCCCGGCTTGAGCCCCTCGTCCCGCCGGAGAAGGGGTGAAGTTAAGCGGTCCGAATCCGCCCGCCCCGGCCCGTGCCGGTCCACCGCGCAGCGCCCTTGGCCTTCACGCCTAGCGCCGCCTCCGGCCCCTTTTTCCGCGTTTTTTCTCCCGATCCAAATACACCTGGAAGACCGCCGCGCTGTCGAGGGGCCCGTAGCCCGAGCGCTCCGCC
>MGDP01000097.1 GCA_001790955.1 Candidatus Tectomicrobia bacterium RIFCSPLOWO2_12_FULL_69_37
TCACGCCCAGGAGGCCCAGACCGTCCGGCACATTTTCAGGAAGTACGCCGAGCTGGCCTCGGTCCACAAGCTCAAGGAGGCGCTCGACGCGGAGGGGATCCTCAGCAAGGACCGGAAGACGAAGAGCGGCCGGGTGTGGGGAGGGAAACCCCTGGCCCGCGGCGCCCTCTACCTCATGCTCCAGAACCGGACCTACCGCGGGGAGGTGGCCCACAAGGGGAAGTCCTACCCCGGCGAGCACGAGGCCATCGTCGACCGAGAGTTGTGGGATGAGGTCCAGAGGATCCTGGCGGCCAACCGGGTGGCCCGGGAGAGAGGCTCCGGGGCCAAGGATCCGAGCCTGCTCGCGGGGCTGCTCCACGACGACCTGGGGGAGCGGATGACCCCCACCCACGCGGTGAAGAAGGGCAGGCGCTACCGCTACTACGTCTCGCGCCCCCTGGTCCTGAACCCCAAGTCGGCGGCCAAGGGGGGCCGGCGCATCCCCGCGGGGGACATCGAAACGGTCGTGACCCGGCGCTTGCAGGCGTTCCTGTCGAGCGACAGGGACCTGCTCGATGCGGCCGGAGCCTTCGTTCCGGACGGGATAGAGCAACAAAGGCTGGTGGACGCGGCGGCTTCGCTGGCGAAGGAGTGGCCCCATCTTGACCGCGCCAAGGTCAGGGAACTGCTTCTGGCCTCCATCCCCCGCATCGACATCCACCCGGAGCGGGTGGACATCCAGGTCTCCCCCGCCCGTCTGGCGGGCGTCCTTCGGGGCGACCCTGGAAGTCTGTCCCCGGAGAATGATGGTGCTTCGGGTGATGCGCACCTGACCCTGACCGTCCCCGCCCGCCTCAAGCGGACCGGGATGGAGATGAGGATGCTGGTGAAGGGGGAAACCCGAAACACAGGGAAGGCCGACCGCAGCCTGGTCCGGCTCATCGTCAAGTCCTATGCGCTTAAGGAGAGGCTTGGAATCGATGGAGGCATGGACGTCGGCGGGATGACCAAGCGCTGGGGGACGGGGAGGTGTTACGTCATGCGGCTCCTTCGGCTGACCTTCCTCGCCCCCGACATCACCAAGGCCATCCTCGAAGGCCGCCACCCCAAGGATCTCACCGCCGCCCGGCTCATGCGCAGCACCCGCTTCCCCCTCGGCTGGCGGGAGCAGCGCGAGGCGCTGGGATTCGCCTAGCATTCCCCTTGGCACACCGCGAAAGCCTGATGCAATCTCCAAGCCATCCGATGCGATGATCCCCCCAACACGGGCCGGGTGCTGAGCCCGTCACCCTCCAACGGCGACTGGAAAACTGGCCGAGGGAGACGATTGGGCAAATGAGACCGGAGACGGGCAGACCGCTCGGTCTCTCCGGATGCAAAACAAATTCGCGGTCGCGGGAATGCCCGCAAAACGCGGGCAGAATCGGGAGGTTGCCGGGAGACGAGTGTGAAATTGAGGAAAGGAGGAAAAACTTGGCGGAGAGGGAGGGATTCGAACCCTCGAGGCGCTTTTGGCACCTTTACGCTCTCCAGGCGTACCCCTTCAGCCGCTCGGGCACCTCTCCGGGAAGCGCCCCGGGGGCAGAAACCCCTGGGGAAAACCTCTTATAGCACGGCCGACGCCGCCCCGCCTACCGGGAGGGGCTGGGCGGAACTTTGCGGGCCGGGAGCGTTTTTTGATTGACATTCCGGGTGCCATCTTTCAAGATAAATGGCACGTCAGAAAGGAGGTGATCCTACATATGACAAATTCTTGTAGAGACGAGGTGACTGCCGTCTAGGGTGCGGCGCTCGGGCGATTCATCCGGGTCAGCACCGCCCCTGGCGAATCCACCCAGCTCACCGGGAGAGCCCCGGCCCCACGGGCCGGGGCTCTCTTGCTTTTCCCCGCCGCCGCGGCCGGGGTTCCGGCCTCCTTCACTTTGATCCTTCCTTTGGCTAGAATCCCGGCCACAGCGCATGTTCGTGCGAGCGGAATCCCCGGCGGAGCGGTTCCTCCCCTTTCCGGCCAGACGGGAGAATCCATGTTCAAGACGCGCAAGATCGGCCACGTTGGTTTCTGGACGCGGGACTTGGACAAGATGCAGGAGTTCTACACGAAGGTCCTGGGCTTCAAGGTGACGAGCCGCTCGGGCCCCGGGGCCAAGGTGCCCGGGGGCTCCTGCGTCTTCCTGCGCTGCGACACCACCCACCACGAGGTGGTCTTCTTCCTGGCGCCCGCGGACGCCCCCAGCCTCTACCCCCGGGCGGGGAGCTCCATGAAGGAGACGAAGGCCGGCTTCCAGCACATCGCCTTCGAGCTTCCCAATCGGAAGGAATGGCTCAAGGCCCTCGAGCACATCCGGGGATGCGGGGTGGAGATCGCCTACGGCCCCATCGTCCACGGGCCGGAGGGGGACGGCTTCCTCCAGGGCAGCGGGAACCGCGCCTTCTACTTCTGCGATCCGGACGGAAACTACATCGAGATCTACTGCGACATCATGATGTTCGAGGAAGAGGAGAAGACATCCGCGGAAAGTGAATAGCCCCCCCGCCGGCTCATCCCTCGGGGCCGGGGGCCCTCAGCCGCACCAGGGCGTCCAGGACGTGCCATCGGCCCCCCGAGAACACCACAGGGTTGAGGTCCAGTTCCTCGAACCGATCCCCGAAATGGACGGCCAGCCGCGAGATCGTCTCGACCAAGTCAGCCAGTCCCTCCAGATCAGCCTTGGGCCTCCCGCGGAAGCCTTCCAGCAGGCGCGCCCCCTTCAGCGCATGTATCAGCTCCGCCGCCCGCGCACGCGTGACGGGGGGAAGGGCGAAGCGAACGTCCTCCAGCACCTCGGCCAGCACCCCGCCCGTCCCCACCAGCACCAGCGGGCCGAAGGCGGGGTCCCGCGCGATGCCGAGGATCATCTCCACCCCGGGAAGGAATCTCTCGATCAGCGCGCCCGTCATCCGGGCGCCGGGCGAGCGCTTCCGCACCGACTCCCGCGTCTCCCGCCAGGCCGCGCGGACCTCCTCCGGCCCGCGGAGGTTCAGGCGCACCCCCTCCACCTCGGTCTTGTGGTGAACGTCCGGGGAGACGATCTTCAGCACCACGGGGAAGCCCAGGGCCCCGGCCGCCTCCACCGCCTCCCCTTCGGACGCCACGAACCTCCCCGGAGGGACGGGGATGCCCGCCTCCCGGAGAAGAGCTTTCCCCTCTGGCTCCGTGAGGGTCGCCGCGCCCGGCGCGGCCCGGAATTTCTCGTGCAGGGCGGGACCGAAACCCGCCGCCTCCGGAGGGCGCTCTTCCCGCATGCGCCGGGCGGCGGAAAGCCCCCGGAGCGCGCGGACCAGGGGGTCCATGCCCGTGGCCACGGAGGCGCCGGCCTCCCGGAGGATGCGAAGGCCGTGCTCGGCCTGCCCTCCCGCCAGCCAGAGGTGGATGAGGGGCTTGGCCGTCTCCTGGGCCAGCTTGACTAAGGCGCGGGCTCGCCCTTCCGTGTGGGAGGGCGGATGGGGGGTGGAGACGACCACCACAGTGCCGTAGGCGGGCTCATCGAGAAAGCACCGCACCACCTCCGGGAAACGCTCCGGCTGGGTCACGATCCCGCCCAGGTCGGCGGGGTTGGCGGCCGCCCCGAACTGGAGGAAGGGCCCCAGCCGCTCCTGGAGCCCAGGCGACGGGGCCGGAAGGGAGACCCCCGCCTCGTCGGCACGGTCCGCGAGCTGGACGGCCGTCCCCCCGGAATGGGTCACGACACCCACGCCATCGTCTTTCGGAACGGGAGCACGGGCGAGGACCTCGGCCACCTCGAACATCTCCTCGGGGGAGCGGGTGGAGACGATTCCCAGCGACTCGAAGACCGCCTCGTACACCCGGAGGGCCCCGGCCAGCGCCCCGGTGTGGGTCTGCACCGCCCGGCGGCCCGACTCGCTGTTCCCGATCTTGCACGCCACCATGGGCCGGCCGGCTGCGATGGCCTTCCGCGCCCCGTTCAGGAAGCGCTCGCCGTCCCGGACCGTCTCGATGAGCATGGCGACGACACGGACCTGGGGATGCCCGGCGAGCCACTCTAGAATTTCGCCCGCCTGGACATCCGCCTCGTTCCCGGTGGAGACCGAGATGGCCAGGCCGCTCCCCCGGTCCGCGGCGAGGTTGTGGATGAAGCTGCCGTTCCCGCCGCTCTGGGTGATGAGGCCGACCGGCCCGTCGCGGATCTCCCCGGCGGGGCGCTCCAGGCAAGTGAGGAAGCTCATCACGGTGCCGGCCGCCGCGTGGACGATGCCCGCCGAGTTCGGGCCGAGCAGGCGGACCCCCCCGGCGCGGGCGATGTCCCGGATCCGCGCCTGGAGAGAAGCGCCCTCCTTTCCCGCCTCGGCGAAGCCTCCGCTGAAGAGGATGGCCCCGCCCGCGCCTACCTCCCCGGCCTCCTCCAAGACACCGGGGATGGCGGGAGGAGGGATGGCGAGAACGATGGCGTCGGGCGCCCGGGACAGGTCCCTCAAGCGGGGGAACACCTCGGCCCCCGGCACCTCGGGGGTGTTCGGGTTCACCCCCCAGACGGGCTTCTGGTAGCCAAAGCGCCGCAGGAAGGTGAGAACCCGCTGCCCGTGCTTCGCGGGGTCGGCGGAGAGCCCGACGATGGCGATGGACTCGGGCCGCAGCAGCCGGGAGAGCGCGGCGGGCATCAGCGGCCCTTGCCCGGTTGAAATAGGCCATCCGCCAGGGCGAGAATCCGCTCGGCCCGCTTGACGTTGGCGTAGTCCACCATCATCCCCTGGAACTGCACCGCTCCGCGCCCCCCGGCCTCCGCCTCGCGGAAGGCGGCCACGAGGCCGCGCGCATACCCGACCTCCGCCGCCGAAGGGGTGAAGACCTCATGGATGACGGCGATCTGGCACGGGTGGATGGCCATCTTGCCCAGGTAGCCCAGGTTGCGGACCAGGCGGCATTCCCGCCGGAGGGCCTCCTCGTCCTTGAGGTTCATGAACACCCCGTCGAGGGGCCAGTCGAGACCCGCCGCCCGGGCGTCGCAGACGAGCTTGCTGCGCGGATAGAGAAAGGCCTCGCCCTCCGGGGTCCAGCGCCCCCCCAGGTCCACCATGAAGTCCCCCTCCTCTCCTCCGGCGAACGCGAGGGAGCCCACCCGCCGGGCCGCCGCAGCCATCTCGTAGCAGAAGCGGAGCCCGGCGCAGCTTTCCACCAAGGGGATGAGAGTGAGGGAGTCCGGCTCCAGGCCGAGCCGCTTCTCCAGCGAAGCGAGGAGGCGGTCCAGCAGGAGGACCTCCTCGGGCCTCTCCGCCTTGGGGAGGATGACGCCCTCGGCCTTCCCGCCGCATAGGGCCTCTAAGTCCGCCTCGGCCTCTCCCGTGGAGGGGTGGTTCACCCGGACGAAGACGGGTGGGTTGCCCGGACGCCGGAGGGCCTCGCCGACGTGCCGGCGAGCCTCCTTGCGCCTGTCGCGGGGGACCGAGTCCTCCAGGTCGAAGATGAGGGCGTCGGCCCCGCTCCGGGGGGCCTTCTCCATCATGCCGGGGCGGATTCCGGGGCTGAACAGGAGGCTTCGAAGCGGGCGCATGGGCTCCATCCCCAGGAAATTCAACGAAAAACCGGCCGGCGCCGGCAGGCGGAAAACACCGATCTCCCAGGCCGGAGACCCCGGGCAAGGCGCCCTAGCCGACCATCTTGCGGGCGGCTTCTTTCGTCGTCATGCCGGCCCGGACCCCCCGCTTCCGCGCCGCCTCGTTCATGCACGAGATGATCCCGTCGTGCCAGACGCTCAGGACGTCGCCGATCCGGGCCGACATGGCGGCGGCCGCGGCGGCGGCCATCCCCTCCGCGTCGAGGATCGGGAACGCGGCGATACCGGAGTCGTCCTTGCCTCGCCCCGCGTCGGTGGCAACGACGCCCTTCAGGCGGAGCGGGAGGACGTTAGGAGCAAGCGTCAGGCCGCAGTGCGAGGCCTGGATGAAGACGTCCCGGGGGTGAGGCTCCTTGATGGACCGGAGGACGGGGATCCCCCACGAGCCGAGGATCCTCCCGTTCGGCGTTTCCTCGAACGTGTGGACCCGGTCATCGGCCGCCTCCTGAACCGCCACCTTCCTGCCCGGGGGAGCGTCCAGCATGAGCCGCGCCGCCTCGGCCACCGGCTGGCCCACCCTCACGCCGAGTCTCAGGGCGGTCGCGTTGGCGTGGCCGACTGTGCCCCCGTAGACGGAGACTCCCTCCGCCAGCCGGGCGGACATGGTTTCGCACGCGACGCCTGGGACGCCATGCTCCTCCGCAAGGGTCAGGCCGCTGATCCCGGCGTTATCCTTTCCCACCCCCGCGGCGTGGGAGATGATCCCCTTCACGCCGAGGCCGAGCGCCCAGCCGAACGTCGTGCGCGCGGCGTAGGAACCCGAGACGACCACGTCGCCCGCGCCCACGCGATCGTCGAAGAACGTCATCGAGTCCGCCGTGAAAACGCGGCCCCGGCCGTCCTCGTATGCGAGCGCGATCGGGTACTCGGACATGATGGCCCTCGGCGCGGGCGCGCGTCAGGCGCCCAGCTTGTCCCGCATCCAATCCTGCATGAAGGGGAGGCCGATCGAGAGGTAGTCGTTCTGGCAGTGCTGGGCGCCCCCCGTCTTGCGCGTGTAGACCTGCATGGTCTTGTCCTTCGAGCCGACCGCCCGGAAGAGGGCCCTCGCGTCGCGCAGGGGAACCTGGCGGTCGTCCTCCCCGTGGGTCAGCAGGAAGGGGCAGCGCATCCTCCGCACCACCCCGTCCAGACGGAAGCCCTCGAGCTTCTTCAGGGCCTCCGCCTCCGTCTTCGCGTTGAGCACCCAGTTGATGTACTCGGTCGGGACGCCCTGGGCGGCCTTGCCGGCCGATTCAAACCGGTGCTTCCAGGTGGCGTGGTAGTTCCAGATGGCGCCCCAGGCGACGCAGGCCTTGAAGCGGCGGTCCATGCTGGCACACCGGGGGGCGTAATACCCGCCGAGGCTGACCGCCATGATCCCGACCTTCTTCGCGTCCACGTCCCCGCGCGTCTCGATGTAGTCGATCGCCGCCGAGCCCGCCGCCTCGTAATCATCGCGCAGGTAGCTCTTGTGGAAGCGGATGGCCTCTCCCGTCCCGGGGCCGTCCACGAACAGGCAGCTCATCCCCCGCCGGGCGAGGCCGTCCGCGGCGCGGATGAACACGATTTCCTTCGAGGTGTCCAGGCCGTCGAACAGGACCACGACGGGGGGCTTGGCCTTCCGGGTGTTCTCGGCGTGGACGAAATAGGCGGGCAGCTTCTCCCCGTCGCGGGTGGCGATCGTCACGCGCTCCGTCCGGGGACGGTCGGTCAGGCGGAGGTAGCGGCGGAAGCAGTCCACCGAGGTCCGGAAGGCGTCGAGGGCCTTCTTGTCCTTGGGCTGCCGGAAGCGGTCACCGATCTGGTAGTAGAGGCAGGCCCGCTTGTAGTGCGCGGCGGCCGAGAGCCGGTTCCCTTTCCTCTCTTCCGTCATCCCGAGCCCGCGCACCCGGCCACCCATCTTCGTCCACTCGCGGAACCAAAGCTCGTCGTCGCCGAGCCCCTTGCGGAGCTCGCGCCCCACCCGGTCCACCTCACCGATGTCCGAACCACCCCACTGGGCCGCCGAGACCAGCATGCAGATCGAAGCCGACCATCGGTAGTCTTCCGGAAAGTAGGTGAACCAGGTGGCTTTCCCTGCGGCTTTGACCGGCGGCATACGCTGTCCTCCTCGTTTCCACCAAGGCGCAGACGGCGGGGCGTCGTTCCCCCGCCTTACGCTCTCTGGTCGAGCACCTCGTACACCTCGGGGTTGACCACGGTGGAGGGCTTGCGGCCCTGAAAGTAGTCGAGCACGCACTGGACGGCGTGGGTGAGGGTGTTGCGGATGGCGTCCTCCCCCCGCCCGCCGAGGTGCGGCGTGAGGACCGCGTTCTCCAGGGAGAAGATGGGATGATTGTAGTCGGGCGGCTCCTCGGGGAAGACGTCGATGCCCGCCCCCCGGATGGTGCCGTCCTTCAGGGCCCCAGCCACGGCGTCCAGGTCGAACACCGGCCCGCGGGAGGTGTTGAAGACGAAGGCGTCGGGCTTCATGAGCTTCAGGATGTGGCGGTTGATGATGTGCCGGGTCAGGGGCGTCAGGGGGACGTGACAGGTCAGGTAGTCCGACCGCCGCGCGAGCTCTTCCTTGGAGACGAACTCGACCCCCAGCTCGGCCGCCCGCTTGCGGTCCGGCGCGATGTCGTTCGCGATGACCTTCATGTCGAAGGCGACGGCCCGCTTCGCCACCTGCTTGCCGATGTTGCCGAACCCGAGGATCCCCAGCGTCATGCCGTTCAGCGGCCGCATGGCGGGCTGGATCTCCCGCCAGAGGCCCTTGCGGATGTTCTGGTTCAGCCAGGCGATCCGCCGGCAGGTGCCGAGCAGGAGGCCGAAGAAGTGCTCCGCCACCGAGACGGAGTTCGTCCCGGCGGCGTTGGCGACGACGACACCCCTCGCCGTGGCGGCCCCGATGTCGACGTTGTTGACCCCCACCCCGGCGCGGGCGACTACCTGGAGGTTGGGGGCGCTCTCGAACACTCGCGCGGTATAAGGCTCGGCGCCGGCGACGACGGCGGTCACATCCCGCAAGCACTTGATGACTTCCTCCTCGGGCATGTGCCCCCGGCACTCGTCCAGGCGGACCTCGAGGCCCTCCTCCAAGAGGGGCTGGAAGAACTCCATGGGGTTCTCGAAGTTCAGGATGAAGGGGGTTCCCACCCAGACGATGCCCTTCGCCATCAGGCGCTCCTCCAGTCTCAAGGCACAGAAGCTGCCTCGGATTTTCTCAAGACCCGGCCGTCCCCGAGCCCTTCCCGGGAAGAGAATCGGGTGAGCGGGCATCATACGCTTCCAGCGCGGAAAGTTTCCAGTTCCCCGGCCCATTTCTGCCGGGCCCGACCCTCCCTCGTCCATTCCCCCCATCTCCGCTATATTCTCCCCCCATGTTGAGGCTGGAGAACGTCCGCAAACAGTTCGGGGCGCAGGTTATCCTGGACCGCGCCAGCCTGGCCGTGAACCCCGG
>MGDP01000098.1 GCA_001790955.1 Candidatus Tectomicrobia bacterium RIFCSPLOWO2_12_FULL_69_37
GTCTCACGCCCCCACACGTAGTTGCCGCCGGTGATGAAGTCGAGCTCGTAGACGGCGACGATCTTGCCGCCCTCGGAGGTGGCGGTGAAGCGGGGCCGCATGAGGGAGTCGTAGTACTGGGCCCCGTCGTGGGTGTTCTTGTTGCGGTCCAGGTCGTCCGAGGTGATGCCGCGCAGGCGGAAGAAGCCTGTGTACTTGAAGTCGGCGGCCGGGGCCGGGACCGCCAGGCTCGCCGCCAACAGGCCCGCTGCCAGGGCCAAGAGGTATTTCCGCATTTCTCTCTCCTTGAATGGGAGTGTGTTCCTATCGCTGCGTGTGTTGCCGTTCTTGCTGATTCAAGAGCTCTTCTGTTTCGCCGACACTCCTGGCTCGCCTCTCCCGCGCGCCGTCACCTCCTTCTGCGCCCGCCCATCCCCCATCCGGCGGGGGCGGCCTCCTGCCCCTTGCGGGGGGCAAGAAAAAAAGCCGCACGCTCAAGCGTGCGGCTTTTGGAAGGGACAAGTCGCCGGGAGGCGCCCCCGAAATCCGCGCTCCGGCTCACTTTGGCGGGATCGCCTGCCGCACCAGGCAACCCCGCCTACTGCACCGTCAGTTCGCAAGCCAAATGCAAAAAAGACAACACGAATCATGCAACCCGGGAGGGGGATTTGTCAACCCCCCTTGACCGCACGGCCCGAAACCGGGCCACGGCTTCGGCCAAGCCCGGAAATGATCATCTAACCCTTTGTTTTATAAATATATAACGTGCTCTTGTTCTCCGGCATGGGGCCCGTGTCGGTGGTGATCACCACCAAGTCCTCGAAACCGTCGTTGTCGGCATCGGCAAAAGCGAAGTCCGCGATCCCCCTGCCCACCTTGGTGGTCCGCCATACGTCGGAGAGGCCGCCGCCGTCCCAGACCATGCTCACGATCTGGCCTCCCGAGACGCCGAGGCCGGGCACGATGCGAGTGGCGCTGTACTCGTTCGCGATGACGAGGACCTCATCGACCCCGTCCCCGTCCACGTCCGCAACAAGGACGCGCGAGCGGATGGGGAGGTCCGGCGACCGGCCGCCCAGATACTCCTGGGTCGTCGTGGCGTCCCTCGTCGAATAGAAAGTGTGCACCGGCCCTCCGTAGCGGCCGCCGCTCACGAAGCGTTGCTCTCCACGCCGGGAGTAGACCCGCACCTTGTCGTCATCGCCCACCTCGATCACGTCCAGGGTGCCATCCTTGTCCAGGTCCCAGAGGCCGAAGCCGAGAATGGTGACCTGGGGCGGCAGGATGTACGGGGCGGCCGCGGCGAGGCGGTTGCCCGTCCACCGGTAGCGCTGGATGAGGCCGGCGAAGGGCTTGTCCAGGCCCTGTACCTGGCCCAGGAGCAAGAAGCTGTCGGCGTCGGGGATCTTGGCGCCCCGCTCGGGCCGGCGGATGCGGAGGAGCCGGAAGAACACGCTCTCGTTGTCCGCCAGCTTGGCGAACTCCTTGCCCTTCATCTCCAGGACGAGGGAGAAGAGGCCGCCGAAGCGGTAGTTGGCGACGTAGACCTCCGCCCTCCCGTTGCCGTTCATGTCGGCCACGTCCACCCAGCGGTAATCGTTCGTGCGCCCGTCGTCGAAGCGGGCCATCTCGCGCATCCGGTTCCCGGCGAACTGGAAGACCAGCACCTGGCCGGGGGTGATGATGACCACCTCGTTCTTCCCGTCGCCGTCGAGGTCCCCCACCGCTATCCCGCGGAATTGATGGCCGTCGAACGTGAAGTTGGTCACCCGCCCCTTGGCGCCCGGCACTCCCTCGCGGTTGAGGATGAAGCTCGGGTTCGAGGCCAGACCGACCGCGGAGGCCCCCGCCCCTCCCCGGCGCAGGGCCTGCTCGCGCGGGGCACGCTGCTCGAAGGGGAGCTCGTCCGCGATGGCCACCGTCTGGAAGATCTCCTGGCGGGTGGTGAGCGAAAGCAGGCGGCTGGTGATGACTTTCTTGCCCCGGACGTCGCGGACGCTGCTCTCCACCGCCAGGTCGGAGCGGACCTGGTTGCGAAGCTTGATGGCGTTATCGCCCTTCAGCACATCGCCGGCGGCGAGACCCTGCTCGAGCATCCACACCTGGAGCTGATCGACGTCATAGACGTCGAAGCGCCCTTGCGCGAGGAGAAGGCGGGCCAGCTCCCGGGTCAGGATGTCCATCCCCAGAGATTCCTTGGTCTGGTTGATGAAGGGAAGGAGGGCCAGGCGGATCTTGGCCGACGAGAGGCGCACGACATCGTTCACCCGCGGGACCAAGTCCCTGCCGGGGGCGAGGCGCACCAGCCGGGCGACCGAGAAGCGCGGCTGAACCTCCACCACCTCGGCCTCGCCGACCTCCTCCTCCAGCGTCCCCAGGACGGCCCCGGTGACCGGATGCCGGAAGGGCGCACCCTTGCGGAGGATGGTGAGCTTGATCCCCTTGGTCGCCTTGTCGTTCTCGCCGATGCTCAGGTATAGGTCGCCACCCCGGACGGCGACAACTTGTCCCTCCAAGTGGGGGTACCGCTGGTGGAGCTTGTCGCTGATGGTCTGCAGCGCCCGCGCATGGTCTATTCCCTGGGCGCCGACCCAGTGGGCCGTCGCCAGGAGGGCAAGCACCATAGCGCCTGAAACCCCTCGAAGGGCTTTTCGCATCATGTCCTTCCTGATCTCCTGGATGAACCGGGATGAAGCCTTAATCCCTATCCGGCCGGATATCGTCCTTCTCCCTACACCTTCACCTTCAGAACCACGTGGGTTCCCGCCAGGCGGTCTCCGAGCCCCCGGCCCCGCTTGTCGAAGAGGACGAACAGATGCCCCAGCCCCAAGGGCAGGCCGGCCGCCAGTCCGCCAAAGAAGCGCAGAACGGCCTGCATGTATTCTACCGGCTTATCGTCCATGTCCACCACCGAGAGGCCCATGCTCCTGTGCCCCGGGGTGCAGCCGAACATTCCGACAAAATACACCGAATATAAAAGGGAAAGAAGGATGAGCACCGCCAAGTTCAGAATCCCGAGCAGAATGAGCGCCTCCATGTTGGAGGAAACCGGCCCCGCTGCCTTGCTCACGATTCCGAAGGAGACCCCCGAAAAGAGCCCCTGAAGGACGGCCAGAACGCCGAAATCCATCGCCCCAGCGACGAAGCGGACGGAGAGCGGAACCCCGACGACTTCGGCCTGCTCCTCCTTCTCTGGCTCCTCGGAGGGCGCGCCCGCGTCGTCGAGGAAATCCCCGCCCTTCGGCTCCGCCGCCGCGGCCGCAGGGGCTTCCTCGGGGACATAAGCCTCGATCTCGTCGGGATCCTCATCCACCATGAAGCCCCCGCCCCGGCGGGAAACGGGCGCGGCCTTCTCATTCTCTTCGGCAGCCTCTTCGGCAGCGGGCGCCGCCTTTGCCTCCTCTGGCGCTGCGCCCGAAGGAGCCGTAGGGGCATCGGCCTCCTCCAGGAAGCCTCCGAGATCTTCCTTCGAGAGGTCCGCCTCTCCCGCATCCCGGGGAGAGGCCGCGGGCGTCTCCGCCATGCCCACCCGGGGGGGGGATGCATCGCCCGCCTCGTTCAGGGCGTCGGACCACATCTTCTCCAGATCCCCCTCGCCGAGATCCTCGGCGGCGGCCGCCCCGGGCTTGGGCTGGGCCTCTTTCCCCGTGCGCTGGGCCTTGGCGGCGGCCTCTTGCTCAGCGAAGGCCTCGGTCCACATGTCCGATAGGCTGTCCTCCCCCCCGCCGGCGGAGGCCCCAACGGGGGGAACCACTCCCTTCCGCCCCGCGGCGGGGGCACCCTCTTCCTCGTCGAGGGCCCCGGCCCAGGCGCTGGAGAGATCGTCCTCCCCCCCTGCCCCGGCGGGCTGGGAAGCGGCGATTTCCCCGGCGTCATCCAGAAGATTCTCGGTTGCGGCCGGGGACGGAGCTGCTTGCTCCTCGGTGAAGGCATCGGCCCACAGGTTTGAGACTTCGTCCGCTTCCTCGGCATTCTTGCTCACGGCCCTTCCCCGCGCGGGAGACGCCGGCGATTTTGCTCTCATCTCCTCCTTGCCGGGCAGAAGGTCCGCCACGGGCGCTTCCAAGGGCGCGGCAGGAGCGGCCGGGGCCGCTTCGTCCGCCTCGTTCAGGAGCGACAGCAAGTCCTCGTCCTCCTGCGTGGCGGCCGCCGCCGCCGGGGACTCCTCCTCGGCCGCAGGGCTCTCATCCTCCTCCGAGGCAAGGAACTGGGCGAGCTCCTCATCCTCCTCCGCGGCGACACCCTTGGCCGCGGCCGGGGCGGGCCGGGACGGAGCCCGCGGCGGCGCATCGGCGTCCTCGGCGGAGAAAAGATCCCTCTCGCTGATCGCATCGAGCGGGACATCCGCCTCGGCCCCTACGGGCCCGGCGGGCTTCTTCGACGGGGGTGCCGCTTCCAGGCCGGGGGATTCTTCCAGGTCCAGCGAGGCGAGAAGGTCATCCGCCTCCTCCGCTGCGGGGGCCTTGGGCCGCTCTTCCCGTCGCGGGAGTGGCCGCTCCGGGCGCGGCGCGCGCACGGCAGGCGCCTCTCCCCCGCCCGGAAGGGCGATCTCCTCCATCCCCTCGGCCAACTCCCCGAGGAAAGGCGCGTCGGCCGCCGCCGATTCCTTCGTATCCAAGCCGGATGGCGTGATCCCGAGGGCGGCTTCCCCGATCTCCCCGGCGGGAGCGGCCGGGGCGCCCTCTTCGGGCTCCAACAGGGAGAATACGTCCGGGTCGCCGGGCCCGCCGTAGAAGCGGGGGATGGGGCCCAACATGAGGGGGGAGAGGAACGCGGGGCGCTCCATGCGGGAAGCGGACGGCGCGGCGGCGGCGACCGCGACGAGCGGCTCGGGGAGGCTCCTTCCGCACCGGGGGCACTCGCCGGGGCGGTCAAACGTCACATAGCCGCATTTCGTGCAGCGCACCGCTCCGAGCCCTTTCCAAGAAAGGACGGCCAGAAAAGTTTACCACAAGGGCCCGGAGGAGAAGAAACGAGGAAAATTCAACTGTGTGGGGGTAACTCCCACCCTCAGGGAGAGGGCGAGAGGCCGAGGGCCTTGGCCATCGCCGGGTGGAGGCGCACCCCCCGGCGGGCCGCCTCTTGGGCGTGGCGGCGGGCCTCGGTCTCATCCCCCTCGAGATAGAGGGCGACGGCCAGGTTGTGGTGGGCGTCCCCCCGGCCCGGCTCCAGGGCGAGGGCCGCCTTGAAGTGATCGATGGCGAGTTTCCGCTGACCCTGCCTGAGGTAGAGGGTGCCGAGATTGAAGCGCGACTCCGCGAAGCGGGGGGCGAGGGCTACCGCGCGCTCCAAGTGGCGCTGGGACTCCTCCAGCCTCCCCGTCCCGAGGTAGAGGGCCCCCAGGGCGAGGTGGGCCTCCGGGGCGTCGGGGTTAAGCCGGAGGGCCTCTTTCAGCGAAGCCTCCCCCTCTTTCTCGCGGCGGCTCTGCATCTGGGCGATCCCGAGGTCGATCCAGGCGGGATCGTAGAGAGGATAGATGCGCACCGCCTCGCGCAGGACGGGAATGGCCTCCGCGAACCGGCTCTTCCGGACGAGGTATTGGCCCTGGTTGCGCAGCGCCCGGGCGCTACGGGGGGAAACCTGGGCCGCGCGCTCCCAGAGGCGCAGAGGATCGGACCAATCCCGGTTGCGCATCCAGGTGAGCCCGCCGAAGGTGAGCGCCGCCGCCGCGAGCGCCCCCGCCGGGGCGCGCCAGCCCCCCTCGCCCAGAGAGAAGAGCCACCTCGCCGCCGCGGGCACGGCGGCGAGCAGGAAACCCGCCGAGGGGAGGTACATCGCCCGCTCGGCCATGGCGGTGCCGATGGGGACGAGAAGGTTGGCCGCCGGCAGCCAGCCCGCCAGGAAGAGCGCGAGCCCCAGGCCCACCCAGGGGGCCTCGCCCCGCCACCTCCAGGACACCCAACCCCATCCCAGCAGGACCGCGAGGCCCGCCACCGCATAGAGGGCGGTCTCCGTCCCGGCGTGCGTGATCTGGGCGTAGGAGTAGTCCAGGCTCAGGGGCCAGGGCCAGACCATGAGCTTGAGGGTGCGCCCCAGGACGCCCAGCGCCCCCCAGCTCCGTTCCAGGGCGCCGGCGTAGGCGAGAGGGTTGTCGAGGCGCGAGGGGGAGACGGGCCGCACCCACATTCCCAGCGCCGCATGGCGCAGATAGAGATAGGCGAGGAGCCCGGCGGCCAGCCCGGCCCCTGCGGGAACCGCGAGCGGCCGGATCCTCCACTTCGTCAGCCGGCTCCACAGCCACCAAGCCCCGGCGAAGAGGACGAGCGCCACACCCGTCTCCTTCGAGAAGAGCGCGAAGAGGAGCGCCAGCGGCGCTCCCAGGCCCAGCATCGCCATCTCACTCATGGCGGGGGAGGGCTGGGAAGCGGCCTTTTTTTTCAGCTTCGTCTCCTTCTCATTCTCTTCCCCGGCGGGCAGCGCCCGGCCCAGGAGGAGGGCCATCCCCGCGAAGACCCCTATGGCGCACATCAAATCCGCCCGGGCCACCACGGCGTTCACCGCCTCGGAGTGGAGGGGATGGAGGGCGAAGAGGAGGGCCACCGCCCCGGCCGTGCCCGGGCCCAGGCCCGCCCGCCGCGCCACCCAGAGAAGCAGCAGGCTGGCCAAGGCGTGGAGGAGGATGTTGAGGGCCCGATAGCCCTCGGGGGCGTTCCCGCCCAGGGCATGGTTGAAGGCGAGGGAGAGGGTGACGAGGGGCCGGTAGAGGCGGTCGCGCTTGGAGTCGTCCTTCCGCATGGCCCAGTAGTCCGTCCGGAAGGTTTCGAGGGCCCGGCCCCGCTCTTGGACCAGGGCGTTCGCGCCGATCACGGTCAGGTCATCGTGGACGAAGGGGTGGGAGAGGGTCTCCGCGAAGGGGAGGCACGCCGCAAGGAAGACGGCCGCCGGCCACAGCCAGACGGATCGGGACGGAAGCTGGATGGATGCGCCGGGTTGCATGGGCCTGGAATCCACAAGCGGGCGGGCGAAGGGAACTCTACACCCTTTCGGCCCGAAAGTCGCTCCTGCCCCCTCGCCCGGCCGGCGCGGAGGGGTCCGAAACCGCCTTTGACCCCGGCGGGCGGGGCTGGTAGGCTAGGAGCAGTTCGCTGGGGGTGCCGAGAGGCTGAGATTATACCCTTCGAACCTGATCCGGTTAGCGCCGGCGTAGGGAAGCGAATCCCGTCATCGAGGCCCGAGCCGGATCCTTCCCGTCCCAGGCGCGCGTGCCGCCCAAAGCTGTATCTTTGCGGAAGAGGGCTCTCGGCCCTTCGCGCAGGTTCCAGAGGAGCCCGGAGACATGGCACACGGGAACGGCAAGTCAAGCGGAGCGAACAGCAAGACGAGCGGCCTCCCCCTCTTCGCCAAGGAGGACGGCTCCGCGAAGGCCGGGAGTTTCCCCGCTTCGCGCAAGGTCTTCGTCGAGGGATCTCAAGGGGTGCGCGTTCCCTTGCGCGAGATCGCCCTCTCGGGCGGGGAGCCCGCCGTGCGCGTCTACGACACGAGCGGCCCCCAGGGCCACGACGTGCGCCAGGGCCTGCCGCGCCTCCGGGAGCCCTGGATCCGCGCCCGGGCCGGGTACGACGAGGCCGAGCCCTCCTACAAGCCCGTGCCCGGCCACAGCGACCCGGGCCTCCCCATGCCTCCCAAGCGCAAGGTGCTGCGCGGGCGGGGCAACGTCACCCAGATGCACTTCGCCAAGAAGGGCATCGTCACCCCCGAGATGGAGTTCATCGCCATCCGGGAGAACATGGACCCCGGCTTCGTCCGCTCCGAGGTGGCCCGGGGGCGGGCCATCATCCCGGCCAACATCAACCACCCCGAGAGCGAGCCGATGATCATCGGCCGCAACTTCCTGGTGAAGATCAACGCCAACATCGGCAACTCGGCCGTGGCCAGCTCGATCGAGGAAGAGGTCGAGAAGATGCGCTGGTCCACCCGCTGGGGGGCCGACACGGTGATGGACCTCTCGACGGGCAAGAACATTCACGAGACGCGGGAATGGATCTTGCGCAACTCGCCCGTGCCCATCGGCACCGTGCCCATCTACCAGGCGCTGGAGAAGGTGGGCGGGGTGGCCGAGGACCTCACGTGGGAGATCTACCGCGACACCCTCATCGAGCAGGCCGAGCAGGGGGTGGACTATTTCACCGTCCACGCCGGCGTCCTGCTGCGCTACATCCCCCTCACCGCCAAGCGGGTGACGGGCATCGTCTCGCGCGGGGGCTCCATCATGGCCAAGTGGTGCCTGGCCCACCACCAGGAGAGCTTCCTCTACACCCGCTTCGAGGAAATCTGCGAGATCTTGAAGGCCTACGACGTCTCCTTCTCCCTCGGGGACGGCCTCCGGCCGGGCGCCATCGCGGACGCGAACGACGAGGCCCAGTTCGGGGAGCTCGAAACCCTGGGCGAGCTCACCCAGGTCGCCTGGAAGCACGACGTCCAGGTGATGATCGAGGGCCCGGGCCACGTGCCCATGCACCTCATCAAGGAGAACATGGAAAAGGAGCTCCAGATCTGCCACGAGGCCCCCTTCTACACCCTGGGCCCCCTCACGACCGACATCGCCCCCGGCTACGACCACATCACCAGCGCCATCGGGGCGGCCATGATCGGCTGGTTCGGCACGGCCATGCTCTGCTACGTCACTCCCAAGGAGCACCTCGGGCTCCCGGACAAGAACGACGTGCGTGAGGGCGTCATCGCCTACAAGATCGCCGCCCACGCCGCCGACCTCGCCAAGGGCCACCCCGGCGCCCAGGCCCGCGACGACGCCCTGAGCAAGGCGCGCTTCGAGTTCCGCTGGCGCGACCAGTTCAACCTCTCCCTCGACCCCGAGCGGGCGCTCGAGTACCACGACGAGACGCTGCCCGCCGAGGGGGCCAAGGTGGCCCACTTCTGCTCCATGTGCGGCCCCAAGTTCTGCTCGATGAAGATCACCCAGGAGGTGCGCGAGTACGCCGCCCAGCAGAACCTGAAGGAGGAGGAAGCCCTCCAGGCCGGGCTCCAGGCCAAGGCCCAGGAGTTCAAGGAGGCGGGCGGGGCGATCTACGTCGCCGAGGAAGCAAAAAAGAAGTAAGACGCTCATCTATTTTGACCCATCGAATCAAATAAGCCGCCCGGGAGCCCTCCCGGGCGGCTTCCTTTTTTTCGCGCCACTCTCCAAAATCCCGCCGGGCCGTGGCACCCCTCACTTTCGTGCACCGTTCCCCTTTGGCTGAGGTAGAATGGGACGGATCTTGCATGTGAAATGACCGGTTTCTACGAGAACAGGATACCCAGCGATGGCCGGCCCCGACGAGAAGACCCAGCATCCCGACGCCGATACGGGCGGGCGGCGGCGCGCGCCCGAGGAGGCCTCCGCCCGCCCCGGCGGCGGGTCCGACCGGCGCAACCAGGGCCGCGCCCGGCACCGGGACCCCGCCTGCTTCCTGGAGGACATCACCCGCTTCCACCGCACCCTGGAGGAGGGCTACGGGGTGCTGCAAGAGGCGCACGACCGGTGGAAGAAGTACACCGAGCGCAAGAACATGCTCGCCGCCCAGGTCGAGACCGAGAAGGCCAAGGAAAAGGAGATCTGCCAGAACGCCCTGAAGATCTTCCTCACGGTGGACACCGAGATCCGGCAGATCTACACGCCCATGCTCGAGTACATCAAGCGGCACGTCGACGAGAGCGAAAAGACCAAGGACCAGAGCCTCAAGGAGAAGGTGCACGAGAGCCGCTGGGACGGCCGGGGACGGCTGGCCATCGCGCTCTTCAAGCAGACGTCGCTGGCCCTGGGCTTCCTCTCCGCCTTCATCAACGAGGAGGACCAGGACGAGGACTTCCAGGCGCGCTACCGGGAGGTCGTCACCGAGCAGAAGGAACGGCTGGAGAAGGTCCCCTTCAGCTCGGGCGCCTACACCAAGCTCGGCGAGGCCATGCGGCGCGCCGCCGACCACCGCTCCTTCGACCGGATGACCCGGCTCTCCTCCCAGATCGTCCAGGAGTTCATCGACTTCCCCGAGGAGTTCATGAAGAAATACGCCAGCGCCGCCAAGAACCCCGTCCCGACCGCCCTGACCACCTGACCCCCCGCGCCGCATTTTTTCCGCCGGAACGTCCCGGAAAACCCCGGACACCCGATTTTCATACCCTTTTGCCCTCAACAACCCTCCATCGCCGTGACAGGCCCCTCCCCTTTGAGATCATGCGCTTTTCCCATCAATTCACGTCAATTCCCGAGACGGCCTCCCAACCCCTGTCCCCCCCGCCATGCCCATTTTTTCCGGTGGAATTCGCTGAAAAACACTGAACACCCCCCGCCGCGGCAGATCCCCCTCCCCCTCCGGGGGGGGAGGGCTGGGGTGGGGGATGCGCCGAAACCCTCTCTCCCCACACCCTGGGCAAGACCGACCCCCCCTGCCCCCCCTTGACAAGGGGGGGATGGGGGGGTGGGCATCACCCCGCCCCTCGGGCAACATAGGGCGCGGGCGGGGAAAAGCCCTTACCTCAAATTCCCTCAAGTTCCGGATCAGGGGGGAAATTTTGGGCGGGCGGCAAGAGCGCCGCCGGACAGCGCAGCATGAAGGATGGCGGAGGAGGGGACAGCGTGAGGGGGCTGGTCGTCCTGAGCAGCTTGGCTTCCCCGCCACCGAAACTGACCCGGCCTAGAGCGTCCGCGTCCTCCGCTCCATCGCCCGCTCCCACTTGGTCCCGGGGTCGGGGCCGAAGAGGATGTCCTCGTCCGCGGGGGCGGTCTCCCAGCCCCCCCGGCTCAGCTCCCCCTCGAGCTGGCCCGGCCCCCAGCCCGCGTAGCCCAGGATGAAGAGGGCCTTGGCGGGCCGCCTCCCCTGCCCCATGGCGCGGAGCATGTCGGCGAAGGGGCTCATGCCGTAGCCGGGGGCCAGCGGCTTCTGCGGCGTGAAGCCCCCCTCCACCGTGTGGAGGACGAAGCCCAGCTCGGGCTGCACGGGGCCCCCGTAGTGGATGAGCACCTTCTCGCCCCCCTCCGCCTTCCCCCCGGCCTCGAAGCGGCGCAGGAGCTCGGCGAGGGGCATCTCCCCGAGGGGCTTGTTGACGATCAGGCCGAAGGCGCCGCTCGCGTCGTGGCGGACGAGGAAGATGACCGTCTCGCGGAAGCGCGGGTCCCCCATGCCGGGGGAGGCGACGAGCAGCTCCCCCCGGTGGAAGGGAGCCTGGAGCGGGGCCTTGGGGGCGCCGCCCGGCACCTTGGCGTGGAGGGCGGGGCCGGGCAGGAGGAGCGCCGCGGCCAGAAGGAGGGCCGCGGCCCGGATGAGGGCGTGCCGGCGCCTTTTCACCCTAGCGCCCCAGCCCCTCGACGCGCACCCGCGCGCCGGGCCCGACGCCCTTTTTCCGGAACCAGCCCTGGTTCACCTCCAGGGCATAGCGGTTCGCCTCGCGGGAGGTGTAGACGGGCGGCTCCTGGCCCGGCCGGGGCGGGTCCATGTCGAGGATCTCGGTGATGACGCCCTTCTCCGAGATGAAGGCGATGGAGAGGGGGATGCGGGTGTTCTTCATCCAGAAGGAAAGCTTCGAGGCCTCGGGGTAGATGAAGAGCATACCCGCGTCCTCGGGGAGGCCCGCGCGGTGCATGAGGCCGGCCTCGCGCTGGCGGGGCGTCTCGGCGACCTCGGCCTGGACGGTGACCCGGCGGATGCCCTCCTCGATGGCGAGGGGCACCGGCCGCCCCTGGGCCAGGGCGGTCCCCGCCGCCAGAAGGAGAACGGCGGCCAGCGCCGCCGCGAGCTTCCGCATGGTGAGCCCTCCCCGGAGCGTGCGGGGGGAATCCTATCACGCCGGGGAGGAGGGGGGGCTAGCCCGCGCCGTTCCAGAAGAAGCCTGGGTCCTTCTGTTCGCCGTAGCGGAGCCAGACGTGGAGCTTGACGAGGAGGCGGTTCACCCAGCGCCACTTCAGGCGGACGAGCCGCTTGGCGATGCGGTGGTGGAACCCCTTCCCGTGGTTGAAGGGGCAGGACCGCAGGCAGATGCCGCAGTTGGTGGCGACGTGGGCGAAGTGCTGGCGGCAGCGCTCGGCGTTCAGGTACCACTTCAGCACCCCGTTGCTGCTCGAGCGGTCCGGGCCCGAGGCGGTCCGGGGGCCGGAGGGGACCGCCTTGACCGGGCAGGCCTCCACGCAGCGCCCGCACGTCTCGCAGAACTCTATCACGCCGAAGTCGGCGCTCTTCTTCACCGCCTGGAGGGGCAGGTCCGTGATCACCTTGCAGAAGCGCACGCGCGGGCCGAACTCGGGCGTGATGGCGAGGCCGATCCGCGAGGGCTGGCCGAGGCCCGCGTCGACGGCCAGGGGCACGTTGAGCGCGGTGTCGTTCAGGCAGGGGATCGCCCGGTAGCCCAGCGCGCGGATGAATTGCGCCATCGAGGCCACCATCACGCTCATCCGGGAGTAGTTCAGGTGGGTCTCGGCCGCCATCACGGCGGTGGGGGCGGTGCGGAACATCTCGTAGTCCATCGACATGCCCATCACGATCACCTGGCCGCAGCCCTCGGGAATCTCGACGGGCGGGTTCTTCTCCTCCGCCCCCGGGCGGAAGTGATGCGAATAGACCCACCGCTCGTCGAGCGGGGTGAAGCCCACCAGGTCGGCGCCGAAGAAACGGGCGACCTTCTCCACCGTCCGCCGCGTCTCCGCTGGGTCGGAGGCCTCGAACCTCCCCACGCCGGGAGGGATGGCCCGCTCGTACTTCGCCTCCAGCGGACGCCAGGAGGTGAGCCCGGAGTCGGGACGGTTGATGCCGGTGCCGAAGACCGAGGTCATGGTGGAGGCGGCGAGGTCGAACGCCCGGTCGCGCAGGGTGAAGCCCGGCGTGGCGCTCTCCAGGTTCTTCCGGATGGAGCGCTTCTCGCGCTCGCCGCAACTCGTCAGGGGCTCGTCCCAGACCACCCGCATCAGGCCGTTGTCCCGCTGGTTGAATCGCTTGTAGCCCGGCAGAACCTGATAATTCTCCGTCATGGACGACCCCCCGCCCGGATGGGAACCCCTCCCGGCCCGTCCGCGCCCGCCTAGCCCCCGTTCCAGAAGAAGCGGGGGTCCTTCTGCTTCCCGTAGCCGAGCCAGCCGTGGAGTTTCACGAGGAGGCGGTTGACCCAGCGCCACTTCAGGCGGACGAGCCGCTTGGCGATGCGGTGGTGGAACCCCCTCCCGTGGTTGAAGGGGCACACCCGCAGGCAGATGCCGCAGTTGGTGCCCACGTGGGACCAGTAGAGGCGGCAGGACTCGTAGTTGCCGTACCACTTGAGGACACCCGGGTTGTTCGAGATGTTCTTGGGCTCGGCGGTGCGCGGGCCGAAGGGCAGCGACTTGGCCGGGCAGGCCTCGGCGCACTTCTCGCACGCCTCGCAGAACTCGATGAGGCCGAAGTCGGCGCTTTTCTTCCGGGCGTTCAGGGGCAGGTCGGTGATCACCTTGCAGAAGCGCACCCGCGGGCCAAACTCGGGCGTGACGACCGGCCCAAGCCGGGAGGGCTGGCCGAGGCCCGCGTCCACGGCGAGGGGGACGGAGAGGGCGGTGTCGTTCATGCAGGGGAGCGCCTGGTAGCCCAGGGTGCGGATGAACTCGGCCACCGAGCCCGCCAGCGAAGCCAGGACCGAGTAGTTGCGCTGCGTCTCGGCCATCATGACCGCCGTGGGCGCGGTGGCGAACATGCCGTGGTCCATGGACACGCCCATGACGATCACCTGGTTGCAGCCCGCGGGGATCTCCACGGGGGGGTTCTCGGCCGTCCTCGGGTCGTAGTGGTGGGAATAGACCCACCGCTCGTCGAGCGGGGTGAAGCCCACGAGGTCGGCCCCGTAGAAGCGGGCGACCTTCCCGAGCGCCTTCCGCATCCGGTCCGGGTCCCCGGCCTCCAGGCGGTCCGCCTCGATCGGGAAGCTGCGGCCCCACTGCTTGGCCAGCGACTCCCAGGAGGTGACGCCCGAGTTGGGCCGGTTGATGGCGGTGCCGAGCGAGGAGGCCACGGTGGTGGCGCCGTTCGAGAGAGCGAAATCCAGGTGGTCGAAGCCCGGATCGCCGCGGTGGATGTGCTCCTTGATCGCCCGCACGTTGCGCGGGTCGTAGCTCCCGAGCTTCGCATCCCACGACGAGCGCATGATGGCGTTGTTCTTCTGGTTGAAGCGCTTGTAGCCCGGCAAGACCTGATAGTTTTCCGCCATCCGCCGCTCCTCCCGGGGCATGACCGCCCCCCATAACGATACTCCATATTCGGATTTTTTGCTCCTTTATTTCCCCCTCCATCCCGGTTTTTCGCGATGGACGCGAGAGGTCTTCCCCCTTTAGATTGAGGGGCTTGGGAGGGTGGGCGTGAGCGCGCAAAGGGCCGGAGGCGGCGGGCGAGGACGCCGGGCAGCCGGGGGAGCCGCACCCCCCTCCCCGGGGCGCGGCAGGGAGGAGGCCGCCTGGGGGCTCCTCCTCGTCCTGCTGACCCTCGCGGCCTACGCCACCGCCCTGCGGGCGGGCTTCATCTGGGACGACCCGGACTATCTCACCGAGAACCCGCTGATCGAGACCCTCGAGGGCCTGCGCCGCATCTGGTTCACCGCCCAGACGCCCCAGTACTACCCCCTCGTCTTCACCACCTTCTGGATCGAGGAGAAGCTCTGGGGCCTCCACCCGCTGGGCTACCACGCGGTGAACGTCCTCCTGCACGGGGCGGGCGCCCTGCTCGTCTGGCGCCTGCTGCGGCGGCTGGAGGTGCCGGGGGCCTGGCTCGCGGGAGCGATCTTCGCCCTCCACCCCGTCCAAGCGGAGTCGGTGGCCTGGGTGACCGAGCGGAAGAACGTCCTCTCGGGCCTCTTTTACTTCCTCGCCCTGGGGGGCTTCCTCTCCTTCGAGGAGAAGGGCGGGCGCCGCCGCTACACCCTCGCGCTCGCCCTCTTTGCCTGCGCCCTCCTGAGCAAGAGCGTGACGGCCACCCTGCCCGCCGCGGCCCTCGTCATCCTCTGGTGGCGGGACGGGACCGTGCGCGCGAGGAGCGCCATCGCCCTCCTCCCCTTCTTCATCCTCGGGGCGGCCTCGGGCTTCTTCACCGCCTGGATCGAGGTGAACCGGGTGGGGGCGGCGGGGCCGGACTGGAGCCTGGGCCTCTTGGAGCGCCTCCTGCTCGCCGGCCGGGTGCCCTGGTTCTACCTCGGGAAGCTCCTCTGGCCGGCCGAGCTCATCTTCACCTACCCGCGCTGGGAGATCCGGGCCGGCGACCCGCTCGCCTGGCTGGGCCCCGGGGGAATCCTCCTCGCGGCCTTCGCCCTCTGGCGGTGGCGGGAGCGCCTCGGGCGCGGCCCCGCGGCGGCGGGGCTCTACTTCCTCGTCACCCTCGGGCCCGCGCTCGGCTTCCTGGACGCTTATCCCTTCCGTTACTCCTTCGTGGCGGACCACTTCCAGTACCTGGCGGGCCTGGGGCCCATCGCCCTCCTCTCCGCCCTGCTCGCCCGGGGCCGGGAGCGGCTCGGCCTCGGCGCCCGGGCGGGGATGGCGGGCGCGGGGGCGCTCCTCGCCCTCCTCGGCCTCCTCACCCTGCGCCAGGGGCGCATCTACCGCGACGAGGGCGCCCTCTGGCGCGACACCCTGGCCAAGAATCCCGGGAGCTGGATGGCCCACAACAACCTGGGCCACCTCCTCGCCCGCCAGGGGAAGACCGGGGAGGCCATCCGCCACTACCGTGAGGCGCTGCGCCTGCGCCCGGGCCACGCCAACGCCCTGAACAACCTGGGCAACGCCCTCCTCCACCAGGGCAAGATCGCGGAGGCCGAGGCCGCCCTCCGCCGCGCCCTGGCCGCCGAGCCGGGGCACCCGAACGCCCGCAACAACCTCTCCCAGGCCCTCCTCGCCCAGGGGCGCCTGAACGAGGCGGTGAGCGAGCTGGAGAGCCTCATCCGGCGCGAGCCCCGCTACGCCCCCGCCCACGCCAACCTGGGCAGCGCCCTCCTCCTGATGGGCGCGCCGATGACGAAGGCGGCCGAGCACTTCACCCGCGCCCTCGGCCTCAACCCCCGGCTCGCCGAGGCCCGCTTCAACCTCGCCCTCCTCCACACCATCCAGGGGAACCACGCCGAGGCCATCGCCCTCCTGCGCGAGGGCCTGCGCCACCAGCCGGACGACCTGGCCACCCGCCAGCTCCTCGCCTGGGAGCTGGCCACCGCGCCCGACGCCAAGCTGCGCAACGGGCCGGAGGCCCTCCGCCTCGCCCGGGGCGCCGCCCTGGGGGACGACCCCCAGGGCCTGCACGTCCTGGCCGCCGCCCTGGCCGAGGCGGGCCGCTTCGAGGAGGCCCTCCGGACGGCGCGCCAGGCCGCCGCCCGGGCCGGCTCGGCCGGCCTGAAGGAGGACGCGGAGCGCATCCGCGAGGCCATCTCCCGCTATGAGAGGGGCGAGCCCCTGCGCTCTCCCGCGAGGTAGAGGGCCGGAAACTGCCGTCTTGACGCACGGCCCGTAGGGGCGTTCCATGGAACGCCCCTGCTATTTTTGCAATCATGGAGAGGGCCATGGTGCCCTTCGAGGTCACCCCCGGGGAGCTCAAGCGGCTCCTCGACGGCGGGGAGGTCGTGCTCCTCGACGTGCGCGAGCCCGAGGAGCTCCCGCTCGCCCGGCTCGAGGGGGCGCTCCACATCCCGATGGGGGACATCCCCGGCCGCACGGTCGAGCTCGACCCCGAGGCCCGCATCGTCGTGATGTGCCACCTCGGCCAGCGGAGCGCCATGGTCGCCCAGTTCCTGCGACAGCGCGACTTCGAGCGCGTCTCCAGCCTCGCCGGTGGCATCGACGCCTGGGCGCGGGAGGTGGACCCGGGGGTGGGGAGGTACTGAGGGGGGAGTCCCTTCCTCCCAGCTGGCGTCAAGCGGCTCTGCTGCGGAGGCTATCCCCCGATTGGGGCAGGGAGTAGAATGGCATGTGGCGGTAGACAGGTACGCGTTACTTACGGAGGCAGAGGTGAAGTCCAGCCATGACGCAAGATCCTGCTGAAATCCTCAAGGAAGCTCTCAGGTTGCCCCCCGAGGCTCGCGCGGCGCTGGCGGGTTCGCTGCTGGACAGCCTTGACGAAACAGTTGACGAAGGAGCGGAGGCCGCCTGGGAAGCCGAAATCTCGGCTCGGTTAAAAGCGTTGGATAGCGGCCAATCGGCGACAGTTCCCTGGGCGGAGGTCAGGCGGCGCATCGCGGAGCGGTGATGGCGGCGCTTCCGGTCGAATTCCATTTTGAAGCCGCCGCAGAAACAGTCGCCGCCGCGGCTTGGTACCGGGAACGGGGCGAGAACGCGGGAATCGCCTTTTTGGCCGAGCTTGATCATGCTGTCTTTCAGGTCGCCCAGGCTCCCGCCAGATGACCACTTTATATTGAGGGAACGCGCCGGTATCTTTTCCGGCGGTTTCCCTTCGCATTGGTCTATCGCGAGCTTCATGGGTTCATCCAGATCGTAGCTGTCGCTCACGGACGGCGCCGCCCCGGTTATTGGAAGGCAAGACAGGCATAACAATTGCCCCGCTCCCCCTCTTGACACCCGTCCGGAAGAAGTCCATAGTCCGCCCCGTGATTGCTCGCGATAGCGCAACGTGCTTCCCTCAAGGCAACCCGAAGCACCTCATCCCGAGTCAATTCTGACAAACCCCGTCTGCTCCAGATGCGCCTGGACCGGCGACACGCGCCACGACGCGTCCGCGCACCCGCCGGGTGAGGACCGTCCAGACGCAGAAGGAAACCGTTACGTGACAGAACCCAGTTTCGCCGGGCTCGGCGTCGCCGAGCCCCTCCGCCGCGCCCTCCAGGCCGAGGGCTACGCCCGCCCCACCCCCATCCAGGCCCAGGCGATCCCGCTGCTCCTCGCCGGGCGGGACCTGCTCGGCATCGCCCAGACCGGCACCGGCAAGACCGCGGCCTTCGCCCTCCCCATCCTCCAGCAGCTCTCCGCCGCGCGCGAGCCCGCCGGCCCGCGCGCCGCCCGGGCTCTCATCCTGGCCCCGGCGCGCGAGCTCGCCCTCCAGATCGGGGAGAGCTTCAAGAGCTACGGGCGCCACCTCGGGCTGCGCCAGACGGTCGTCTACGGAGGGGTGGGCTACGAGAAGCAGATCCAGGCGCTGGCCCGGGGGGTGGACATCCTCGTCGCCACCCCGGGGCGCCTGCTCGACCATCTGGCGCAGGGCAAGCTGCGGCTCGACCAGGCGTCCATCCTCGTCCTGGACGAGGCCGACCAGATGCTGGACATGGGCTTCATCCTGAGCGTGCGGAAGATCATCTCGGCGATGCTGGGGCGGCGCCAGTCCATGCTCTTCTCGGCGACGATGCCCCCGGCCGTCGCCGGCCTGGCCGGGGAGGTCCTCCGGAACCCCGTGCGCGTCCAGGTCTCGCCCTCGGCCACCATGGTGGACGAGGTCGATCAGCGCGTCTTCTTCGTCGAGACCCCGGGCAAGCGCGCCCTCCTCGCCAGGCTGCTGAAGGACCCGGGCCTGGGCCGGGTGCTCGTCTTCACGCGCACCAAGCACGGGGCCAACCGCGTCTCCGAGTTCCTCGGCAAGGAGGGCATCGCGGCCGAGGCGCTGCACGGCAACAAGACCCAGGGCGCCCGCGTGCGGGCCCTGGAGAGCTTCCGGGCGGGGCGCGCCCGCGTGCTCGTCGCCACCGACGTCGCCTCGCGCGGCATCGACATCGCGGACGTGACCCACGTCATCAACTTCGAGATGCCAAACGTGCCGGAGAGCTACGTCCACCGCGTCGGGCGCACGGCGCGCGCGGGCGCGGCGGGGGTGGCCCTCTCCTTCTGCGACCCGGCCGAGCAGGCCTACCTCCGGGACATCGAGCGGCTGACGAAGCGCCCCCTCACCGTCGCCGGGGGCCAGCCGGCCCGCGCCGCCGCGCCGCCCCAGGCGCCGGCCCGGCCGCAGGCTTCCCGCAAGCCGCAGGCGCCCGGCAGGCCCCAGGCCCCAAGCAGGCCGCAGGCCGCGCCGGCGGGACCCTCCGCCTCCCGGCGCCGCTGGCGGCCCCGCCGCGCCGCCGCGAGACGGGCGGTGTAAGCGCCGTTTCTTCGGCGGATCCTCGCCGGTTGCGGGGAAATACGGGGACCGATACGATATAGGTGGTGATGGCGGGCGGTTTTGGCGGAATTGAGGGAAGCGCGGAGGCTTACGTCATGCCGACGGCAAAGGAAGAACTCACCCGTCTCATCCAGGAGCAGCCCGAGGATAGCTCGCACGAGGAAATCGTGCGCGAGCTTGCTTTTCACGTCATGGTGGAACGCGGGCTGACCGATTCGGACGCGAAGCGCGTCATCTCGAATGAGGAGATGGCGCGGCGCATCCGCGCATGGCAGAGATAACGTGGACCGCCGAAGCCCAGCGCTGGATCGAAGATATCTTCGGGTACATTGCCGCGGATAACCCCCAGGCTGGGGTCCGGACCGTCCAAGGCATCTACGAACGGGCCAAGACCTCGCCGTGCATCCCGAGGTCGGTTATCGCTACCCGGCATCTTCACGCCATGTGCGCATTCTCCTATACGGGCATTACCGAATCGCCTATCTTATCAAAGACGATGGCAACATTGACATCCTCGGGGTCTTTCACGGCTCGCTCGACATCGCCAGGTATCAGCTTTGAACGGGATTGACCGCAGGCGCCGCCCGGCGGGGTAATTTCATTCTACCCGCGCCGCTTCACCACCATCCCTGTTAGGATTGAGGCCCAGGCGCCCCCCTTACCCGATCGTCACCACGATGTTCCCCATCACCTTGTCGCTCTCCTGGGCCTCGTGGGCGGAGGCCAAGTCGGCGAGGGGGTAGCGCGCGGCGACGGCGTGCCGGAGCCCGCCCTCCTCGATGGCGCGGTTGATGTCGGCGCAGGCTTGGCGCTTCGCCTCGTCCGGCATGGAGTAGACGAAGACCGGCCGGATGAGG
>MGDP01000099.1 GCA_001790955.1 Candidatus Tectomicrobia bacterium RIFCSPLOWO2_12_FULL_69_37
GCCCCCTCCACTCCAAGTGGGCCCTGGTCAAGCAGCAGATGCTCGACTTCCTCGAGACCACTTCCCTCGAGGACATGCTCCACGCCGCCCAGCATGAAACCGAGCGGATGAAGGCCTGAGCCCTTCCGCCAAGCGCTGAGGCGCCGAAGGCCCCCCGCGGAATCCGCGGGGGGCCTTGGTCTTCGCGCGGGAGCTCCCGCCGCTAGAGGACCTCGGAGCGCTCGTCCAGCACGTATTGGTAGACGGTCTGATCCTCGAACTTGAAGCCGAACTTCACGTTCTTCCGGTGGGCGAAACCCACGAGCGGGGTGTAGAACGGGTAGGCGGGGAGATCCTTCAGGATCTGCAGCTGCGCCTGCTTGGCCAGCTCGATCTGGCGCTTGGTGTCGCTGATGCGCCCGATCTCCTCAATGAGCTTGTCCACGTTCCCGACCAGGCTCCCGTAGTGGGAGATGTTGGTCTGGCGGGTGGGCAGGTTCACGTCGGACTTCGAGTGGTACCACTCGAAGAGATGGTCGTAGGCGTGGGGGAAGCGCTTCCCGCCGTAGGAGACGAGGGGATACTTGTCCTGGCGCGAGCCGCGCAGGTAGATCGTCTGCTCGACCACGTTGACCTTGAGCTGGATGCCCACCTGGGCCAGGTGCTGCTGGATAACCTGGATCGGGCGCTGGATGTGGGGCAGCGGCGACACCGCCGTCTCCAGCCGCAGGCCGCTCTTGTGACCCGCCTCGGCGAGCAGCGCCTTGGCCTTGCCGGGATTGTGCTCGTACCGGAGACCGGCCGGGATATCCTCCAGCTTCAGGCCGCCCACCGCGCTCGGCGAGACGACGCTGTAGAGGGGCCGGGCCATCGGGGCGAAGAGGTCCACGATCTCCTTGCGGTTGATCGCATAGGCGATGGCCTGGCGGACCCGGATGTCGTCCATCGGCTTCATGCGCAGGTTGAAGTGCAGGCTGGCGGCGTAGTCAGAGTCGGGGACGTCCACATTGATGTTCGGGTCGGCCTTGAGGCTGTCGAGCAGCCGCTTGGGGAGCGTCGCCAAGTAGATGGCGTCGAGCTCCCCCCGCTTGAGGCCGAGGATGCGGGTGTTGATGTCCGCGATGATGAGGTACTCGTAGCGCCTGATCTTCGGCGTCCCCCGGAAGTACTTCTCGTGGCGCTCCAAGATGTACGCCTCCTTCGGCTTGGTCGCCACGACCTGGAAGGGGCCGGTGCCGATGGGGCGCCACATGTAGTTGGTCGCCACATCGTCCGCCGCCTTGCCCCGGGAGAGGATGTAGCCGCCCCGGAAGTTCATCATCTTGGTGAGGAAGAGCCCGTCCGGCTCCTTGAGGTGGAAGCGGACGGTGTACCTGTCCGGAGTCTCGATGCCGTCGATTCCGGTGTAGCGGCCCGCGAAGATGGAGGTGAGCCGCTTGTCGCGCAGCCGCTCGAAGGTCCACTTCACGTCGGCCGAAGTCAGCTCCCCCGCGCCGTGATGGGCCTGCACCCCCTTGCGGAGCTGGAAGGTGAAAGTCTTCCCCCCGTTGCTCGAATCCCACTTCTCGGCGAGGTCGAGCTCGAAGTCCGACGGGTCGCCCGAGCCCGGCTTGAAGCGCAGCAGGCCGTTCGCCCAGCACCGGGCCAGGCTGTCCCCCGTGGTGATCGCCCGGGCCGGGTCCAGGGCGCGCGCCTCGGAGCCGCTGGCCCACCGGAACACCCCCGGGACCGCCCCCGCCCCGCCAGGGCGGAGCCAGCCCATCGCGGCGGCCGCGCCCGCGCCGCCCATTCCCTTCAAGAACTCCCTCCGCCCGATTCCTTTCCGCATGACGCTCTCCTATGTACGGAAGATTGCCCTCCTCAACCCATCCGCGCCAATTCCTCCCGCGAGAACGCTGGCGCCGCGCCGGGGGCTTCCGCCGCCCCCTCCCCCTCGGCGCGCCGGGCGAGGCTCATGACATAGGGATCGACGACGTCCCGGAGCCAGTCGCCCAGCAGGTTGAGGCCGAAGATGGTGACCATGATGGCCAGCCCGGGAAAGAGGGCCAGCCACGCCGTAAAAAGCATGCTCTCCACTCCCTCCTTCAGCATGGTGCCCCAGGCCGGGGTGGGCGGCTGGACCCCCAGGCCGAGGAAGCTGAGGGAAGCCTCGATCCGGATGGCGATCCCCACCCACAGGGCGGCCATCACCATCACCGGCCCGAGGATGGAGGGAAGGACGTGCCGGAAGAAGATCCGCGCCTTGCCCGCGCCGAGCGCCGTGGCGCTCTGGACGAAATCCTGCTCCCGGATGGCGAGGGTGGGCCCCCGGGCGTAGCGGACGAACTTGGGCAGCATGGCGGCCGAGACCGCGGCCACCACGTTCGTGAAGCGGTTGCCCAGGGCGACGATGACGATCACGCTCAGGATGAGGGTGGGAAACGAGAGCAGGATGTCGGTGGCGCGGACGACGAAGCGGTCCACCCTCCCTCCCTCCAGCGCCGATAGAGCTCCTATCAAGGTGCCGAGCGTCCCCCCGAAGACCACCGCCACAAAGCCGATGAAGAGGGAGACCCGCGAGCCGTGGATCACGCGGGCGAAGGTGTCCCGCCCATAGATGTCCAGCCCGAACGGGTGCGCCCAGCTGGGGGGCGCGTAGGCGTTCGCGATGCTCTGGAGGTTGGGGTCCGTGGGGACCAGGGCGGGGCCGAACACCGCTGCCAGAAGCAGCATGGCCGTCAGCCCGAAGCCCACGACGCCGCTCCGGCTGCCCCGGAAAAGATGCGTGAGGCCCATCAGCTCGCTTCCTTGCCCAGCGACACGCGCGGATCAATGAAGGTGTAGAGCAGGTCCACCGTGAGGTTCACCAGCACCACGATGACCGAGTAGACCAGGATGACACCCTGGATCATGTTGTAGTCCCGGGAAGCGACCCCTCCGATCAGCAGCTTCCCCAGCCCCGGGCGGTTGAAGATGATCTCGATCACGATCGTCCCCCCGAGCGCCACCGTCATACCCGTCGCGGCCACGGTGGCCACCGGGATGAGGGCGTTGCGCAGCGCGTGCAGGAAGATCACCCGCCAGGCTGGCAGGCCCTTGCTGCGGGCGGTCTGGACGTAGGGGGCGTTCATCACGTCCAGCATCGAGGCCCGGGTTACCCGCATGATGGGGGCGGACTGGACGAAGCCGATGGACAGAGCGGGCAGGAAGACGTTGTAGAGCCGGCTCAGCGGGCTCGACATGTCGATCTGCCCCACCGTCGGGAACCAGCCCAGGCCCATCGAGAAGACGAGGAGCAGCAGCACCGAGAGGCAGAAGTCGGGGATGGAGATGCCGCCCAGGGCGGCGGCCCCGCCCGCGAAGTCCCACGCGCTGTCGCGCCGGATCGCCATCATCACCCCGAGGGGGATGCCGACGAGAATCCCGAGCGAGAGCGAGGCGAACGCGAGGTCGAGGGTGTAGGGCAGGAAGGAGAGGATCACCCCGGCCACCGGCTGCTCGAGCTGGTAGGACTTGCCCAGGTCCAGGAAAACCGCTCCCTTGAGATAGTTCCAGAACTGGGTCAGAAGCGGCTGGTCCAGGCCGTTCAGGGCGCGGAAGTTGCGCAGCTGCTCCTCGCTCGCCTGGTCGCCCAGCAGCGCGATGGCGGGGTCGCCGGGCAGGATGTGCAGGCCCAGGAAGATGAGCGTCAGCACCCAGAACAGGGTGGGCACCGCGGCCAGCGCCCGGCGGAGGAGGTAGGCCAGCATCATCGCGGGGGCTCTCCGCCGCCGTCCATGGCCCGCTCGTCCAGCTCCAGCACGTAGATGCCCATGTTCCGGTTGGCGAGGTAGACCACCCCCCGATCCCACTCGACATAGACGTCCTCGGAGCGCACGGCGACGCCCGGCTTCGGGTCGGGCGGGATGAAGTAGGCGATCTCCTCCGGCCGGAAGGGATTGCGGATGTCGAACACCCGGAGCCCCGCGTTGAAGTAGGTCATGAACACCATGTCGTCCCGCCGGGGGCCCGGCTCGCTCATGTGCTGGACGTTGTGGGGCCCGAAGCGCCCGCCCTTCTCGCAGAAAGTGGCGTAGGGCAGCCCCCTCGGGGGCCGGGGCGCGGGGAAGGTGGAGATGGAGACCGGGTTCCAGTCGCAGCGGATGTCGGCGACCCAGGCCAGGGGCCGGGTTTCGTTGCAGTTATCGGCGATGGCCTCCTGGGTGATGATGGCCAGCTTCCGGCCCGGCATCGGGAGGGCCGTGTGGCAGGGGATGCCACCGTCGAAGGGGGGCGCGAGGCGCAGCTGCCCGAGCACTTTGGGCTTCGCGGGATCGGCCATGTCCATGACGAGCATCCCGGCCGCGCCCCAGGAGGCGTAGCCGCGGTCCCCCACCACGTAGACCGGCCCGTGGAGGCCTTCTCGCTCGCTCAGCTTCTTGGGGTCCCACTTCCGCTCCTCGCCGTCCTTCTGCCCGGGCAGCCAGAAGCGCCCCGCTTCTTCGGGCTTCCCGGGGTCCTTCATGTCGAGGACGACGAGGATGTGCCCCGCGTATCCCTCGGCCGCGGCGGTGAGGTAGGCGTAGCGCCCGCCGTCGTAGTAGTTGCGGTGACAGCCCCGGCCGGGGATGCGGTGGTAGGCGATCTCGCGGGGGCGCGCGGGATCGGAGACGTCGTAGATGGTCACCCCCGCCCGCTCGGGCGGGCGGGCGTCCGACCAGTCGGGGAGGCCGGGGTGGCGCCGGTGCGGGGGGACGGGGGGCGGCACGTCCTCCGAGACGAGGAGGAGGTCGCCCGCCTGCTGGATGTTCGAGCGCGAGACCTTGTGCGGGGACGGGAGGTTGCCCGCGTACCGGGGCCGGAGGGGGTCGGTCACATCCAGGATGTGCACCCCCCGGTACCACAGGCAGCCCGCGTACATGAAGCGGCGGCCGCCCTTTATCTGAAGCTGCATCTTGAGGGCGCCGCCATACATCTCATCGGAGTCGGGTGCGAGGTCGATGTGGGCGAGCTGGCGCATGTTCCACGCAGCCGCGGTGCGGGTCATGAACAAGGAGGGGCCCCTCCCGTCTCCCCCTGGCATGAGATATCTCCTTTCCCTGGGTGAATCCCTTCCGGCATGAAGGGAAGGCGGCCGCGCGGCGGCGCCCCCGGGGCCTGCGCCCCGCCCTAGCGCGGGATGAGCGGCACGAGGAGGTAGGAGCCCTCCCTCCCCTCCAGCACGGTGTTGTCGGCCGGCAGATGCATCGACTCATGGTAGCTGAGGCTTTCCGCGAAGGGGAAGGCGCTCGAGAGCTCGAGCCGCACCCGGTGGCCGGGCTGGAAGACGTTGCAGGTCGGGCAGAAGCCGATCTCGTAGGCCTCCTCCCTGCCCGGGGTAAGGGGCACCGCCCGGAGGTGCGGATGCCAGGGCCGCCCCGGCTTGGAGAGCTTCGCGTCGAGCGCCCGGTGGGAGGCGCGCAGCCAGCCCTTGGTTAGGGTGCGGCAGGAGCCGTCTGGCGCCTCGTCCTGGAGATGGACCATCCAGTCGGCGTCCTCGGCCGAGGAGCGGGCCGCGAGGTGGAGCGCGAGCGGGCCCGTCAGCTCCCAGGGCGCCGTCATGGGCTCGGAGCGGTAGACCAGGCGCGGGTCGCCGAGCCTCCACTCCCGCGTGAAGGGCCGGTAGGCGAAGGTGCGCTCCCCTCCCCCGCCAGGGGCGTCCGAGAGGGTGCCCTGGGGGCCGCCTCCCGGCCCGCCGAGGTAGAGCTTGGTGAACTTCGTGCGCGGGAGCGGCCAGTCCTCCTCCCCCCGCCAGCGGTCCTCGCCCTGGATCCAGAGCTGGATGGGCGGGCCCTCCATGACGCCGGTGTCCATGCCCTTCAGCCAATGGTCGTACCAGCGGAGCGCCTCCTCGTGGTAGGCCCCGAAGGGCCGCCACGGCTGGGGCCGGGGCCCGATGAGCATCCGCTTGGGGATCTTCCCAGTGCCCTCCCAGCCGTTGAAGGCGCCCGGCAGGTGGAGCCACCAGAAGGACCAGTCGCAGCCGAAGTAGGTGGGGATCTTGATGTTGCGCAGGGCCTTCTCGGGGGAGCGGACCTGGAAGAACTCCCCGTCGAAGAGGTGCTCCATGTTGAGGTGGTCGCGCATCATCTTGTCGAGGCCCGAGCGGTCCTTCAGCCGCCCGCCCTGGAAGTTCAGGTTCCCCACCGCGGCGAACCAGCTCCGCATGAAGCCCAGGTAGGGCGCGCCCCCGTGGAAGGTACGGTGGCGGTAGAGGTCGGTGTAAGCGTCGTAGGGAAAGATGGCGGCCAGGGCGTCGGGCTGGTGGACGGCGGCGAGGAGCTGCACCAGGGCGAAGTAGGAGCAGCCGACCATCCCCACCTTGCCGTTGCACCAGGGCTGGGCGGCGGCCCACTCGATCAGTTCGAGGTAGTCGCCCTGCTCCTTCTCCCCCTTGTCGTCGTAGGAGCCCTCGGAGTCGTTCGAGCCCCGCACGTCCACGATCACGTGGGCGTAGCCCCGGGGCACCCAGAACTCCGTCAGCCCCGCCTCGTTCTGGCCGAGGGTGACCTCGGTCACCTGAAGCTGCCGGGTGTAGGGCGAGATGGAGAGGAGGGCGGGGAACTTCTGCCCCGCCGCCCGGGGGCGGTAGACGTCGGCGGCGAGATGGACGCCGTCCCGCACCCTAATCCGCAGGTCCGTCTCCGCGCGGATGTTGTAGCGCGGCTCGGAGCGCTCGCGCACGGCGGGGGGCTCGTCGAAGGGCCACTGGGGCCAGACGGCGGGGTGGATGTGGCGGACGCTGTCGGGGTTCCAGCGGCGTTGAGAAGATGAGGCCATTCGGGCGTCCCTTTCTTCGATGAATCGCCGGCCGCGGATGGGGCACGGCCCATCCCGCCCCGGCGCGATATGACTATGCGTGCGCAGCCAAGGCCGGGGCCGGGAGGGGCTCCCACCAGAGGCCGAGGCCGAGATCCTGGGCGATGACGCCGGCGGCGTTGTAGCCGGGGGCGCCGTTCAGCCCTCCTCCCTGGCAGCTCGAGCTGCACAGGTAGAAGCCCTCCAGCGGGGTGCGCATCCCGGAGAGGAGGGGGTGGGGCCGGTTCACTCCGAGCTGATCCGCCTTGTAGGCGCCCATCCGCACCGCCCCGCGCACCATGTTGCGATTGCCCCGCTCGATGTCGAGGGGGGTGTAGAGCTTGGCGGCGCGGACGGTGTCCCGCGTCAGGTTGGGGGCGAACTCGCGCCAGACCCCGACGAGCCGCTCCGCGGCTCCCTCCTTGACCGCGTCCCAGCGGGCGGCGTCGCCCTCCAGGGCATAGGGCGCGCCCGGCCACCAGAAGGCCACGTGGCCTCCCTTCGGGGCGTAGGAGGGGTCGTGCTGGCTGTTGCAGGAGCCGTTCCCCATGGGCTGGGAAGGGAACTTCCCGGCCCGGCGCTCCCGGGCGTTCTGGACGACCTGGGCGTCGTCCTCTGCCCCGAAGATGAGGTTGTAGGAGAGGCCCACGTCCGCGTCGTACTTCTCCGCCGCGTAGCGGGGCCGGTCCGAGAGGGCGAGGTGGAGGGTCATGAGGGAGTGGAAGCCCCAGTCCCAGTTGCGGACCTTCTCGTTCACCTCGGCCGGGAAGGCGTCCTCCCCCGCCATGCGGACCGAGGCGGGGGCGTTCAGGCTGCTCGCCACGAAGCGCGAGGCCCCGAGGCGCTTGCCGTCCTCGAGAACCACCCCCGCCGCGCGCCCCCCCTCGCGGAAGACCTCGCGCACGGCCGCCCCCCGGACGACCGCGCCGCCGCTCGCCAGGATGATGCGCTCCAAGGCCCGGGGCAGCTCCAGCGCCCCGCCCACCGGGAGGCCCAGGGTGGTCTGGCTGGAGAAGAGGCTGGGGAGGAAGAGCCCGGTGCCCGGCTCGTCCTCCACCGTGATGGCGTGGGCGAAGAGCTTGAAGAGAGCCCGCACCTTGGGGTGCTCGAAGTGGGCGTCGATGGCCGAGGAGATGGTCATCGGGGCGAAGGCGAGGAGATCCTTCCCCTTCTGGCCTCCGATGCGCTCCGCGACCGCCTCGCGCGGGAGCGGGGGATGGAAGAGGAAGCTCCGCATAAGGGGCGCCAGCTCCACGGCGTAGCGCTGGTGCAGATGGCCGAAGGCCACGGCGTCGCGCTTCGAGAGGCGGGCGATGGAGGCCGCCGATTTCTTGGGGTCGCGGTGGAGGACGACGGCCGTCCCGTCCCGGAACACCATGGCGTGCTGGACGTCCGGCGTCAGGTAGCGGAAGCCGTGCCGCGCGAGCGCCAGGTCGCGCACGATCGGGAAGTCGTCCAGCCCGATGAAGAAGTTGGCGTGCATGTTCGACTTGTAGCCGGGGAGGGTGAACTCCCGCGTCGAAGCCCCGCCCCCGATCTCGCGCTCGGCCTCCAGGACCGCGACCTTGAGGCCGCAGCGGGAGAGGTAGGCCGCGCAGACGAGGCCGTTGTGCCCGGCGCCGATCACGATGCCGTCGTAGCGATCCATCCTCCCCTCCGCCGCTACGCTAGGCCGCCTGGACGATCTTGCCCGCCACGTTGTCCACCACGACGGGGGTGTCGAAGAAGGCGATGCTTGGTTCCACCCCGAAGGCTTTCATGAAGTTTTCGCGCCACACCCCGGCGTAGCACCTATCAGCGTCCTCGCGGCTCTCCCAAAGATAGACGCCCCCGCCCAGGCCCTGCGCCTCGCTGAAGAGGAAGTTCTTGCGGATGAGGCCCGGTATCTGCCGGAAGCGAGAGGCGATGCGGTTCGTGTTCTCCAGGTACTTCTCGTAGGTCATCCCCTCCGGGATTCGGGCGGTGACGATGGCGGTGATCATGGCGGACTCCCCCAGGACAAACGGCAGAGGCGCGCGGCGGCGAGGCGTATCCCGATGCAGATGGACGATAGCGCGACTTCCGGGGAAAATCCATCCGATCCGGGTCTTGCCGGGGGGTTCCAATATGCGGTCTTGCGCCGCGGGGAAGTCTCCTGGGTTTCCCAGGACCTGAACCAGCGGGGGCGTGGGCATTAAGGCTAAAGAGTGAGGGGGCAAATGGGCGAGCGGGTGGGCATCGTAGGCATCGGCCTCATGGGATCGGCCCTGTCGGGGAACCTCCTCGAGGCCGGCTTCGAGGTGCAGGGGTTCGACGTGGACGGCAGGCGGCTGGACGAGTTCGCCGAGCGGGGGGGCGTCCCGGTGGACTCCCCGGCCGCGGCGGCCCGGGGGGTGCGGTGGCTCGTCACCTCCCTCCCGACGAGCGAGATCGTGCGCGAGGCGGTGCTCGGTCCCAAGGGGGCCGCCGAGGGGGCGGAGAGGGGCCTCATCTTCTGCGACGCCACCACCTCCCGGCCCGAGGACTCGGCCCGGCTCGGGGCCGAGCTGGCCGGGCGGGGCATCCGCTTCCTCGACACGGCGGTGAGCGGCACGAGCGCCATGGCCTGGAAGAAGGACCTCATCATCATCGCCGGGGGGAAGGCCGAGGACTTCGAGGCCTGCAAGCCCTACTTCGCCGCCGTCAGCCGCGCGGCCTACCACATGGGGCCCGCCGGCTCGGGCGCCCTGACCAAGCTCATTATCAACTTGGTCCTCAACGGCAACCGGCTCGTCCTGGCCGAGGGCCTCGTGCTGGGGGAGAAGGCGGGGATGGATCTGAAGAAGCTGCTGGCCGTCCTCCAGGACGGCGCCTGCTACTCCAAGACCATGCTCGACAAGGGCCCCAAGATGGTCGAGGGGGACTACTCCCCCGAGGGGAGGCTCTCCCCGAAGGACTACCGCCTCATGCTCGAGCAGGGCCAGCGCTACAACTCCCCCATGCTGGCCACGAACGTCCTGCACCAGGTCATCCAGGCCGCGTCCCAGATGGGCCTCGCGGGGCAGGACTCCGTCGCCTTCATCGAAGTCCTGCGCGCCATGGCCGGGCTGCCGCGCCGGGCCTGAGCGCGGGCCCCCCGCCCCTCATCCCCCAGGGAGAGACATGACCCCCCAGCGAGCGGAGAAAAAAGTCATCGGCTTCATCGGCCTGGGCCTCATGGGCCGGGCCTTCTCCCGGAACCTCATCGCGGACGGCCACGCCCTCGTGGGCGCCGACCCCTCCGGGGAGGCCCGGCGCCGCTTCCGGGCACTCGGGGGCCGGCCCCTCCCCTCCCCCCGGGAGGTGGCCGAGGCGGCGGAGATCGTCTTCCTCTCGGTGCCCAACTCGAAGATCGCCCTCGGGACCGCCAATGGGAAGGACGGCTACCTCGCCTTCGCGCCCGGCAAGGCTCCCCAAATGATCATCGACACCACCACCTCCGACCCTGCCGACTCGCGCCGGCACGCCGCCCTCTGCGAGAGGAAGGGAGTCCCCTACCTCGACGCCTCGGTCAGCGGCAACAGCGCCCACGTGGCCAAGCGGGAGGGGACGTTTCTCGTCGGGGGGGACAAGCGGGCCTACCGGAAGGTGGAACGGCTGCTGAACTCGATGCTCTCCGACTGCGTCTACTGCGGGCCCTCCGGCGCGGGGGCCAGCATCAAGGTGGCGGTGAACTACCTGACCTCGATGGGGCGCTGCGTCATCGCCGAGACGCTCAGGCTCGGCCTGCGCTGCGGCTTCAAGCGGGACTTCTTCCTCGAGGCCCTCCTGCGCAGCCGGGCGGGCGGCTGGCAGCAGCTCCGGAACATGGGCCCGCGCATGATCCGCCAGGACTTCGCCCGGCCCGACAGCACGGTGGACGTGCTGGCCAAGGACATCCAGCTCGGCCTCACCCTCGCCGCCCGCGTGGGGGCCCGGACCCCCATCGGGAGCGCCGGGCTCCCCCTCTACAAGGAGTGCCAGAAATCCGGCTACGGCGGCCTCGACAGCACCGCC
>MGDP01000100.1 GCA_001790955.1 Candidatus Tectomicrobia bacterium RIFCSPLOWO2_12_FULL_69_37
CTCGAGGGGGCCGAGATCATCGTCTCCCCCATCCACGGGATGCACAGCCCGACCGGCTACGACCTCAAGGACACCTGGCGCTGCGTGGCGCGCGCGCGCGCGGCCGAGAACCTCTTCTACGTCCTCGTGACCCAGAACCTCTACAAGGCGGACGGCTTCGACTACGAGAAGTCCATCGTGGGCGGGGCCTTCGCCGCGGGGCCCGAGCGGATGGAGGGGATGCTGGAGCGGCCCGGCGTCCTCGTCGTGGACCTCGACATGGAGCGCCTGCGCTACCTCCGCACCCGCAACTACGACGAGGAGAACCTCTCCAAGCCGGACGACCCCGACTGGCGGCCCATCGGCTGCCGGCCCGGCCAGATCTTCGAGCGCTACCCGGCCCTCTACAAGAAGCTGGCCGAGCCCAGTAAGTTCGCCTACGACTACGAGTACTGGCGGGAGGGCGACCTCGACGCCTGGCTCCCCGAGTACGACCGCATCTACCAGGGGGACTACAAGCGCATCCTCAAGAAGTACGGCGGCCCCTTCCGGTTCAAGGAGAGGTAGCCGAAGCCGGTTGCCGGGGAAAAAGCGCCCCGGGGGGGCTGCCCCCCCGGGGCGCTTGCGTCTGAGCGTCTAGGCGGGGCTCCCTAGGGCTTCACCCCCTTGTGGCAGTTGAAGCAGCCGATGGCCTTCTCCATCCCGCTGATGTTGATGGGGTGCTGGAAGGGCAGGCCCTTCTCGGAGCTCACGTACTCCTTCTGGGGGCCGGGCCCCTGGGAGAGGATGATGTGGCAGGCGTCGCAGTTTTGGGTGATGATCTTCCCCTCGCTGCTCTTGTGCTTCCCGCCGTGGCACCGCCAGCAGCCCGGGAAGATGAAGTGGCCGATGTCGTTCGGGTAGGAGGACCACTTGGCCTTCATCTCCGGGAAGATGTTCTTGGCGAAGGCCGCCTGGGCGGCTTGGATGGACTTGCCGATCGCGTCCTTCTTCTGGGCGTACAGGTCCGCGTAATTCTTCTTGTAGAACTCCGTGATGTCCCGGGCGATGCCCTCCAGGGCCGCCTTCTCGGTGGGATAGTCCTTGGCCATGGCCGTGACGGTCGCCCGCTTGATCTCGGGGATGGAGGGGTCCACCCGCCCCGCGAACATCTCCAGGTCGATCACGTAGTCCGGCGGGTAGAGGTTGTGGCTGGGCCGGTTGTGGCAGTCCATGCAGTCCATCCTACGGGGCTTGGCCGCCGCGAGCTGCGCCGGGGCGAGCGGCTTGGCCGAGTCCTGGTAGACGGTGGTCCGCCCGGTGCGCTTGTCCGTCACGCGGACCCAGGGGATGTCCTGCCGCTTCGCGTCCCGCTCGACGTACTCGATGGTCACCGCCGGGTTGATGTGCCAGTGGATGCCCGACTCCTGGGCGGTGGCGGGGTTGCCGCTCCCCACCTTCAGGAGCATGTCGAGCGTCCAGCGGGTGTTCTCCTTGTCGTAGCGGTAGTGGTCGAACCGGCGCTGCATGGCCCCGTAGAACTTCTGGGGCCAGTGGCACTGCTCGCAGGTCTCCCGCGCCGGGCGCAGGCTGGTGATCGGGGTGGGAATGGGGCGCGGGAACACGTTGGCGGTCACCGCGTACACCTGGTAGAGGCCCTGCATCTTCGACTTGGCGTACCAGCCCGCCCCCGGCCCGACGTGGCACTGCGCGCACGTCACCCGCGCGTGGGGGGAGTGCTGGTAGGTCGTGAACTCGGGCTTCATGACCGTGTGGCAGCTCTGCCCGCAGAAGGTGACCGACTCCGTGAAGTGGTAGGCCTGGTAGGTCCCCACGCTCCCCACCATGAAGAACGCCATGGCGCCGATGACGAAGACGAAGGTCGCGTTCCGGTGCCGCTGGATGTTGAGGTCCAGGTGGGGCCACTTCATGTAGGGCAGCTCGCCCGTCCGCTGCCAGACGCGCCAGTAAACGTACATGCCGGTGGGGATCAGGAACAGCCCGCCCACCATGAAGGCGGGGAGAACCAGGTAAATCACGATCCCGAGATAGGGGTTCTCGGCCCCGAGGTACCACGTGATGGCGAACAGGAACACGACGCCGAAGAGCGCCGTCCCCGCGACGACGGCGCCGGCCGCGCTGATCCAGTTGTAGGCGTACCGCGGCAGCTTCCTCTCTTCCTTCAACGGCCCCCACCTCCAGGGATGGATGCAGACATCTTTCCCCATGCTCCCCGGCCGATGCCCCGAGCATATCCGATCCGGACCCCTCCATCCAGTATCTTGCCGGCCTCCCCGGACAGGGAAAATGAGGGAGTTTGAGGTAAGAGCTTTTCCTCCCTCCTTCCCTATCTTGGGGGGGCGGCGGCGCGGTGCCGCCTGGGGGAGGAGCGCGCATGGAGAGGGGACGGAGGCGGGGGCCCGACCGGGGGCCGCGCAAGCGGCGCAAGGGGAAGATCGCGGGGAGCAAGGCCGAGGCGGCGGTGAAGGAATGCCTCCTCAACGGGGGCACGCTGGAGGAGGCGTCACGCTTAGTAACGCGAATTAACGGGAAAAGGACGTCAAAAATGTCGGTGGCCCGGTATTACCGCCGCCTCATCGAGGCCGCCGAGCGCACCCAGATGGTGGAGGGCCTCGCCCGCGCGCTGGCTGGAAAGATGACCGCCGCCTCCGCCCGGAACGCCGGCGCGATGGCGCGCCAGATGCTTCTCGCGAGGGCGCTCGAAGCCGCCGCCCGCTTGCCGGAGGGCGCCATGAACAGGCTCCCGCCGGACCGCCTCGCCCTCCTTCTCTGCCGCCTGGAGCGCTCCGCCGCCGAAGCGGACCGCCACCGCTGGGAGGCCTTCAAGAGCAGGTGGACCGATAATGATTCGCGGAAGAACGACCTGGGGGAGCGGGAGGATGATGTGGGGGAAGAAGGGGCGAACCCGTCCACGGCCCTGCTGTCGGCGGCATTGCGGAGGCTGATGAGCAGGGCCGGGGCTCCCGGCGGGCCCGCCGGGCCGGGCGGAACGGAGGAGGAGGCGGACGGGGAGCCCGAGGAGACGGACGGCGGGGAGGATGAAGACGGGGAGGAGGAGCGCGAGGCCGAGGCGCCCTAGCTGCTCTCCCGCACCCGCTTCTCGATGCGGCGCAGGAGGTCCGCGGCGGCCTCGAAGCCCGGGTCGAGCACGAGGGCGCGGCGCAGGGTGCCGACCGCCGGGGCGAGCTGGCCGGACTCGGCGAGGGCGATGGCGAGGTTGTAGTAGAGGACGGGGTCGTTGCTCACCACCTGGAGGGCCTTGCGGTAGTTCTCGACGGCCTCCTTGTACTTCTTCTGGCGCCGGAAGGCGATGCCCAGCCGGTTGAAGTAGTGGACGTTGGCGGGGTCGCCCTCGAGGGCGAAGGCGTACTCCTTCTCGGCCAGGTCGGCCCGGCCCAGGGTCATGAGGACCTCGGCCGCGGCGGCGCTGACGGCGGACTGGGGCGTGACCTCCCCCTCGGCCTCGACGCCCCGGTGGATGGCCAGCCGCGCGCCTTCCTCGTCCCCCCGGGCGAGCATGGCCTTGGCCAGGGCGAACTGGCGCTCCTTGTTGCGCGGGCTGATCTGGGAGGAGGCCGTCAGGAACTTGACCGCCGTCTCGGAGTCGCCCTCCTCCTCGAGGATGGCCCCGAGCTTGTCGTAGGCGCGGGCGTAGGTGCGGTCGATCTCGATGGAGCGCCGGTAGCACTGCTTGGCCTCGGCCGGGGAGTCGATGACGGTGAGGAGGTTGCCGGCCTCGGCCCACACGCGGGCGGACTCTCCGCCGGCCAGCTGGGCGGCGTTGATCTCCTTGCGGGCCTCGTCGAGCTCCTGGATGTCGACGAAGGCGGCCGCCCGGGCCAGGTGGGTGTAGGCCTTGGCCATCGAGTTGTAGTGGTCGACGGCGCCGCGGACCTTGGCCTGGAGGTCCTCCTGGGTGATGGGCTTGAAGAGGTGGCCGTCGACGTCGAAGTCGCGGGTGGCGGCGATCTCCTCCTCGTTGAGCTGGCCGACCCGGCTCATCATCAGGAAGGGGAGGTACTTCGTGACGGGGAGGTTGCGGACGCTGCGGAGGAACTCCGCGCCGCTCAGGTCGGGGGCGCTCCAGTCGCACACCACGACGTCCACGGGCTGGCTGAGGAGGACCTCCTGGCCCGCCTTCCCGCTCGGCACGTTGTGGACGGTCTTCGCGCCCGCGCCCTGGAGCATGCCGGCGAGTAGGCGGCGGATGCGGCCCTCGCTCTCGATCAGGAGAAAGCGGGAGTGGGTGTCCTGGGGCTGGGCCTGCGCCTGCGGCGGCATGCGGGTGTCCCTGAGGTCTGGCGCCAACGCGCGGCCGGCCGGCCCCATACCGGCGAGCCGCTGTGTTGGATGCGGGATGGCGTTCCGCGAGCGAAGGGCGGATGCCCGCAACGGAGCGCCTGTTGGGTCAATACCCTAGGTGGTCCCAGAAGTCAACTTCGCTTCTCTCACTATGAGACGATTTTCCCCTTCCATCAAGGAATAAAACACAAATAAGTATATCGGAAGCGAGATGAAATTTCAACACGCCTAATTCGCGATTTTGTGATCTAGATCACACACTCTCCCTGCCGGCATGCGGTTCCGATCCCCCGGGGAAAGGGCTAGACTCGGGGCGCCGCCCCCGGAGGAAAACCCCGATGCGCCTCCCCAAAACCTCTCCCTGCGTCGTCGTGGGCGGGGGGGCGGTGGGCCTCTCGGCCGCCTACCACCTGGCCCGGGCCGGGATGAAGGGGGTCGTCCTCCTCGAGCGGGACCTCCTCGGCCAGGGCTCGACCGGAGCCTGCATGGGGGGGATCCGGCTGGACTTCTCCACCGAGGTGAACGTGCGCTTCTCCCTCGCGGCCCAGCCCCGCTGGGAGGGCTTCGCCGAGGAGTTCGGGGTGGACCCGGGCTTCCGCCGGGTGGGCTACCTCATGCTGGCCGCGGACGAGGAGCGCTGGGCGGCCCTCCAGGACGCCCGCGCCCTCCACGCCCGGCTGGGGGTGCGGACCGAGCTCCTCGCCCCCGCCGAGATCCGCGCGCGCTGGCCCCACCTGGAGACCGGCGGCCTCCTCGGCGGCACCTTCTGCGCGGCGGACGGCTGCGCCGGCCCCCAGGAGGTCATCCAGGGCTACGCCAAGCGCTGCCGGGAGCTGGGCGTCCGGATCCTCCAGGAGACGCCGGCCCTCGCCATCCGCATCGAGGGGGCGCGCGTGCGGGCGGTGGAGACGCCGCACGGAGCCGTCGAGACCGGGCACGTCCTCTGCTGCGCCGGGCCCTGGGCCGCCCAGGTGGGCCGCATGGCGGGCGCCGAGATCCCCGTCAAGCCCATCCGCCGCCAGGTCT
>MGDP01000101.1:0-8177 GCA_001790955.1 Candidatus Tectomicrobia bacterium RIFCSPLOWO2_12_FULL_69_37
CCTATCGAGCGGATCGAGCGGGCGATCCTTCTTGTCCGGGGCGAGAAGGTGCTGCTGGACGCCGACCTCGCCGCGCTTTACGGCGTTGATACCAGGAGTTTGGTTCAGGCAGTCAAACGGAACCTGGGCCGGTTCCCGGCGGATTTTATGTTCCAACTGACATCGGAAGAATTCGATAACTTGAGATCACAATTTGTGATCTCAAGTTGGGGCGGACGGCGCTCCTCTCCCTACGCCTTCACAGAGCAAGGGGTTTCCATGCTCTCAAGCGTGCTCAAGAGCCGCCGGGCGGTGCAGGTCAACGTGGAGATCATGCGGACGTTCGTCCGCCTCCGCCAAATGCTGGCCTCCCACGCCGATCTGGCCCGCAAGTTGGATACCCTGGAGAAGCGGTACGACGCCCAGTTCAAGGCGGTCTTCGACGCGATCCGCCAGTTGATGGCGCCGCCCGAGCCCAAACGGAAGCGAATTGGGTTCCGGACCAATTAGGCATCTCCGAGATGCTCTAATCGCTCCTCTGCTGAGCCCGCCTCGTCCGCGCCGCCCCTCGACTTCAACATTAAGATCGTGCGGGCGGGGTAGGGCCGCCTCAGCAGAGGAGCTTCCGCAGTCCGGGCGCGAGCCTGAACCAGAACTCGCTGTAGGCCCGGTCCATCCTCCCCTGGATCCGCCGGCCGACCCCGTAGAAGGCGAGGGGCAGGGCGACGAGGGCGGCGGTCCACGCGGGGCGCCGCGCCAGGCTCCGGCCGAGCAGCGCCAGCAGCCCGGGGATGTCGGCGGAGAAAACCAGGGAGAGGAAGCCGGAGAGGAGGCCGCCCAGGGTCCTTTGCTCCGACCCCAGGAACACGATCCCGCAGGCGGCGGCGAGGGTGAAGGCGATGGTGAAGGTCTGGTTCCACTCCCGCTGGGACACTTGGCCCCGCACCCGGTCCAGCGGGGCGTTCCCGTTCGGAAGGGCCGCCCGGATCGCCGCCTCGGCCGCCGGCAGGTTCCTCCCCGTCCCCCGCGTCTCCACGATCCGCAGGCCCCCCGGGATGTTGCCCGGCGCGTAGCCCTCGGTGCCCTGGGCGATGCGCTCGAGGGCGCTGGCGTGGATCTTGGGCGTCACGCCGTGGCCGCGGCACAGCCCGGCGATGTCGCGCGGCCGGTAGTGGTAGTAGGCGGAGAGCCCGGCGCGGGAGTTGTAGAGCTTGTCGTGGACGTTCCGGTGCTCGCGGATGAGCTTCCAGTCGGCGTCGAGAAACCGCAGCCCGGCCGCGCCGGCGTGGGCCATCATCCAGTCGAGCGGCACCAGGGACATCCCCTGCTTCGGGTAGCCGCCCCCCACGTTGGCGTGGACCCCCGCGAACCAGACCTGCTCGATGCGGGGGTTCTCCTTGTCCTCCCCCCTCTCGTCCCACATGACCGGGTGGAAGGTGTGGCGCTCGTCGTCGATGGAGACGGCGTGGCAGCCCTTCTCGACCTGCGGGCTGAGCATGCGGTCCGGGAACTTGAACTGATGGATCCAGTCGTTGAACCGGTCCGCGACGTCGTCCACCGGGAAGCCCACGGCGTCCACGGTGTCCCACACCCCGACGAAGGCGATGGGAATCCTCCCCGACGGGGCATGCACGGGATCCGAAACCCCGCGCTTCCTCCGGAAGTCCTCCGCGTCCTCCTCGCTGAACGGCGCGCTGAAAATCTTCGGTATCTTCGCCTGGTACTTCCGGCGGTACACTTGCCGGTAGGCCCGCTTCACCCTCGCCCGGAGGCCGTGGTCGGTGTGGAACTTCCGCCGGTCCAATATCCCGCAGGTCACGATGAAGTCCGCCAGCGTCCGCACGGTGAAGGCGCCACGGCTGAACCCGAAGAGGAAGATCCGGTCCCCCGGCCCATACACCCGCACGAGGGCGGCGTAGAGCTCCCGCACGTTCCGGCTCAGGCCCAGGCCGGCCGCGCCGCCCAGGAGCTTCAGGGGCTTGAAGCCCTCCGTGCCCACCCCGTCGTCGTAGAAGGCAATCTGGCCGCCCCCGCCGAGGTCCACCGCCTCGTAGAGCTTGAAGACGTTCGTGCCCCGGTCCTTGATGGCCGAATTCCCCGTCCCGTCGGAGCAGATCACGATGTTCTTCGGCATAGCCCCATCCCCCCCCCGAGGCGGAAACCCGGAGCGGGTGCCCGCCCCGTCCCGCGCGCGCCCGCCCGCGCGCGATGCGTTTCCGCCGAGTATAGCGTGAACTGATTTCCGGCAGAAGCGCGCCCGGCGCGCCCGGCCGGAGTGGTACAATCGCCTCCGCCGTGAATCCGGCTCAACGCGCGTGCGCGCGCCCGAAGGGGCCTTGCGATGGGGAAACCCGTGGGCGGATGGCTGGCGGGGGCGGCGGTGCTCCTTCTGGCGTCAAGCGCCCCCGCCCCCGCCCAAGAGGCGAAGGGATGGAAGGAGTACAGCCGCGGGCACGCCGAGGTGAAGGCCTACCGGGTGCTGAACCGGGAGGCGGACGGGGTGCGGGAGGTCCTCCTGCGCACGGCCTGCCTGCCCGGCCAGGAGGAGAGCTGGAGCTGCGGCGCGTCGCTGGAGATCTACCGCAAGCTCTCGGTGCTGGTGATGCCGCGCCTGGTGACCTTCAGCATGAAGCCTCCCGAGGGCGGGGAGCGGCCCCGCCCCGCCGAGCGGCTCTCCCGCTACGCCATCGACTGCGCGGGGAAGCGCTACGCCCCCCTCTCCATCGAGTGGCGCGCCTCGGGCGGTGAGAAGATCACCCGCATCGAGTACCCCGCGCGCGAGTGGCGGCCGCTCGACCGGATCGAGGACCTGGGCCGGCAGGTGTGCGGGTAGGAAGCCCCGTGCGCCACGCGCCGCCCGCCTGCCTTCTCGCGCTGCTCCTCCTCGCCTCAAGCGCCCCCGCCCAGGAGCCCGTGGAGTGGACGGAGCTCCGGCGCGGCCCGGTGCGCACCTGGGAGTACAGGGTCTTCGCCCGCAAGCCGGGCGGGCGCGTGGAGATCGTCGAACGCATCCACTGCCGGCCCGGCCTGACGGACTCCCCGGGGTGCGCCGAGGCGATGGGGGTGGCCCGGCTGAGCCTCCTCAAGTTCAATCGGGAATCCATCACCGCCAACGAGAGCGCGCCCGGGGGCCGCGGGCCCGCCTGGGAGATCAACGGCTACGTCCTCGACTGCGCGGCACGCGCCCACCGGCACGTCTTCAAGGAGTTCTACGGCGGCGGGGACGAGCTCATGACCCGCGCCGACTTCCGGGACGGGAAGTGGGCTCCCTGGGAGGGGCTCATCGGGGAGCTGGGCAGGCGGGTGTGCGGGTAGCTCTCACTGGCCTCCTCGGACGCGCCGACGCGGAGTGCGCGGAGGCTGTCCTAAGCGAACGCGAAGAATTCAGACTGACACAGAGAAATCAGTTCACCGGATCAGGAACAACAGGACACTCCACTTTCCGAATCCTTTCCGGCAATACCGCATTCCCTTCGCCATTAAAACTATATTGGCAACGATACGGTTTACCGTGCCCATATTCCCAAAGATACCAAAGCGCTTCCGCAACCAACCTTTCAATATCTTTTGTGTCATCCGACCAAAATTCCACGATGCAGGGTCGTGAGCATTCCTGGAAGCGCTCGAGCAAGTCGATCCCGAACGCCTCGTGAACACAATTGCATATTTGCTGTACAATTTCGGGAACCTGAAGATAATCATCGCACGAAAATGCACTTGCCCTTACCAGAAAACCCCACGGTCCTCCATGATCCGATTTTAATTTCCCTCGATACCAATCTGCATCCTGGGTCCGATTGGCTCCGCTTTCGAGTTCGTGACGAAATTTCTGCCATTTCTGGTCCGAAACCTCTCCGCGCACTAATTGATGCAGGTCCGTCCAAGCCAACTCGACAAATTCACCTAACGGAATAAGACCTTTCTGGAAACGCATATGATCCGGCGTACGAGTGGCGTGAAACCAGCATACCCCATCTGCCTTTATCTCTCTTCGGCCATGCTTCCCGATCAACAGTCGAAACAAATACTCCCCAAAACTCTTGCCGGTTTGGCTATCAAACCCTTTGCCATCAATGTCCGAAAGGAAAGCACGAATATCTGCTCGTCCTAAGTTGAGGATTTTTTCTAGAGACAGGCAGGTTGACTCGGCAGATTTGCAATCCAGGAGAATCATCTTCCTCACTCCCCGTTGTACACGCTGCTCACCTTGAGCCCCGTCCGCTCGCGGATGATCCGCTCGACCTCGTCTGCTTCCTCGCGGGTGATGACGCGGAGGGTGTGGAGCCTGGCGGGGGCCTGGGAATAATCGTAGCGCCCGCGCGCCTCCAGGAACCATTCCGAGGGGTAGGCCCGCCGGGGGGTGTTGAGCTGCACCTCGTCCGGGCGGATCTGGGCGAGAAGATCGCAGAGCGCCCCGGCCATGCCCCGGTTGGCAGGCATGAACATCACCTGGGTGTCGAAGTGGCCCCGGTACTCCCGGCGGAAGCGGAGGGTGCCCTCGACGACGCCCGCGAGGGTGACGCCCGGGGCGGGGCGGTTGATCCTCCGGAAGGCGGCCTCGTCCGGGGCGTCGAGCTTGACGGAGACGCGGTCGGCCTCCATCAGGTCGCGCCGCACGGCGGGGTCGCCGAGCAGGGTGCCGTTCGTGAGGACGTGGGTGGGGATGCCGGTCGCGGCCCTCACTTCGCGCAGGGCCTCCCCGAGGTTCAAGGCGAGGGTGGGCTCCCCGCTCCCGCTGAAGGTGACGAGGCCGGAGCCCCGCCAGTCCGAGGCGGCGAGGTCCTCCATCACCCTCCCGGTCGGGACGAAGAGCCGGCGCCCGGCCGTCACCTCCTGGATGCTCCCGAGCTGGCAGTAGACGCAGTTGAGGGAGCAGACGCTCCCCCGCAGGATGAGGTCCACCCCGAGGGAGCGGCCGAAGCGCCAGGAGTCCACCGGCCCGTAGACCGACGAGGGGCGGGGCGTCACGGCGCCTCCTCCGCCCGGGGCGCCTCGTCCCGCCGCCCGAAGCGGACGGGCTGGGCCTTCAGGCCCTCCGCGCTCCACCAGAAGAACCACCCGAAGAGCGCCGCGCTGGCCAGGATCTGCCCCCCCGTGATGGACCACCACACCCCCGCCCCGCCCACCCCCAGCACCACGGCGGCCAGGTAGCTGGCCGGGACCTCGATGACCCAGCGCACCAGCCCCTCCACGATCATGGGGGGCTTGGTGCTCGCCGCGCCGTGGAAGGCCCCGGCCAGCACCCGGCGGGCCGACTCGAAGAGGAGCCCCACGGTCAAGATACGCAGGCAGAGCGAGCCCACTTCGGCGCCTTCCCCCGAGAGCCCGAAGAAGAGCACCACCTGGGGGGCGAAGCGGAAGAGCGCCACCGCGACGCCCCCCATGAAGAGGGCGGTGAGCCACATCGAGAGCCGCACCGACTGGACCGCGCGGTCGGGCAGCCCCGCCCCGAGGTTCTGGCCCACCAGGGTGCGCAGCGCGGCCTGGACGCCGAAGGCCGGCATGCGCGAGACGTTGGTGATGCGGTTCGTGATCCCGAAGGCGGCGACCGGCACCGGCCCGAACAGCGAGAGGATGCGAACGAGGATGAGGTTCGAGCCCCGCTCGAGGAGGTTCTGCACGGCGGCGGGCCAGCCCAGGGCGAGGATGCGGCGGCAGAGGAGCCAGTCGGGCCGCAGGTCCGCCGGGCGCAGGTGAAGCCGCGAGCGCCCGGTGAAGAGGAAGCCCATCACGATGGAGGTCCCCAGGATGCGCCCGACGCCCACGGCGAAGGGGGCCCCGCCGATGCCCATCTCGGGCGCCGGCCCCCAGCCGAAGACGAAGAAGGGCATGATGGCCGTGGCGGTGGCGGCCGAGGCGGCCATCCCCGCCAGGGAGTAGCCCGGCTCCCCCGCGCCGCGCAGGACGTGGGCCAGGGTGGCGATGCCGTCGTAGAAGACGAAGAAGACGAACGAGACGCGGAAGTAGACCGTCCCCAGCTCCTGCACGCGCGCGTCGGTGGTCATGAGAGCCATCATCCAGGGGGAGACGAGGTAGCCGAGGAAGCCGACGGCCACGGTGTAGGCGATGGTGAGCACGATGGACTGGCCCGCCGCGAGGGCGGCCCCCTCGTCGTCCCCCGCGCCGACGCGCTGGGCCACGAGGGCGCCCCCGGCGATGCGCATCCCGAGCGGGATGGCCCGCAGGAAGAAGGTCACCATGAAGCAGAGCGAGACCGCCGCCAGGTACTCCGGCCCCAGCCGGCCCACCCAGTAGAGCTCCACCACGGCGTCGAGGTTCCAGGCGATCTGCTCCCCGCAGGAGGGGAGGGCCAGGCGCGCCAGCCCCCAGCCGAGGGAGCCCTTGGTGTAGTCGTAGTGGGCGCGGGCCGGCCGGTGGCGGTGAAAGACGCTCACCGGGGGGCCTCTCCCTGGGCGGCGCGCGGCGCGATCGCCGCGACCCGCCGCTGCCAGCCCGTGAGGAACCAGGCGAAGAGCGCCCCGCCCCCCACGATCTGGCTCCCCGCCACCGCCCACCAGACGCCCTCCTCCCGGCCCCCGAGGGGGACGGAGAGGAGCCAGGCGCCGGGGAGCAGCACCCCCCAGCGCACCACGGCCTCCACCACCATCGGGGGGGTCGTGGCCGCCGCGCCCTCGAAGATGCCCGAGAGGGTGCGGCGCGCCGCCTCGAACGCCATGCCCAGGCTGAGCACCCGCATGCAGAAGGTCCCCGCCGGCACTCCCTCCCCCCGGAGCCCGAAGAAGCGGACGATCCCCTCCGCCCAGACGAAGATCGCCGTGGCCGTCACCGCCATCACGATGGCGACCCACAGCAGGGCCGCCCAGGCCGAGCGCCGCGCCCGGTCGGGGAGGAGGGCGCCGATGTTCTGGCCCACCAGGGTGCGCCCCGAGCCCTGGAAGGAGTAGCCGGGGGTGAGCCCCATGCTGTTCACCCGGTTGCCCACCCCCCAGGCCGCCAGCGCCAGCGGCCCGAACAGGGAGAGCATCCCCACGAGCACGATATTGGCGCTCCGCTCGAAGAGCACCTGGCTCCCCGCCGGCCAGGCGAGGCGGAGGATGCGCCGCATGGGCTCGAGGGAGGGTTTCAGGTGGGCGGGCCTGAGGCGGATGCGCGAGAGCCCCCCGAACAGCACCGCCGCCATCACCGCGCAGCCGACCAGCCGCCCCGCGCCCAGGCCCCAGCCGGCCCCCCCCAGGCCGGTGGCCGGGAGGGGGCCCGCCCCCTGGATGAACAGCGGCATCGCGGCGAAGGTCACCACCGAGCCCGCCGCCATGGGCCAGACCGAGATGAAGGATTCCCCCGCCGCCCGGAAGATGGAGCCCAGGGCGAAGATGCCGTCCGTGATGATCAGCATCACGAAACCCGCCCGCAGGTAGGCCGTCCCCGGCCCGACGATGCCCGGGTCCGACGAGAAGAGGCGCATGATCTCCCCGGAGAACATCACGCCCAGGACGCAGAGGGGGAGGAAGTAGAGGAGGTGGAGGACGAGCGACTGGCCCGCGAGCTGGGCCGCCCCCTCCAGGTCCCCGGCGCCGACCCGCTGGGCGACGAGGGCCTGCCCGGCGATGCGGAGCCCCAGCCCCCCCGAGCGGACGAACATGTGGACCAGAAAGCCGATCGACATGGCCGCGATGGCGGACTCGCCGAGGCGCCCCACCCAGTACACCTCGACGATGGTGTCCACGTTCCAGGCGATCTGCTCGAGGAAGATGGGGACGGCCAGATAGAGGAGCCCCCGCCCGATGGAGCCCCGGGTGTAGTCATAGTGGAAGCGCCTCACGCCGCGGCCTGCGACGGGCGGGCGCCCCCGCGGAGACGGACGATCGGGAAGAGGGCCGGCATCCGATTCCCCCAGGAGGCCCGGCGGCGGGCCCCGCACAGCGGGGGAGTATCGCGCCGGGGCACCGGGCAGGCAAGGCGGGGGCTGGCGCGGCGGGGGCGCCTGGGGTAGGGTCTGGAATCCCGCCGTCGCCGGAGGAGAAGCCGTGCGCGCCTTCATCGAGGAGATCCTGCGCGAGGGGGGCGCCCTGGCCCTCTCCCTCCTCGGCGGGGCCAAGGGCGAGCGCAAGGAGGACCGGAGCCTCGTCAGCGAGGCCGACCGCGAGGTGGAGCGCCTGCTCCTCGGCCGCCTCGCCCGGCGCTTCCCGGACGACCGCGTGCTCGCCGAGGAGTCGGGCGGCGCCTCCCCGGGCGAGACC
>MGDP01000101.1:8190-8945 GCA_001790955.1 Candidatus Tectomicrobia bacterium RIFCSPLOWO2_12_FULL_69_37
GGCGAGACCGCCACGGGCCGCCTCTGGGCGGTGGACCCCATCGACGGCACCAACCCCTATCTCCACGGCCTGCCCACCTGGGGCGTCTCGATCGGGGTGATGGAGGGGGGCGTCCCCCTCGCCGGGGGCTTCTTCATGCCCGCGGCGGGGGAGCTCTTCCTCGCCGCGAAGGGCGCGGGCGCGGCCCGCAACGGCCGGCCGATGGCGCCGCTCGCCCCGCGCGAGGTCGACAACCAGACCCTCTTCTTCGGCCCCTCCTCCCGCAAGCGCTTCTACAAGATCGACTTCCCGGGCAAGACCATCGCCTTCGGCTGCGCGGCCGCCCACGTGGCCTACGCCGCCTCGGGGGCCGTCCTCTGCTCGGTGGTGGACAGGCCCCGGCTCTGGGACATCCTGGGCCCCATGGCCGTCCTCGCCGAGGTGGGGGGTTGGGCCTACTACCCCGGCGGCCGCCCCCTCGACCTCGCCAGCCTCGCCAACGGAGAGAAGGCGGACGGCCCCGTCTTCTTCGGCCTCCGGGAGAACGCCGAGAAGATGTTCCCCATGCTCGAGAAGTTCGAGAAGCCGCGGTTCTAGATCGCCGGCGGTTCTCCTTTCGCCGCGGGGCGAAAACCGGGCGGCGGGCGCTTACTTCCGTCTCGATTTAGAGACTCTTGTGCGGCGTCCCCCCTTGTGCTAGCGTTTTTTCATCCCCGCAAGCGACAGGGCAAGCGGGAAAACAACGAGCGGCGCCCCTCGCCCACAGGGGGCCCGGC
>MGDP01000102.1 GCA_001790955.1 Candidatus Tectomicrobia bacterium RIFCSPLOWO2_12_FULL_69_37
GAGCTTCGGTTCGCCATCCGCGAGGGCGGCCGCACGGTGGGCGCCGGCGTCGTCGCCGAGGTGATCGAGTAGGGGCAAGAGGCAGGCTGGGCAGCTAGGCAGGCGCGGCGGGTCAAGGCCCGGCCGGGCGAGACGGAGAACCAGGGACAGCGATGAGCCAGAAAATCCGCATCCGCCTGAAGGCGTACGATCACCGGCTGCTCGATCAGTCGGTGACCGAGATCGTGGACACCGTCCGCCGCACGGGCGCCAGCCTGGTCGGGCCCATCCCGCTGCCCACGACCATCAACAAGTACACCGTGCTGCGCGGCCCGCACATCGACAAGAAGTCGCGCGAGCAGTTCGAGATCCGCACCCACAAGCGGCTGGTCGACATCCTCGATCCCACCCAGCAGACGGTCGACGCCCTCATGAAGCTCGACCTGGCCGCCGGGGTGGACGTCGAGATCAAGCTGAACTAGCGGGAGAACGGGGCGCATGGACTTCATCATCGGCCGCAAGGCGGGCATGACCCAGGTGTTCGCGCCGGACGGGGGTCCCGTCCCCGTGACGGTGGTGGAGGTCGGCCCCTGCACCGTGGTCCAGCGCAAGACGGCGGAGAAGGACGGCTACGACGCGGTCCAGCTGGGGTTCCTCCCCCGCGGGGAGAAGGGCCTCAGCAAGGCCGAGCTCGGCCACTTCAAGAAGGGCGGCGTCCAGCCCTTCCGGGTGGTCCGGGAAGTCCCCCTGACGGAGGCGGACAAGGACCTCCAGCCGGGCAGCGTCCTCGATGTGACCATCTTCGACCGCGGCGACTGGGTGGACGTGGCCGGGGTGACCAAGGGCCGGGGCTTCCAGGGCGTCATCAAGCGCCACAAGTTCCGCGGCGGCCCGGGCGGCCACGGCGGCATGTTCGACCGCCTGCCGGGCTCGATGAGCGCCTCCTCCTTCCCCTCCCGCATCATCAAGGGGAAGCGCCTCCCCGGCCACATGGGGGCGGTGCAGCAGACGGTCCAGGGGCTCCTCGTGGTGGACATCCAGCCCGATTCGAACGCCATCCTCATCCGGGGGGCGGTGCCGGGCCCCAAGAACGGGATCGTGCTCTTGCGGCGCAGCATCCGGGTCAAGCGGATCGGCCTGGAGAAGCCGAAGGAGCAGGTCCGCAGCATGAATCCGCTGAAGGCGTCCAAGCGCGCGGCGCGCGGCGGCTGAGGAAGAGATGGCCCAGATCGACGTGCATGACTTGAGCGGGAAGGTCGTGGGGCAGGTCGAGCTGCCCGACGCCATCTTCGACGGGGAGGTGAAGCTCCACCTCATCCACCAGATGGTGAAGGCCCAGCTGGCCGCCCGCCGCGCCGGGACCCACTCCACCCTCACGCGGAGCGAGGTCCACGGCACGAACGCCAAGCCCTGGCGCCAGAAGGGCACCGGGCGCGCCCGGGCCGGCGACGTGAAGTCCCCCGTCTGGCGGCACGGCGGCACCGTCTTCGGGCCCAAGCCCAGGAGCTACGAGCAGAAGGTGAACCGCAAGGTGCGCCGCACCGCGCTCAAGAGCGCCCTGAACCTGCGCTTGAAGGAGGGCCGCCTCAAGGTGGTGGCCGACTTCGACCTCCCCGAGGCCAAGACCCGGCTCATGACGGGGGCACTGCGGAGCCTCCAGGCCCAGGGCAAGACCCTCATGGTGACCGAGGCCGACCGCCCGAACTTCCTCCTCTCGGTGCGGAACATCCCGGACGCCAAGCCCATCCGGGTGGAGGGGCTGAACGTCTACGACATCATGTGGCACGAGACCATCGTGTGCACCAAGGGGGCCATCGAGGCCATCGCGGAAAGGCTGGCGGGCTGAGCCATGCAGACGACCCAGGTCATCCGGCGGCCCTGCGTGACGGAGAAGAGCATCCAGTCCTCCGAGGCGGCCAACAAGGTGGTCTTCGAAGTGGACATGAAGGCGAACAAGGCCCAGGTCAAGCGGGCCGTCGAGGAGCTCTTCAAGGTGACGGTCCTCAAGGTCAACACCCTGCACGTGCCCGCCAAGCAGGTGCGCCTGGGCCGGCGGCAGGGGATGCGGCCGCCCTGGAAGAAGGCGGTGGTCACCCTCAAAGAGGGCGACAAGATCGAGTTCTTCGAGACGGCGTAGGCCAGGAGGCGTCGGGACATGCCGGTCAAGCGGTACAAGCCAGTCACCCCCGCGAGGCGCTTCCAGGAAGTCCTCGTGCGGGACGACCTGGCGAAGAAGGCGCCCGAGAAGGCCCTGACCCAGGGCATGGGGAAGTCCGGCGGCCGCAACAGCAACGGCCGCATCACCGCCTACCACCGGGGGGGCGGCCACAAGCGCCGCTACCGGGCGATCGACTTCCGGCGGGAGAAGACGGGGGTGCCGGCCACGGTGCGTGCCATCGAGTACGACCCGAACCGCTCGGCCCGCGTCGCTCTGCTCGTCTACGCGGACGGGGAGAAGCGCTACATCGTCGCCCCCAAGGGGGTCCAGGCGGGCGACCGGCTCGAGGCGGGGCCCCAGGCCGACATCAAGCCGGGCAACGCTCTGCCGGTGGCCAACATCCCCCTCGGGACGATGTGCCACAACATCGAGCTCCGGCCGGGCGGCGGCGCCCGCATCGCCCGCAGCGCGGGGGTGAGCGCCCAGCTCATGGCGAAGGAGGGCGCCTACGCCCAGTTCCGGCTGTCGTCGGGCGAGGTGCGCATGATCCACACCACCTGCTACGCCACCATCGGCGAGGTCGGGAACGCCGACCACGCCAACGTGAGCATCGGCAAGGCCGGCCGCCAAGGGCTACAAGACGCGCACGAAGAACAAGGCGTCCTCGAAGTTCATCGTCCGTCGCCGCGGCAAGAAGTAGGGGAGGGAAGGGAGAGCCATGGCCCGTTCGCTGCACAAAGGCCCGTTCGTGGACGACCACCTGCTCAAGAAGGTCCAGGTCCAGGGCCGGGGCGGCGAGAAGCGCATGATCCGCACTTGGTCGCGGCGCTCGACCATCACGCCTGAGTTCGTGGGCCTCACCTTCGCGGTCCACAACGGCAAGAAGTTCATCCCGGTCTACGTGACCGAGAACATGGTCGGCTTCAAGCTGGGCGACTTCTCGCCGACCCGGACGTTCAAGGCCCACTCCGGCATCTCGAAGCGCGCCATCACGCTGAAGTAGGCGCGGGAGAGGGAAGGGGGCACGATGTCGAAGGCCATGCTGAAGCACTACCGGGGCAAGCCGCGCAAGACGCGCCTGCTGGCGGACCTCATCCGCGGCAAGCGCGCCTCCGAGGCGCTGACCCTGCTGGGCCTCTCCACGGCCGCCTCGGCCAAGGCGGTGGCCAAGGTGCTCCGCTCCGCCCTGGCGAACGCGACCGACCGGGGCCAGGCGGACGACCCGGAGAGCCTCATCGTCCGGCGCGTGACGGTGGACCAGGGGCCCACGATCAAGCGCTTCCGCGCGCGCGCGCGGGGGCGGGTGAACCACATCCGCAAGCGGAGCTGCCACATCCAGGTGGAGCTCGGCGAGGCCAAGTAGGGGGAGGCGCATGGGCCAGAAAGTTCATCCCGTCGGGTTCCGGGTCGGCATCACCCGCGGCTGGGTTTCGACCTGGTTCGCCAAGCGCGGCTACGCGGACCTCCTGCACGGCGACCTCAAGGTGCGCGAGTTCGTGAAGAAGCGCCTTACCCACGCCGGGGTGAGCAGCGTCGAGATCGAGCGGGCGAGCAACCGCGCCCGGATCAACATCTGGACCGCGCGGCCCGGCATCATCATCGGCAAGCGCGGCTCCGAGGTGGACAAGCTCAAGACCGAGCTCCAGGCGCTGACCGGCAAGCAGATCTACGTGAACATCAAGGAGGTCCGGAAGGCCGAGGTGGACGCCCAGCTCGTGGCCGAGAACATCGCCATGCAGCTCGAGCGGCGCATCGCCTTCCGCCGGGCCATGAAGAAAGCCGTCACCTCCGCCCTCCGCTTCGGTGCCAAGGGGATCAAGGTGCGCTGCGCGGGGCGGCTCGGGGGGGCGGAGATCGCGCGGTCCGAGTGGTACCGGGAGGGCCGCGTGCCCCTCCAGACCCTGCGGGCCGACATCGACTACGGCTTCGCCGAGGCCCGCACCACCTACGGGGCCATCGGGGTGAAGGTTTGGATCTTCCGGGGCGAGATGATCCGGTCGACGCGGCGGCGCCTGCCGCAGCCGGCCGAGGCGCCCACGGCCTAGCGGGACGGAGCGGGAAGCGCCATGTTGCAGCCCAAGCGGACGAAGTACCGCAAGCAGCAGAAGGGCCGCACGCGGGGGGTCGCGGGCCGGGGGACCGATCTGGCCTTCGGATCCTACGGCCTCCAGACGCTGGAGACGACGCGCATCACGGCCCGCCAGATCGAGGCCGCGCGCATCGCCATGACCCGGCACATCAAGCGCGGGGGCCGCATCTGGATCCGGGTCTTCCCCGACAAGCCGGTGAGCAAGAAGCCCGCCGAGGTCCGCATGGGGAAGGGCAAGGGCACGCCCGAGGCGTGGGTCGCCCCGGTCCAGGCGGGCCGCATCCTCTACGAGATGGACGGCGTGACCGAGGCGATCGCCAAGGAAGCCCTGCGGCTGGCGGCCCACAAGCTCCCCTGCAAGACGCGGGTCGTGAGCACGCACGGAGGTGTGCGGTGAAATACACCGAGGTTCACGAGATGAGCCCCGAGGAGCTGGCTCAGAAGGAGGGCGAGATCCGGCGGGAGCTCTTCAACCTGAAGTTCCGGAAGGCGACCGGCCAGCTCGACAACACGGCCCGCATCCGGAACCTCAAGCGCGACCTCGCGCGGGTTCTCACCAGCAGGAAGCAGCGCGGGGCCCAGGCCCCCGCGGGAGGGAAGTGAGGCATGGCCGAGAGCGAGCGGGGCCGCCGGAAGGTCCGCATCGGGGTGGTGGTCAGCAACAAGATGGACAAGACGGCCGCCGTGCTCGTCACGCGGACGTTCTCCCACTCCAAGTTCCAGCGGGTCATCCGCCGGAGCAAGAAGTACCTCGTGCACGACGGCGAGAACGCGCTCCAGATCGGCGACCGGGTGCGCATCATCGAGACCCGTCCCCTCAGCCGGCGCAAGTGTTGGCGCTTGCTCGAGGTGATCGAGCGCACCAAGTAGGGCGCGGGGGAGGGGGAGGGTCCGATGATCCAGATGAGAACCATGTGCGGCGTCGCCGACAACTCCGGGGCCAAGAAGGTCCAGTGCATCAAGGTCCTGGGCGGCACGCGGCGCCGCTACGCGCGGCTGGGCGACGTCATCGTGGTGGCCGTCAAGGAGGCCACGCCAAACGCCGCGGTGAAGAAAGGCGAGGTCCGCAAGGCGGTGGTGGTCCGCACGGTCAAGGAGATGGGCCGCGAGGACGGCACCTACATCCGGTTCGACGACAACGCCGTGGTCATCATCAACGACGTGCGCGAGCCGGTCGGCACCCGCATCTTCGGCCCGGTGGCCCGGGAGCTCAGGCGAAAGCGCTTCATGCGCATCGTCTCCCTGGCCCCCGAGGTCCTGTGAGGTCCTGCGATGGGCGGCAACGGTAAGACCCATGTGAAGAAGGGCGACATCGTCGAGGTGACCGCCGGCCGCGAGAAGGGCAAGCGCGGCAAGGTCCTCCGCGTCTTCAAGGAGGAGGGCCGCGTCCTCGTCGAGAAGCTCAACATCGTGAAGCGCCACACCAAGGCCCGGCAGGCGGGGCAGCAGGGCGGCATCATCGAGCGCGAGGGCAAGATCCACATCAGCAACGTGCTGCCCGTGGATCCCAAGACGGGCAAGGCCTCGCGGGTGCGGCGCAAGCGCCTGGAGGACGGCCGCCGCGTCCGCGTGACGCAGCAGAGCGGGGAGCTCCTGGACACGGTCTAGGGGCGCTTGGAGCGAAGGATGGCATACGTACCGAGGATGCTTGAGTTCTACCGTACCGAGGTGACGGCCCAGCTCCGCAAGGAGTTCGGCTACGAGAACCTCATGCAGGTGCCGCGCGTGGTCAAGGTCACCCTGAACATGGGGCTCGGCGAGGCCGTCTCGAACGCCTCGGCGCTGGAGAACGGGCTGGCCGAGCTGACCCTCATCGCCGGGCAGAAGCCCGTGGTCACCCGGGCCCGCAAGTCGATCGCGAACTTCAAGCTCCGGGCCGGGATGGCGGTGGGGGCGATAGTCACCCTCCGGGGGACGAGGATGTGGGACTTCCTCGACCGTCTGCTGAACGTGGCGCTCCCGCGCGTGCGCGACTTCCGAGGGCTGAGCCAGAAGTCCTTCGACGGCCGGGGGAATTTCAGCCTGGGGATCCGGGACCAGCTGATCTTCCCCGAGATCGACGTGGACAAGGTGGACAAGGCGCGCGGCATGGGGGTGGTCATCTCCACCACCGCCAGGACGGACGAAGAGGGAAGGGCGCTCCTGCGGCTGCTGGGCGTTCCCTTCCGGGCGAACTGAGGAGGTCGCATTGGCCAAGCTGTGCAAGATCGCCAAGCAGCTCCAGAAGCCGAAGTTCAGGGTCCGCTTCCACAACCGCTGCGAGCGGTGCGGGCGGCCGCGCGGCTACCTGAGGCGCTTCAAGCTGTGCAGGATTTGCTTCCGGAACTTGGCGCTCCAGGGGGAGGTCCCCGGCGTGACCAAGTCGAGCTGGTGAGAGGAGGAGCGGCGGCATGAGCATGACGGATCCCATCGCGGACCTCCTCACCCGCGTCCGCAACGCCATGCGGGCGGGCCACAGCCGGGTGGAGGTCCCCGGCGGCCGGATGAAGGACGAGATCCTGGGCATCCTCCGGGCCCAAGGCTTCATCCGGAGCTACGAGTCGAAGCCGGGCCTGGGCGGGCAGGCGCGCTTGGTCATCGACCTCAAGCCCCCCGTGAAGGGGCGCAGCCCCCTGAACGGCCTGAAGCGGGTGAGCAAGCCCGGCAGGCGGATCTACGTGGGCAAGGAGTCCATCCCCAAGGTGCTGAACGGCATGGGGATCGCCATCCTCACCACCCCGAAGGGAATCCTCACCGACGAGGAAGCCCGGCAGCAGGGGGTGGGGGGAGAGGTGATCTGCGAGGTGTGGTGAGATGTCCCGCATAGGCAGGATGCCCATCCCCTTGCCCCAGGGGGTCGAGGTGAAGGTGGACGGCCTTGACGTCACCGTGAAGGGGCCCAAGGGTACCCTCAGCCGCCGGGTCCACCTCCGGATGAAGGTGGCGGTGGCCGACGGGCGCGTGACGGTGGCCCGCGCCTCGGAGGGGCGGCTCGACCGCTCCCTCCACGGGCTCACGCGGACCCTCCTGGCCAACATGGTCGAGGGGGTCTCCAAGGGCTTCGAGAAGGAGCTCGAGGTGGTGGGCCTGGGCTACCGGGTGGAGGCCTCGGGCAAGGGCCTCCTGCTCAGCGTGGGCTACTCCCACCAGGTGCGGGTCGAGCCCGTCGAGGGAATCACCTTCGAGGTCCAGAGCGACCGCCAGCGCAACGCCATCTGGGTGAAGGGGATCGACAAGGAAGTGGTCGGCTACGTGGCCTCGGAGATCCGGCGCATCAAGCCGCCCGAGCCCTTCAAGGGCAAGGGGATCCGCTACACCGGCGAGTATGTGCGCCGCAAGGTCGGCAAGGCGGGCGTCTAGCCCGGGGAGGGTCGAGCGGTGGCGGTGTCGAAGAAGCAGCTGGCGTGGCAGGCGAGGAAGGCCCGGGTGCGCAGCCGGGTGAAGGGCAGCGCCGAGCGCCCGCGCGTGACCGTCTTCCGGAGCGGGAAGCACATCTACGCGCAGGTCGTCGACGATCGGACGGGCCGCACCCTGGCAGCCGCCTCCTCCCTGGACAAGGAGTTCGAGGCCCAGGCCAAGGGCGCCGAGAAGGCCCATCCCGGCAACCGCGCCGGGGCGGCCATCGTGGGGAAGATCCTGGGCGGCCGGGCGAAGGCCCAGGGCGTCGCCCAGGTGGTGTTCGACCGGAACGGCTACCTGTACCACGGCCGGGTGAAGGCCCTGGCCGACGGCGTGCGTGAGACGGGGGTGAAGTTCTGATGGCGCGTGAACCCAGGGGTGGTCCCAAGGGCGGGCCCAAGGGCGGGCCCAAGAGCGGTCCGCGGAACCAGGCGGAGCCGGAGGAGCGGGAGTTCGTCGACCGCGTCATCTTCGTGAACCGCGTGGCGAAGGTGGTCAAGGGCGGCCGGCGCTTCAGCTTCAGCGCCCTGGTGACGGTGGGCGACCGCAAGGGCCAGGTGGGCCTGGGCCTCGGCAAGGCGAACGAGGTGCCCGAGGCGATCCGCAAGGGGATCGAGCGGGCCCGCAAGTCCATGGTGCGGGTTTCCCTGGAGGGGGACACCATCCCCCACCAGGTGCTCGGGCACTACGGGGCCGGGCGGGTCCTCCTCAAGCCCGCCGCGCGCGGGACCGGCGTCATCGCGGGCGGCTCGGTGCGGGCCGTGCTGGACGTGGCGGGGGTGCGCGACATCCTCACGAAGTGCATCGGGACGAGCAACCCCCACAACGCCGCCAAGGCGACCCTGGCGGGGCTCAAGTCCCTCCGGCGGCGGGACGAGGTGCTCTCCGCGCGCGGGGTTGTGCCCGCGGGCGCCGAAGGCGCGAAGGCGTAGGAGCGGCGGCGATGGCGGGCCAGATCAAGATCACCCTGCGGAAGAGCATCTCGGGCTCGAAGCCCGTGCACCGCGAGGCGCTCCGGGGGCTGGGCCTCCGGCGGATCAACCAGAGCGTCCTTCGCAAGGACAACCCCAGCATCCGGGGCCTGGTCTTCCAGGTGAAGCACCTGGTGGAAGTGGAGGAGGGGGCCTAGCCCCCTGGAGGAGCGATGGCCGAGAAGAACCAGGGCGAGGGGCGCGTCACCGGCCTGGGCGACCTGCGCGGGAAGCCGGGCGCCACCCACAGCCGCAAGCGCGTCGGGCGCGGGCCGGGCTCCGGCATGGGGAAGACCTCCGGCCGCGGCCACAAGGGCGATAAGGCCCGCACGGGCAGCGTCAAGAAGCCCGGCTACGAGGGCGGCCAGATGCCCCTCCAGCGGCGCCTGCCCAAGCGGGGTTTCCGCAACATCTTCGCCAAGGATTTCTCCGAGGTGAACGTGGGCCGCCTGGCCCGCTTCGAGGCGGGGGCCACCGTGGACGCGGCGGCCCTGTGCGCGAGCGGGCTGGTGCGCAAGCTGGCGCAGAACGGCGTGAAGCTGCTCGGGTCGGGCGAGATCGACCGGCCCCTGCATCTGAAGATCCAGGGCTGCAGCGGGTCGGCCAAGAAGAAGGTGGAAGGCGCGGGCGGCAGCGTGGAGGTGGTACCCCTCCAGGCGGCGGCCCAGGGAGCGGGCGCGTGAGGGAAGGGGCGGTCCCCAACATTTTCCAGATTCCCGAGCTGAGGGGGCGCATCCTCTTCACGCTGGGGGTCCTTGCGGTCTACCGCGTGGGCGCCCACATCCCGACCCCCGGCATCGACACCGTGGCGCTGGCCGCCTTCTTCCAGGAGCTCGCGCGCGGCGGCGGCACCATCATGCAGTTCTTCGACCTCTTCACCGGCGGGGCCCTGAGCCAGCTCACCATCTTCGCCCTGGGGATCATGCCCTACATCAGCGCCTCCATCATCCTGGAGCTGCTGACGGTGGTGATTCCCCACCTCGAGCGCCTCAAGAAGGAAGGCGAGGCGGGGCGCAAGAAGATCAGCCAGTACACCCGCTACGGAACGGTGGTGCTCTCCACCATCCAGGGCTTCGGCATCGCGATCGGCATCGAGCGGATGACCGCCCCGACCGGCGCCCTCGTGGTGCCCGACCCGGGCTGGGACTTCCGCCTGCTGACGGTGCTGACGCTCGTGGCGGGCACCGCCTTCATCATGTGGCTGGGCGAGCAGATTACCGAGCGGGGAATCGGCAACGGCATGTCGCTGCTGATCATGGCGGGCATCGTGTCGGGCCTGCCGAGCGCGATCTTCAACTCCTTCCGGCTCATGTCCACCGGGGACATCCAGCCCTTCCTCATGATCCTCCTCGTCGCCGGGATGGTGGGCGTGGTGGGCCTGGTGGTGTGGTTCGAGGCGGGCCAGCGGCGGATCCGCGTGCAGTACGCCAAGCGGGTGGTGGGCCGCCGGATGGCCGGCGGGCAGGAGACCCACCTCCCCCTCAAGGTGAACACCTCGGGCGTCATCCCGCCGATCTTCGCGAGCTCCATCATCCTCTTTCCGGCCACCATCGCCGAGTTCTCGGGAGTGCCCTGGCTGCGGGACCTGAGCAGCCAGCTCACCCAGGGCGGGTACGTGTACGTCACCCTCACGGTTTCGCTGATCTTCTTCTTCGCCTATTTCTATACCTCCATCATCTTCAACCCGATGGACGTGGCCGAGAACCTCAGGAAGTACGGCGGTTTCATCCCGGGCCGCAGGCCCGGCCGCCCCACGGCGGACTACATCGACCGGGTGCTCAGCCGCCTCACCTTCCTCGGCGCGATCTACCTGAGCGTCATCGTGGTGCTGCCCACCTACCTCATCCAGTGGTTCAACGTGCCCTTCTTCTTCGGGGGGACGGCCCTGCTGATCGTGGTGGGCGTGGCGGTGGACACCCAGCGGCAGATCGAGAGCCACCTCGTGATGCGGAACTACGAGGGGTTCCTGCGCAGGGGCCGGATCCGCGGGAGGACGGGGTGAGCGTAAAACTCATTTTGCTCGGTCCCCCGGGATCGGGAAAAGGCACGCAGGGGGCCCTGCTGGGCAAGTTCTACGGCATCCCCGAGATTTCCACGGGCGACATGCTCCGCCAGGCGGTGGCCGAGGGCTCGGAGCTGGGCAAGCGGGTTCAGGGCATCCTCACCAAGGGGCAGCTGGTGCCCGACGACGTGATGGTGTCCCTCGTCGAGGAGCGGGTCAGCCGGGAGGACTGCGCCCAGGGCTTCATCCTCGACGGCTTCCCCCGGACGGTGGACCAGGCGCGCGCCCTGGAGCGGGTCCTGCCGGGGGGGATCGACGCCGTCGTGTACCTGCGCGTCCCCCGGGAGGAGGTCATCGCCCGGCTGGCGGGGAGGCTCACCTGCCGCAGGTGCGGGGCGGTGTACGCGAAGACGGACAGTTCGCTCTGCCAGGTCTGCGGCGGCGACCTCTACCAGCGGGACGACGACCTGCGCAGCACGGTGGAGCACCGTCTGAGGGTGTACGAGGAGCACACGGCCCCGCTCGTGGGCTACTACCGCACGCTGGACAAGGTCCGCGAGTTCGACGGGAGCGGCCCGGTGGAGGAGGTGGCACGGCGCGTGGAGGCGGGAATCGCCCGGGTGATCGCCTGATGGCGATCGTTCTCCGCTCCCCGGAGGAGGTGGAGAAGCTCCGGGCGAGCAACCGCGCGGTGGCGCTGGTGATGAAGGAGCTGCGGCGGGCCGTGAAGGCGGGTGTGACCACCCTGGAGCTGGACGCCCTGGCCGAGAAGCTTTTGCTCGAAATGGGCGCCAAGCCCGCCTTCAAGGGCTACCGGGGCTACAAGCACACCCTCTGCACGTCGGTGAACGAGCAGGTGGTGCACGGCGTCCCGTCCAAGCGCAAGCTCAAGGAGGGAGACATCATCAGCATCGACATCGGGGCCAAGCTGGACGGCTACTATGGCGACCATGCCGCCACAATGCCGGTCGGGGAGGTGGACGGCGCGGCGCGGCGCCTCATCCGCTGCTGCGAGGAGGCGCTCGCCAAGGGGATCGGGAAGGCGCTCTCGGGCCGTCGGCTCTTCGACATCTCCCACGCCATCCAGGCGCACGCCGAGGGTGCCGGCTTCTCGGTGGTGCGGGCCTACGTGGGCCACGGCATCGGAACCAGCCTCCACGAGGAGCCCCAGGTGCCCAACTTCGGCGAGCCGGGGACGGGCCCCGAGCTCAAGCCGGGCATGGTGCTGGCCATCGAGCCCATGCTGAACGCCGGGGTGGCTGACGTGAAGGTGCTCGGCGACGACTGGACCGTGGTGACGGCCGACGCCAGGCTCTCGGCCCACTTCGAGCACACGCTGGCCATCTCCGCGGACGGGCCGGACGTGCTGAGCCTGGCGCCGTGAGGAGGCCGAGCCGGTCGTCCGGGGGATCGCGGAAGAGCCGCCCGCCGCGCGAGCGCGAGGAGCGCCCTCCCAAGGAGGATTGCATCGAGGTCGACGGGGTCGTGGCCGAGACGCTGCCCAACGCCATGTTCCGGGTCGACATCGAGGGGGGCCACAAGGTGCTGGCCCACATTTCGGGGAAGATGCGGATGAACTTCATCCGCATCCTGCCGGGGGATTCGGTGAAGGTGGAGCTCTCGCCCTACGACCTGACGCGGGGGCGCATCACGAGCCGCTACAAGTAGCGAGGACGGAAGCCATGAAAGTGCGCAGTTCGGTCAAGCCCATTTGCGACAAGTGCAAGGTGATCCGGCGCAAGGGCGTCGTCCGCGTCCTTTGCACCAACCCCAAGCACAAGCAGCGCCAAGGCTAGCCGGGCGGCGCGGGGAGGAGAGAGGGCCGATGGCACGCATCGCCGGGGTGGACATCCCGAACGACAAGAACGTGGAGATCGCGCTCACCTACATCTTCGGCATCGGCCGCACGTCCGCGCTGAAGATCGCCGAGGGCGCCAAGATCCCCGTTCACACCAAGATGAAGGACCTGACCGAGCAGCAGGTGCAGGCCGTGCGCGAGCTCGTCGAGCGGCAGCATACCGTCGAGGGCGACCTGCGCAGCCGGGTCTCGATGAACATCAAGCGCCTCATGGACATCGGCTCCTACCGGGGCCTGCGGCACCGCCGCGGCCTGCCGGTGCGGGGGCAGCGCACCCACACCAACGCGCGCACCCGCAAGGGGCCCCGCAAGACCGTGGGCTCGAAGAAGAAAGAGACGAAGTAAACCTCGCGAGGAGGAGCGGATTTGGCTCAGGCGGGCAAGGGGAAGCGGCCGGGGGGCAAGCGGCGCCGGGAGCGCCGGGCCATCGGCAAGGGCCAGGCCCACATCCTGGCGACCT
>MGDP01000103.1 GCA_001790955.1 Candidatus Tectomicrobia bacterium RIFCSPLOWO2_12_FULL_69_37
GGGGACGTCGTCCACCTCCTGGTAGACCCCGCGGAACTTGGTGGCGGCGGAGCGGCCCCCGGTGAAGGCGATGACGGGGGAGCGGGCCAGCCAGGCGTCCCGGAGCCCGGCGGCGAGGTTCATGGCCCCGATGATCTGGGCCCCGCAGACGCCCGGGCGCCCCGAGGCGCGGGCGTAGCCGTCGGCCATGTAGGCGGCTGCCTTCTCCCCGTGGGTGACGACGCGGTCGATCCGGGTCCGCTCCTCCAGTTCGACCATGGTGCGGCGCAGGATGGCCGGGACGTGGAAAAGGTGGGTGACGCCATAGCCCTTGAGCGCTTCGGCGAGGTATTGCGCGCCCGTCATCTTCGGCATTCTACTTTCCTCCGGGGGTAAAGGATTTCAACAAGACGTGGAGCGGGATCGGCATGATCGCCTCGGCCGGATTCTACCAGAATGACGCCCCGAAACACCTCCAGGCGGGGGGAGGGCGAAAGAGCGCCCCGGGGCGGGGATTGGGGGTTTGAGGCTCGCCGCCCCGGCGGAGGTCTCGGGCCGATGGCGGGGAACCGGATTGGGCCTGGGATTGTTTATTTCTTGACACCGCCAAGGCCCTTCAAGTATAAGCAGTTATTCTCTATTTTCGTTTGCGCAGGCCCGGTTCGGTGATCCCCTGTTTTTCCTTTGCCCCTCCGGTGCGGGGAGCGAGGGGAGGATGTAGGAACGTCGGAAGGCCGGCGTGACTTCCCGGTCTTTTCGGGGACACGCGCGAGCGCGTTCTTCGGTGAAAAGGAGGGAGAGATGGAGACGAAAGAGACGAAAGGAAGTCAGGAGAAGGCAGCATCCCGGCGGAGCTTCCTGAAGAAGGCCGCCGCCGCCGTGACGGCCGCCGCCGCGTCGCCGCTGGCCTTCCCGATGGTTTCCCGGGCCCAGACGGTCACGCTGAAGATGCAGGGGGCCTGGGGGGCGAAGGACATCTTCAACGACTTCGCCGTGGACTACGTGAAGCGCGTCAACGAGATGGCCGGCGGGCGGCTCAAGATCGACTACCTGGTCGAGGGCGCCGTGGTGAAGGCCTTCCGCGTCCAGGACGCCGTGCACAAGGGGGTGCTCGATGCCGCGCACTCGGTGACCGTCTACTGGTACGGCAAGAGCAAGGCGGCTTCGCTCTTCGGCACAGGGCCCGTCTTCGGCCAGAACGCCCACCACATCCTCGCCTGGATCGCCTACGGCGGCGGCCAGAAGCTCTATGAGGAGCTCATTGCGAGCCTGGGGCTCAACACCGTCGGGTTCTTCGTCATGCCGATGCCGACCCAGCCCCTGGGGTGGTTCCGGAAGGAGATTAGGAGTTCCAAAGACATGGTGGGCCTCAAGTACCGCACGGTGGGCCTCGCGGCGGACCTGTTCCAGGCGATGGGGGTGAAGGTGACCCAGCTCCCGGGCGGGGAGATCGTGCCGGCGCTCGAGCGCGGCGTCATCGAGGCCTTCGAGTTCAACAACCCGACCTCCGACCGCTCCTTCGGCGCCCAGGACGTGAGCAAGATCTACATGATGGGAAGCTTCCATCAGGCGGCGGAGTTCTTCGAGATCATCTTCAACAAGGCGAAGTACAACTCTCTGTCCAAGGAGCACCAGGCCATCCTCAAGTACGCGGCCGAGGCGGCCAGCTCGGACAACTACTGGAAGGGGCTGGACCGCTACTCGGCCGACCTCGAGTGGCTGCGGGACAAGGCGGGCGTCAAGATTCTCCGCACGCCCGTCTCGGTCATGCAGGACCAGCTCGCGGCCTGGGACAAGATCATGCCGGGCCTCGAGAAGGACCCCTTCTTCAAGAAGGTGACGGCGTCGCAGAAGGCCTTCTCGAAGCGGGTGGCCTACTACGAGCTGTTCAACTCGGCCGACTACAAGCTGGCATACGAGCACAACTTCGGGAAGCTGGGCTTCTAGGTCCGGTCCGGGTTCCGGCGGAATCCGCCGACGCGCAGCGGGGCGGCGCTTGGTGCGCCGCCCCGCCCGCGTGGAGGGCGGGATCCCCCCCAAAGAGAGCGAGATGCAGCGAGCCCTATTGTTCATCGACGGCCTCAGCCTGAGGGTCGGCCACGCCTTCGCCTGGTGCATCATGGTGCTGACGGTCGCCATCTGCTACGAGGTGATCCTCCGCAAGGTCTTCCGGAATCCGACCGCCTGGGCCTTCGACATCAGCTACATCATGTATGGGGCCTTGTTCATGATGGGGGGAGCCTACGCCCTCTCCCGGGAGAGTCACGTGCGCGCGGACTTCCTCTACCGTCTCTGGCGCCCGCGCGTCCAGGCGGGGGTCGAGTTTGTGCTGTACATCTTGTTTTTCTTCCCCGGCGTCCTGGCCTTGATTTATGCGGGCCTCGATTTTGCCATGGAGTCCTGGAGCTACCGGCCTTACGGCCCGACCGGCCCGGTCGGGGAGATCAGCATCAACAGCCCGATAGGGGTGCCGGTTGCTCCCCTCAAGACGGTGATTCCCGTCGCTGCCTTCTTCCTCCTGCTCCAGGGGATCGCCCAGATCATCCGCTGCGCCGTTTGCCTGAGGACGGGGGAGTGGCCGCCGCGGCTGCACGATGTGGAGGAGACGGATGTCGTGATCCGGGCCGCGGTCGAGGCCCGGAAGCGGCGGGAGGCCGAGGAAGCAAAGGGGACCGGCGGATGAGCAACCCCGAAGTCGCCCTCGTTCAGCTGGGGATATTCATCTTCCTCATCATGCTGGGCTTTCCGATCTGCTTCACCCTGATGGCGCTGGGCGTGGGCTTCGGCTACTACGCCTACGCCACGCCCGACCAGATGCAGCACATCTTCAGCAACCGGATCTTCGACCTGCTGGTGAACCAGACCTACTCGGTGATGGTGAACGACGTGCTGGTGGCGATTCCCCTGTTCCTCTTCATGGGCTACGTGGTCGAGCGCGCCAATATCATCGATCGGCTCTTCTACAGCATGAGCATCGCGGCGCACAAGGTGCCCGGCTCCTTGGCGGTGGCCTCGCTGGCGACGTGCGCCCTGTTCGCCACGGCCACCGGGATCGTCGGCGCGGTGGTGACGCTGATGGGGCTGCTCGCGTTCCCCGCCATGCTGCGGGCGGGTTACGACCTCAAGCTGTCCGCCGGCGTCATCTGCGCGGGCGGCTGCCTCGGCATCATGATCCCCCCGAGCATCCTGCTCATCGTCTATGGCGCCATGAGCGGCATCTCCGTGGTCCGGCTCTACGCCGGCGCCATGCTGCCGGGGCTCTTGCTGACTGGGCTCTACGTTCTCTACGTGGTGGGGAAAGTCATCCTGAATCCTTCACTCGCCCCGAAGCCCCCCAAGGAAGAATCGGAGATCCCCACTCTTCAGATCATCTGGCTGCTCGTCACGTCGTTCGTCCCGCTTTCGGTTCTCATCATCGGGGTTCTGGGCGCCGTCCTGTTCGGTTTTGGGACGCCCTCGGAGGCGGCGGCGGTGGGGTCGGGCGGCGCTTTGCTGCTGGCCGCGGGCTACCGGGAGCTCAACTGGGAGCGCCTGAAGGAGTCGGTTTTCCTCACCGTGCGCACCTCGGCCATGGTGTGCTGGCTCTTCGTCGGCTCGGCGACCTTCGCCTCCGTGTTCGCCTACCTGGGGGGCGAGGCCTTCATCAAGCAGTTTGTCACGGGGTTGAATTTGTCGCCCTTCCAGTTTCTCCTTGTGGCGCAGGTCATCATCTTCCTGCTGGGCTGGCCGCTCGAGTGGACCGAGATCATCATCATCTTCGTGCCCATCTTCCTGCCGCTGGTGGACCACTTCAAGATCGACCCGCTCTTCTTCGGAATTCTGGTCGCCCTCAATCTGCAGACCGCGTTCCTCAGCCCTCCGATGGCCATGGCGTGCTTCTACCTCAAGGGGATTGCTCCTCCCCACGTCACGTTGGCGGACATCTTCCGCGGGGCGATGCCGTTCATGACGATTGTGATCATCACCATGGTGCTGCTCTACATCTTCCCGGAGATCGCCATGTGGCTGCCCGACAAGGTCTACGGGGTTGCCAAATAGCGCGTGCCCGCTGGTGCCTCTTTAGGAACGGTTTTCCCGCAGGGAGAACATGGAACTCGCCCAGATGACCGCCGCCCAGGCGGCGGAGGCCATCCGCGCCGGCCAGATCACCTCGGAGGAGCTGGTGGCGGCCTGCCTGGAGCGCATCGCCTCGCTGGAGGAGCGGGTGGGCGCCTGGGCCTTCCTGGACCGCGAGCTCGCCCTCGCCCAGGCGCGCGAGGCCGACCTGGCCCGCCGGGAGGGCAAGGCCCTCGGCTCCCTCCACGGGGTTCCTGTCGGTGTCAAGGACATCTTCGACACCAAGGACATGCCCACCGAGGACGGGACGGTCCTCCACTCCGGGCACCGGCCCGACGCGGACGCCACGGCGGTGGCCCTCCTCCGCCAGGCCGGGGCCGTCATCCTGGGCAAGACCGTCACGACGGAGCTGGCCGTCTACTCCCCGGGCAAGACGCGGAACCCCCACGACCCTGAGCGGACGCCGGGCGGCTCATCGAGCGGCTCGGCCGCGGCCGTCGCGGCCCACATGGTGCCGGTGGCCATCGGGACCCAGACTAACGGCTCGACCATCCGCCCGGCCTCCTTCTGCGGGGTGTACGGATTCAAGCCATCCCACGGCCTGATCCCGCGCCACCGCATGCTCCAGCAGTCGCGGCCGCTGGATCACGTCGGGGTGTTCGGGCGCACCATCGAGGACGTCGCCCTCGCCGCCGAGGCGATGATGGCCTACGACGAGAACGACCCCGACACCCGCCCCCGGGCGCGTCCCTCGCTTGTCCAGACGGCGGCCGGGGAGCCCCCCGTCCCGCCCCGCTTGGCCTTCATCAAGACGCCGGTGTGGGAGCAGGCCGAGGAGGACACGAAGGCCGCCTTCGCCGAGCTGATGGCGCACCTGGGGGAGGGTGCCGAGGAGGTGCAGCTCCCCGGGGTTTTCAATAACGCAGTGGAGTGGCACCGCACCATCTTCCACGCCGACCTCGCCCGGAGCTTCGAGCGCGAGTACGCCCAGGGCAAGGAGAAGCTGAGCCCCGTCCTGCGGGAGATGATCGAGCACGGGCAGAAGGTGCTGGCCGTGGACTACAACCGCGCGGTGGAGAACCGGGCCCTCCTGGTCCGCATCCTGGACGAGATATTCAAGTGGTATGATGCCGTTCTCACCCCCGCCGCCCCCGGCGAGGCGCCCCAGGGGCTGGGGTCCACCGGGAGCCCCGTGTTCTGCACGCTCTGGACGCTCTGCGGGATGCCGGCGGTGAGCGTCCCTCTCCTTGAGGGCTCCAGCGGAATGCCGATGGGGGCGCAGCTGGTGGCGCCCAAGGGTGGGGATGCCCGGCTGCTCCAGACGGCGCGCTGGCTCGTGGGCGCCGTGGAGGCGTAAGAGCGTCCGGGCGGGAGCGGAGTGTGCGAAGCCACCGGGGGGAAGGTGCCGCCCCGGCGGAGGTTGATCGCTGACGGGCACCGAGGGAGGCGCCGAGGCCCGTGGAGAATATCGTCAACAGCGTCGTCGGAATCGTGCTGGTCGTCCTGTTCCTGGGCGGCTACGCGGTCGGGTTGCGCTCTTTTCCTTTCGCGCTCATCACCGTGGGCGTCTTGGTCCTGGTCGGGCTCGATTTTTACCAGACGGTGAAGAAGGAGAACGGCCAGGCGGGCGGGTAATCATGTTCTCTTGAGGGCGGACAGGTTGGAGGGGGTCGCCATGTGCGCTGAGCATTACTCCATGTACATCAACGGTCAGTGGGTCGAGGCCGAGGGGAGGGGCCGGTTCGAGGTCCGCGACCCGGCCAACGGGAACCTCGTGGCCACGGTGGCCGACGGGGGGGTGCCCGAGGTGCGCAAGGCCATCGACGCGGCCCACGCGGCCTTCCCCGGCTGGGCCTCCACCCCCGGCAAGGAGCGGGGGGCGATCCTGCGGAAGGCCGAGGCGCGGATGAGCGAGCGCCTCGAGGAGATCGCCCGCCTCATGACCCTCGAGAACGGCAAGCCCTTCGCCGAGTCGAAGGGCGAGGTGGGTTTCTCGATGGGCTACTTCAACTGGTACGCCGAGGAGGCCCGCCGCGCCTACGGAGAGACGGTCCCCTCGCCCTTCAAGAACAAGCGCCTGTGGGTGCAGACCAACCCCGTCGGGGTGGTGGGTGCCATCACCCCCTGGAACTTCCCGGCCAACATGATCACCCGCAAGATCGCCCCCGCCATGGCGGCGGGCTGCACGGTGGTGCTGCGGCCTGCATCGGCCACCCCCCTCACCGCCCTCGCCATCGCGCGGGCCTGCCACGAGGCGGGGCTCCCCCCCGGGGTGCTGAACGTGGTGACCGGCTCGAAGTCGCGCCCCATGGCCGCCGAGATGATGGAGAACCCCAAGGTGAAGAAGATCGGCTTTACCGGCTCCACCGAGGTGGGCAAGTCCCTCATGGAGCAGGCGGCGAAGCAGATCAAGCGCATCACCTTCGAGCTGGGGGGAAACGCCCCCTTCATCGTCTTCGAGGACGCCGACTTCGAGGCCGCCGTGGACGGCGCGGTGGCCATCAAGTACCTGCGGGTCGGCGGGCAGTCGTGCATCTGCGCGAACCGGATCTACGTCCAGGAGAGCATCGCCCAGCGCTTCACTGAGGCCTTCGTCGCCAAGGTCAAGGCCCTCAAGGTGGGGCCGGGCTTCGAACCGGGGATGCAGGTGGGACCCCTCATCAACGAGGAGACCCGCAAGGGGATCCACGCCCTGGTGGAGGACGCCAAGAAGCGGGGCGCCAAGGTGCTCGCGGGCGGCGACTACATGCGCGAGGGGGTCTACGCCAAGGGCTACTTCTACGCCCCCACCGTGATGGTGGACGTGAAGGACGACTGGCCGGTCTGCCAGGAGGAGATCTTCGGCCCCGTGGCCCCCATCCTCACCTTCAGGACGGAGGAGGAGCTCATCCGCCGGGCCAACGACACCATCTTCGGCCTCGCCTGCTACCTCTACACGAAGGACATGCCGCGCATCGTCCGCCTGACCGAGCAGCTCGACTACGGCCTCATCGGGGTGAACGACGCCGCCGGCTACACCCACGAGATCCCCTTCGGCGGCTTCAAGCAGAGCGGCCTCGGCCGCGAGGGCGGCCGCGAGGGGCTCGAGATGTACCTCGAGGTCAAGTCCGTGGTGCTGAACCTGGGCGCCTAGGCCAGGCTCGCCCCCGTCCCTCCCCCACCGATCCCACCCGGCGGCCCCTCCTGGCGGAGGGGCCGCCGGCGTTTCCGCCCCCCGGCCGGTGTGCTAGGATGCCGCCCGTTTGCCCTCCTGCCCCGTCTCCCGAGGGCTTCGCTTTCCGTCCAATCCAGAGGGAATAATGATCATCGGAGAATTGAATCCGCACCTGCGCTTGCTCCTGGGCCCCGGCCCGAGCCCCGTCCATCCCCGCGTCCTCAAGGCGATGAGCTCCCATGTGGTGGGCCACCTGGACCCGGATTACCTGGCCGTGATGGACGACTGCCAGCAGATGCTGCGCCAGGTCCTCAACACCAGGAACCGCGTCACCTTCCCCGTCTCGGGCACGGGCAGCGCCGCCATGGAGGCCTCGATCTGCAACATGATCGAGGAGGGGGATACGGCCGTCATCTGCGTCAACGGGGTGTTCGGCGAGCGCATGGCTGACGTGGCCGGGCGCTACGGGGCCAAGGTCATCCGGGTGGATGCCCCCTGGGGGCGGCCCATCGACCCCCAGGACGTGAAGAAGGCCCTCGACGCCCACCCCGGCGCCGTCCTGGTGGGCATCGTCCACGCCGAGACGAGCACCGGGGTGCTCCAGCCGATGGAGGAGATAGGCGAGATCTGCCGCAAGCACGGGGCGCTCCTGCTGATGGACTGCGTCACATCACTGGGCGGGGTGCCCGTCGAGGTGGACAAGTGGGGGGTCGAGGTCGCCTACAGCGGCACCCAAAAGTGCCTCTCCTGCCCGCCGGGGGTGGCGCCCATCACCTTCAGCGAGCGCGCTCTCGGCAGGGCCCGGGAGCGCAAGGGAAAGGTCAAGAGCTGGTACTTCGACGTGACCTTGGTGGAGAAGTACTGGGGCCAGGAGCGGGTCTACCATCACACCGGTCCCATCTCCATGAGCTACGCCATCCGGGAGGCCCTGCGGGTGGTCCTCGAGGAGGGCCTTGAGAAGCGCTTTGCCCGCCACGCCCTGGCCAGCCAGGCCCTCCGGGCGGGGGTCGAGGCCCTGGGGCTCTCCATGTTCGCCCAGGAGGGCTTCCGCACCCCCACCCTCAACACCGTGACCCTCAAGCCGGGGGTGGAGGACGGGGCCGTCCGCCGGCGTCTCTTGAACGACTTCGACATCGAGATTGGGGGCGGATTAGGGCCGGTGGCGGGCAAGATCTGGCGGATCGGCATGATGGGCCACGGGGCCACCCAGGCCAACGTGGTCTATCTTCTTTCGGCCCTGGAGGTCATTTTCCGCCAGATGGGGTATACTGGCTCGGTCGGCTCCGCCGTGGCCGCCGCCACGCGGGTCTACGCGGAGGCCGTTTCCTGACAGGGCCGAGAAGGGAGTCGCCATGTTCCCGGCAATCGGTTTCCCCGAGCTGTTGATCATCCTGGCCATCGCCGTCCTGGTGTTCGGGGCTAAGCGCCTGCCGGAGATTGGCTCCGGGCTCGCCAAGGGCATCAAGAGCTTCAAGCAGGGCATGAGCGACGAGCCCGAGAAGCCCCAGGTGTCCGGCAAGGCGGAAGGCGGAGGCTCCTCCTCCGGCGGGAGCGGCCAGAGCTAGGAATCCCCCGGGACCACGCTCCGAGCGAGCCCCTCTAAGGCCCCGCGCAGGCGGCGGTATCGAGAGGCCCGCCGACAGGGTTCCGCTGGAAACGGCGGAGCCTCCCGGTTGCATGGAAAGGAGCGCTGGGCGGGCACCGGGCCTTGCCCCCCGCCGGGGGCCGAGGAACCCGGGAAGGTGTCGAGCCAGCCCCGCGCGAGCGCGGCTGGCTTTTCGCTTTTTTGCCTCAATCGGAGGAAGGGCGGGTGGAGTTCTTCAAGGTCGTATCCCCGGCCGAGGCGATGGAGGCCGTCCAGGGGTTCGCCCCCCTGCCGGCGGAGGAGGCGCCCGCCTTCGAGGCCGCCGGGCGCATTCTGGCCGAGGACGTCCTGAGCCCGGTGGACCTGCCCGATTTCCCCCGCGCTACCATGGACGGCTACGCCATCCTGGCGGCCGACTCCTTCGGGGCGGGGGACTCCATCCCCGCCTACCTGGACATGGTGGGCGAGGTCCGGATGGGGGAGGCCCCCGCCTTCCGCGTGAGCCGGGGCCAGGCCGCGCGGGTGAGCACGGGCGGGATGATCCCCGAGGGGGCGGACGCCGTGGTGATGGAGGAGTACACCTCCCGCCCCGACGAGGGGACCCTTGAGGTGCGGCGCCCGGTCTCGGCGGGGGAGAATGTCCTTGCCACCGGAGACGACCTGCGGAAGGGAGAGCTCATCCTGCCCGCGGGCCGCCGTCTCCGTAGCCAGGACATCGGCGCCTTCGCGGGGGTGGGCGTCACCGTTCTCAAGGTGCGGCGCCGGCCCCGGGTGGCCATCCTCCCGACCGGGGACGAGCTGGTGGACCCCCGCGTCGAGCCCCGTCCCGGCCAGGTGCGGGACATCAACCGCTTCTCCCTCGCCGCCGCCGTCATGGAGGCGGGGGGGGTGCCCGAGGCCGGGGACATCCTCCCGGACGACCTCCCGGCCATCCAGGCCCGTCTGCGGGAGGCGGCCGAGCGGGCGGACGTGGTGCTCATCTCGGGCGGGAGCTCGATGGGGGTGCGGGACCACACCGTCGAGGCCATCGACTCGCTGGGGGAGCCTGGCGTGCTTGTGCATGGGATCTCCATCAAGCCGGGCAAGCCCACCATCATCGGGCGCGTCCGGCGGGGGGGAGTGGACAAGGCGGTGGTGGGGATCCCGGGCCACCCGGTTTCCGCCTTCATGATCTTCCACGCCTTCGTCCGGCCCATCCTCCGCCAGCTGAGCGGGGAGGTGCCCACCCTGGCGGACGCGGCGAGGCGGGTCCGGGCGCGCCTCTCGCGGAACCTCTCCTCCGCGGCGGGCCGCGAGGATCTGGTGCGCGTTTACCTGGAGGAGAAGGAAGGCGCTCTCCTGGCCCATCCCCTCATGGGGAACTCGGCCATGATCTCCACCCTGACCCGGGCGGACGGCTTCATCACCATCCCGCTGGAGCGCGAGGGTCTCCCGGCGGGGAGCGAGGTGCGAGTCACCCTCTACGGATAGGAGCCGGATGAACGAGACCTCCACACCCTCGGCGGGGCGGAAGCTCTACCTCGAGAACATCCCCCGGGAGGAGGCCCTCGCCCGCCTGCTGGAGAAGGCGGGCCCGGCGGCCTCCCTCCCGGCCGAAGAGGTCCGCGTGCCCGAGGCCCTGGGTCGGGTGACGGCGGTGCCCATCTTCGCCGCCCTCTCGAGTCCTCACTTCCACGCTGCGGCGATGGACGGCTACGCCCTGCGCTCCGAGGCTACGGTCGGCGCCTCGGCAGTCCGGCCCCTCCGGCTGAAGGTGGACGCCGAGGCCCATCCCGTGGACACGGGGGACCCGCTCCCCTCCGGCACCGACGCCGTGGTGATGGCCGAGCACGTCCACGAAGCGGAGCCGGGCGTGATCCAGATCGAGGCCGCCGTCCCCCCCTGGACCCACGTCCGGGTGGCGGGGGAGGACATGGTCGAGGGCCAGCTTCTTCTGCCCCCCGGCCACCGGCTCCGGCCCTTCGACCTGGGCGGGCTCCTCGCCGCGGGGGTGACCCGGGTGAGCGCCCGCCGCCAGCCCCGAGTGGCTATTATCCCCACGGGGGACGAGCTCGTCCCCGCGGGCCAGACCCCCCGGCCGGGGGAACTCATCGAGTTCAACTCGGTGGTCATCTCCGCCTGCATTGCGGAGTGGGGCGGGGAGCCGATCGCTTGGCCCATCGTCGAGGACCAGTTGGAAGCCATCGAGGCGGCCGTGAAGGAGGCGTTGGAGAGGGCGGATATCGTGCTCGTGAACGCGGGTTCCTCGGCGGGCCGGGAGGACTACACCTCCACCATTGTCCAGCGGCTGGGGGAGCTCTTCGTCCACGGCGTCGCCATCTTCCCGGGAAAGCCCACCGTCATGGGGGCCTGCCGGGCCGCCTCGGGCGCGGTGAAGCCCGTCCTGGGCATCCCCGGCTACCCGGTTTCGGCCGCCATCGCCCTCCAGGAGTTCGTCCGGCCTCTCATGGCCCACCTGGAGGGGACGGTCCCCGCCGAGGAAGAGACGGTGGAGGCCGTGCTGAGCCGCAAGAGCGCTTCCCACCTGGGAATGGAGGAGTTCGTGCGGGTGAAGCTCGGGGAGGTGGGGGGGCGCATGGTGGCCCTCCCTGCGAAAAGGGGCGCGAGCGTCATCAGCAGCCTCATCGAGTCGGACGGGGTGATCCGAGTGCCCCCCAACGCGGAGGGGGTGGAAGCGGGAGAGCGGGTGCGGGTGGAGCTGTTCCGGCCCCGGGCCGAGGTGCGGGGGAACATCCTCATGGCGGGGAGCCACGATAACGCCCTCGACCTCCTGGCCAGCGAGCTGCGCCGCCGCTTCCGGGGGGTGAGCCTTTCGGCCTCGGCCGTGGGCTCCATGGCGGGCCTCATTGCCGTGCGGAACGGGGAGGCCCACCTGGCGGGGAGCCACCTGCTCGACCCCGCGACGGGGGAGTACAACTGGAGCTACATCCGCCGCTACCTCAAGGGCCGCGAGGTGGTGGTGGTGAACTTCGTCCATCGGGAGCAGGGCATCATGGTCCCCCCGGGGAACCCCAGGGGGATCTCCTCGGTGGAGGACTTCGCACGGGAGGGCGTCACCATCGCCAACCGCCAGCTCGGGGCGGGGACCCGGGTGCTGCTCGACCACCTGCTCGCCAAGGCGGCCGTCGAGCCATCGAGGGTGCGAGGCTACGATCGGGTGGAGACCACCCACGTCGCGGTCGCAATGGCGGTGGCGGCGGGCCGGGCGGACGCGGGGCTGGGCATCCGCGCCGCGGCGAAGCTCCTGGGGCTGGACTTCGTCCCCTTGGGCAGGGAGCGGTTCGACTTCGTCATCCCGGCCGAGCATTGGGAGACGGGACCCATGCGCAAGCTGATGGATATCCTGCGCGACGCGGCTTTCGCCCAGAGCGTCCGGGAGCTGGGCGGCTACGGCACGGAGCTCACCGGGCGGGCGCTCGATCCCCCCGCGCGGGCCGAGGAGGGCTGAGATGCCCCCCCAGTTGTTCGACAGCTACGGGCGCGGGCATGACGACCTGCGCATCTCGGTGACGGATCGGTGCAACTTCCGCTGCTTCTACTGCATGCCCGAAGAGGGCATGCAATGGCTCCCGCACGAGGAGGTGCTCAGCTACGAGGAGATCGCCCGGCTGGTGCGCATCACCACGGAGCTGGGCTTCGTGAGCTATCACTTGACGGGAGGGGAGCCCCTGTTGCGAAAGGATCTCGATCGGCTCGTCCGGATGATGCTCCAGATCCAGCCGGGAATGGATCTGGCCCTCACCACGAACGGGGTCGCGCTGCCCCAGATGGCGGGGAAGCTCTACGCGGCGGGGCTGAGGCGGATCAACATCAGCCTCGACACCCTGGACGCGCAGAAGTTCTTCCTCATCACCCGGCGGGACGTCTTCGGCCAGGTCATGGCGGGCATCGAGGCGGCCGCCCGGGCGGGCTTCAGCCCGATCAAGATCAACGCGGTAGCCGTCAAGGGGCTCACCGAGCAGGAGCTCCCCCGCTTCGCCCGCTGGGCTCGGGAGACGGGCCACATCGTGCGGTTCATCGAGTACATGCCCCTGGACGCGGACCGCTCCTGGGAGCGGGGGAAGGTGCTGGCGGCGGAGGAGATTCTCGAGGGGTTGTCAGCGGAGGGAGAGCTCGAGTTGACCAGCGGCCACCCCTCCGACCCCGCCACCCGCTACCGCTACCGGGACGGGAAGGGGGAGGTGGGTATCATCGCCTCGGTCACCCGGCCCTTCTGCCAGGCCTGCAACCGCCTCCGCCTGACAGCGGAGGGAATGGTCCGGACCTGCTTGTTCTCCAATGTGGAACACGACCTCAAGGCGCTCCTCCGGGGGGGGGCCTCGGATGCTGAAATCGAGACTTGGCTGGCCGGGGTGGTCTGGACCAAGACCCCGGGCCACCTTATCGGCCAAAAAGCCTTTGTCCAGCCTGCCAGAACCATGAGCGCCATCGGTGGCTAGGGTGCCCGGGGGACCGGCCGCCCTGCTGTCCGAGGCGGGCCGGCTTCGGCGGAAGGTCCTTTTTATTCTGACCCTGTGATATATTTGCCTGGTTTACTCGTTAGTAGGGAAAAAGGACCTTCCTCCTAGCCGCCGGAGAGTCTTCCGGGCAACTCAGTACCCGCCGAACAGGGCGCCTGGCCCGGCTCTACGTCCTGGAGAGCACTTCCCCTGTGAAACGTTTCCATTTCTGCCTTCTTTTATCGGTCTGCGCCCTGGCGCAAGCGCTGGTCCCTTCCGCTTGGGCCGGGCGCCCCCAGGGTGATCGCCCGTTGCCCGTCCTGGTGGTCGAGGCCGCCATGGGGCGGGTCGGCCGGAAGGTGACCGCCACCGGCTCGCTCTATCCCCAAAGCGAAGTGAAGCTTATGTCCCAGGCCGAGGGCCAGGTGCTGCAAGTTCAGGTCCGCGAGGGAGACCGCGTGAACCAGGGCCAGCTCCTGGCGCGCCTGGACGACACAGTCCGGCGGATTGAGCTGGCGCTCGCGCGGGCCGAGCTGGAGGCCGAGCGGACGAGGCTGGGAGAGGCCGAGGCCAACGCCAAGTCGCGTGAGCCCCTCTACCGCTCGGGCGTCGTGAGCCAGAATGAGTGGATCAAGGTCTCAGCCGAGCTGAACCGGGCCCGGGCCGAAGTGGAGAAGATGCGCCAGAAGGTGAATCTCCTGCGGGCGCAGTTGGACTACTTCGACATCCGCTCCCCGATCTCGGGGGTGGTCACCGAGCGGAAGATGGAGCCCGGCGACCTGGCCATGGCCCGGTCTCACATGTTCACGCTCGCGCACGTGCGGACCCTCCGCATGCGCGCCCCCGTGAGCGAGCTCGAGATCCCTCGGCTGCGCGCGGGCCAGACCGCCCTCGTGGAACTGGACGCCTACCCCGGCCGGCGCTTCCCAGGGCAACTCACGGTCATCTTTCCGCAGATCGACCCCCGCACGCGCCAGGCGCTGACCGAGGTCGAGATCTCCAATGTGGACCTCAAGCTTCGGCCCGGCCTTCACGCGAGAGTCTCCTTCGAGCCCCAACTGGGCCGGGAAGCCATCGTCCTGCCCGCCCACGCGGTGGAGTGGAGCGAAACCGACCCGAAGAGCGGGTATGTGTTCCTCCTCGCGCCCGCTTCCCGGCGGCCGGGCGGCCCAGGGGCCGGGCAGGGGCCAGGTCAGGGGCAGCTGCGCCCCGAGTCCCAGGGGGCGCTCCGGGGGGGATCTGGCGAGGCCCAGGCTCAGGGCCAGCGGCCGGCTCAACGGCAGGGGCAGCAGCAACAGGTCCAGGGACAGCGTCCGCAAGGACAGGGCCCGCAGTTCGTCTCCCAGAAGCGGAAGGTAAGGCTGGGCGAGAGCTTCGAGGGGCGGGTGGAGATCCTCGATGGGCTCAAGCGCGGGGATAGGGTGATCGTAAGCGGCATGGGGCAGCTCAAGGAAGGCGGCCCGGTGCGCGTCGTGACGGAGTGAGGCAGAGCTTCCCGTGTCCCTGAGCCAGCTTTCCATCCGCCGGCCGGTGGGGACCATCATGCTGATGGTCTGCGCCGTCGTGCTGGGGGTTTTCTCCCTCGCGCGCCTCCCGGTGGACCTGCTGCCCCGCATCATCTACCCGCGCATCTTCGTCGGTGCCGAGTGGCCCGGTGCCGACGCCGAGGTCGTCGAGGAGCAGCTCACCAAGGTCATCGAGCGGGAGATGGCGACGACGGAGGGCCTCGTCCGCATCTACTCCACGAGCCAGGAAGGGATGATGCGGGCCTTCCTGTTCTTCGACTTCAACCGGGACATCAACCTGGCCTTGCAGGACGCGATCACCAAGTTCAACGTCGCCCGGCGGAATCTGCCGGACGAGATCCAGAACCAGATGCAGAACGCCCGCATCTTCAAGAGCGACCCGGCGCAGATTCCGATCGTCGAATATGCCCTGGCCTCGACGAAGCTCAAGGGGCCGGCCCTCCAGACCTGGGCCAAGCAAGTGCTCGTTCCCCAGCTCCTGGTGGTGCCGGGGGTGGCTTCGGTGGAGGCCTTCGGCGGGCTGGATGAGGAAGTGCAGGTCTTCGTGGACTTCCCCCGCCTCCAAGGCCTGGGGCTCACCCTGGGCTCCGTCCTCCAGCGGATGCGGAACGAAAACGTGGACGTGGCGGCCGGACGAGTGGACACGGCCGACCGCGAATACTCCAGCCGGACGTCGGGCAAGCTGAGCAGCGCCGGGGAACTCACCCGGCTGATCTTCCCCACGGCGGACGGGGGCCGGGTCTACTTGCGGGACTTCGCCAAGGTCATTGACGGGGCGGAGGAGAGGCGCCTCTTTGTCTGGTTCAACGGGGCGGAGAGCGTCAAGGTCATCATCCTCAAGCAGCCGGACTCCAACACCGTCGCCGTGGTGGACGGCGTCAGGGAGCGCCTCGAGTTCCTCGTGCGCTACAGGATCATCCCCGAGGGGACGACCCTGACCGCGGTGGGCGACCAGAGCTTCTTCATCCGCACCGCCATCCAGAACGTCCTTTTGTCGGCGGCCGTGGGCGGCTTCCTCGCGGTGCTGGTGGTCCTGGCCTTCCTGTCGAGCCTGCGGCGGACGTTCATCATCGCCCTCTCCGTCCCCATCGCCACGGTGACGACGTTCTTCATCATGTGGGCCATGGGGCTCACCTTCAACATCTTCAGCCTGGGAGGACTGGCGCTGGGCGTGGGCATGCTGGTGGACAACGCCATCGTCATGCTCGAGAACGTCTCGCGCCACCAGGGCATGGGGGGGGATCCCATCGAGGCGGCGGAGCGGGCGGGCCGCGAGGTGGAAAGCGCCATGCTCGCCTCCACCCTCACGAACGTGGCCTCAGTCGTCCCCTTCCTGCTGATCTCGGGCTACATCTCCCTCCTCTTCCGGGAGCTGATCATCACCATCACCGTCTCCTTCGTCTGCAGCCTGTTCGTAGCCCTCACCTTAGTCGCCATGCTCTCGGGCAGGCTCCTCCAGCTGCCCCAGCGGAGCGGGATCGACCGGTGGTGGATCTTCCGCTGGCTCTCGCACTTCATCGCAGGGATGAACACCCTTTACCGGAGATCCCTCCCGCTGGTCCTCCGGTGGCGGTGGGGCGTGATGGTCGGCCTGTTCCTCCTATTCGGCCTGAGCTTCAGCATTTTCCACAAGCTGGGCAACGAGCTCCTCCCCGAGACCGACGACGGCCGCCTCACCGTCTCCGTCCGCTTCAGCCCGGGAAACAAGCTCGAGACGACGAATGCCGTCATCCGCCGCATCCACGACATGTTGCGGCAGGAGAAAGAAGTCGAGAGCGTCTTCGCCACCTCAGGAGGGCGGCTCTTCGGGCGGGGCATGTCCCGGGACGCCTCGCGGGGGCAGGTGGAGTTCATCCTCAGGAAGGGGGTCAACTCCTTCGACTACTTGAGGAAGTTGCGTCCCCGCCTGGCCCGGCTCGACGTCCCCGACGCCCGCATCACCGCTTTCAAGACCCGCGTGCGGGGCCTTCGCACCTCGAACTCGACCCACAGCAAGCCCTTCTCCCTGGCCGTCCGGGGAGAGGAGCTGGGCGTCCTCGCGCGGCTGGCCCGGGAGGTGATGGAGCGCCTGCAGGGGGTGCCCGGCCTGGTGAACGTCGAGCTCGATCAGGAGCAGCGGCGGCCCGAGTTCCAGGTGCGCCTGGACCGCGAGCGGGCCTCCGCCTTCGGGCTTTCGGTCCAGCAGGTGGGCGACACGGTGAACACGGCGGTGGACGGGACCATCGCCACCTACATCAACCGCCAGGACCGGCGCGTGCCCGTGCGGGTGAAGTTCCAGGAAAGCTTTGTCCGCAACGCCCAGGACATCGAGCGGCTGCCCCTCTTCCCGGCGGGCCGCGAGCCCATCCACCTGGGGCACGTCGCCCGGGTGAGCATTGGCCAGGGGAACGCCGAGATCACCCGCATCGACCAGAGCCGGATGATCGAGATCACGGCCGACCTCGCCGGCCGCTCGCTCGGCGACGTGAGCCGGGACGTGCGGGCCCGCCTGGCCGACCTCAAGCTCCCCGCGGGCTACTTCGTACTTCCCGGGGAGGACGAGAAAGCCCTCGATCGCTCGAACTGGGAGCTCATGATCCTGGCGGCCCTGGCGGTCTTCCTCGTCTACGTCGTGATGGCCGTCCAGTACGACTCCCTCGTCAACCCCTTCGTCATCATATTCGCCGTCCCGCCGGCGCTCTCGGGCTCCATCCTGGGCCTCTACCTCACCGGCACCTCCTTCGGGGCTACAGCCCTCATCGGGGTGATCATGCTGGTGGGCATCGTGGTGAACAACGCCATCCTGATGGTGGAGTACATCGAGCAGATCGAGGCGGAGGGCCGGGCCCGGTGGGCGGCTATCATCGAGGGGGCGGCCGTGCGCCTGCGGCCCATCCTGATGACCTCGGTCACCACCATCGTGGGGCTCATGCCGCTGGCCTTCGGGTGGGACCAGGGCTCCGAGATGCTCCAGCCCCTGGGCGTGGTCATGCTGTTCGGCCTCTCGGTCTCCACCTTCGTCACCTTGTTCCTCACGCCCTGCCTCTACGCGACAGCCCACAGCGGCGTCGACGTCCTCCGCCGCTGGGTGGGGCTTGCGCCCGCGCCCGCTGGCGCTGCCGTTTCTCCTTCCTCCTCGGAGGCCGTTCCCGAGCCCCGCAGAGGGTAAGCGGCCTTTCTCCTCACGGTCTCCCGAAGTGGTGCATTTCCTCCCGCGCCGGTAAGATGCGCCCGCAGTCTTCTTCGCTGGGACGCTATGGGGGAGGGACGATGGCCCGCGCCGCCCGACCGAAATCCGCCAAGGCCGCCCCGCCGCGCTCCGGCCGGCGCCTCCCGGGCGAGATGCGGCCCGTCCGCTTCCAGACCGGCTACATCCGCACCGCTCCCGGCAGCTGCCTCGTCGAGGTCGGCCACACCCGCGTGCTCTGCACCGCCACGGTGGAGGAGCGGGTGCCTCCCCACAAGAAGGAGAGCGGCGAGGGCTGGGTGACGGCCGAGTACGCCATGCTGCCCGGCAGCGGCAGCGTCCGCGTCCCCCGGGAGCGCGCCCGCGGGGGGCGCTCCATGGAGATCCAGCGCCTCATCGGGCGCTCCATGCGCTCGGTGGTGGACCTGGCCAAGCTGGGGCCGCGCACCGTCTACATCGACTGCGACGTCCTCCAGGCGGACGGCGGAACCCGCTGCGCCGCCGTCACGGGGGGCTATGTTGCCCTGGCCGGCGCCTTGGCCGCCCTCGCCCGCCGGGGAAAGCTCTCGGAGAGCCCCCTCACGGGTGCCGTCGCGGCCGTCAGCGTCGGTCTCGTCCGCGGAACCCCCGTCCTCGACCTCGACTACGGCGAGGACGCCGAGGCGGACGTGGACATGAACGTCGTGATGACGGACGAGGGGCGTTTCGTCGAGCTCCAGGGCACGGCGGAGAAGGCGGCGTTCGGCAAGGGCGACCTCGACCGGCTCCTCCGGCTGGCCGGGGAGGGCGTCGCCCGCCTCCTCGCGATGCAAGCGAAGCATCTTCCCGCCCGGTGATCCTCCTCCTCGCGAGCGGCAACCCGGGGAAAGCGCGGGAGGTGCGCGCCGCCCTCGCAGGGCTGCCCGTGCGCGTGCTCACCCCGGGGGAGGCGGGGGTCGCGATCGAGGTGGAGGAGACCGGCGCCACCTACGCCGAGAACGCCCTCCTCAAGGCCAGGGCGGCCTGCCGGGCGTCGAGCCTCCCTGCCCTGGCGGACGACTCTGGCGTCGAGGTGGAGGCCCTCCCCGGCGAGCTGGGGGTGCGCTCGGCGCGCTTCGGGGGGGAGGGGCTGGACGACGCCGGGCGGAACCGTCTCCTGCTCCGGCGCCTGGAGGGCGTGCCCGAGGAGAGGCGCGGCGCCCGCTTCGTCTGCGTCCTCGCGTTCGCGCGGCCGGACGGCCGGTTCGGCCTCTTCGAGGGGGACCTCCCCGGGCGGCTGCTCGAAGCCCCGCGGGGAGACGGAGGCTTCGGGTACGATCCCCTCTTGCATCTCCCGCCGGAGGGGTGCACCGTGGCCGAGCTTGACGTGGAGACCAAGAACCGGATCAGCCACCGGGGGAAGGCCCTCGCCGCCTTCCGCGCGTGGCTGGCAGTAGAGCTGGCGGGACCGCATGCGGCCGAGACCCGCCGGGAAGCCCAGAGGAGGGCGGAATGAAGCGCGTGGACCTGATCGAGCCCGAGGCGGCGGACGCGGCGACCGCGCGCCTCTACGAGGCGGTGGCCCAGATGCTCGGGCGGGTGCCGCACTCCTACCGCGCCCTGGCGCACACGCCCTACGTGGCGCGGGTGATGCTCCCCTTCAACGCGGTGCTCCAGCGCGAGGGGGCGGGCAGCCTCCTCTCCTGCCGGATCAAGGAGATGGCCGTCATCAAGACCAGCAAGCTGAACGGCTGCGCCTACTGACTGGCCCACAACACCGCCCTTGGTCAAGCGGCGGGCATCACCGAAGCGCAGGTCCAGGCCATCGGCTCCGACGCTTACCTGGACTCCCCCCTCCTCTCCCCGCGCGAGAAGGCGGCCGTCCTCTGGGCCGAGCACGTCACCCGCAACACCGCCCGCGCCCGGGACGACGTCTTCTGCCAGGTGCGCGAACACTTCGCCGAGGCCGAGGTCGTCGAGCTCACCCTCATGATCGGCTTCTTCAACATGTTCAACCGCTTCATGGACGCCCTCCAGATCCCCATCGAGGCGGAGGGCGAGGTGAACAAGATCAGGCGCTCGGTGCGCCTCGATCCGGGGAAGGTGAAGGGCCATCTCGAGGGGACCCTCGCCGCTTGGCCCGAGGGTTTCCCGGAGCCGGACGCCCTGGCGCCCTAGGGGGCTCCCCCCTCCAGACGAAAGGAGCGCCCCCGTCTCCGGGGGCGCTCCGCGGAAGACGCGGGCTGGGCTTCTCAGGTCACCTTCCCAGGCACCTCTGCGCGCAGTCGTAGCGGCCGGGCCAGAACCGGCAGTCCGACACCCTCAGCTTCGGCTCGCCGAAGAGGGCGGTGCGGGCCGCGCGGTCCGCGTCCACCTGTATGGACGTCACCGTCCCCGTCTCCGGGCATTGCACCTGCCGGCGGGAGCGGAAGCGGCCGTAGGCGTCCGCCGCGACGGGGGCGAGCACGTAGAGGGCCCCCAGCGCCGCGATCAAGAGGATGAGCAGCACCGGATGATCGAACATGGCGATCTCCTTTCTCTCCCGTCCCTAGACCACCTGTCCCAGGCAATCCCGCTTGCAGTCCTTCTCGCCGCCCCACCACCGGGCGCAATCCTTCACCCGGAAGCAGGGCGAGCCCGAGACCATCGCGGCCCAGGCCGCCCGGCCGGCGGCCACCTGGACGAGCGTCCGCGTCCCCGTCGCCGGGCAGGTCAGCCTCCGGGGCCGGCGGAAGCGGCGGTACACCGAGGCGGCCTCGGGGAATTGGGGATAATAGATGGCCGAGGCCACCAGGAGGACAATGAGGCCCAGGACGGCCCAATCCATCTCTCTTCTCCTCTTGCGCCCGGGAGGCGGGGCGGCGGAATAAACAGGACATTAACACCCTAATTTCAAATATATGTCCTGCCGCCCCTTCTGGGGATGCTAAATTGTGGGGCGAAATGCCCCGCCCGTGATCCAAATGCCTGCCCCTCGTTTTCCCGTGCCGGCGTAACTCTTTGAAAATCAAAAGCCCTGATCGGCACGGATGTTGAGAAAGAGCGCCCGGGAGAGAGGACCGCCGCAGGGGGCGGGCCCGCCCGTCCTGCGAGAGCTGGGAGGATCGGCCGTGCAAGCGCGCCCCAAGGAGTACCGCTACAAGGTCGGCGTCATCTGGGAGTCCGAGCGCAGGGGTTTCCTCAACGCCGCGGGCAAGCCCGCCATCCGCGTCGCCACCCCGCCCGAGTTCAAGGGCCACGAGGGCGTCTGGACCCCCGAGGACCTCTTCGTCGCCGCCCAGGCCACCTGCTTCATGATGACCTTCCTCGGCACCGCCGCCCACCGCGGCCTCCGGTTCGAGGCCTTCGAGGCCGAGGCCGAGGGCACCCTCGCCCGCCCGGACGGCCAGTTCCTCTTCACCGAGATCGCCATCAAGGCCCGCGTCGCCCTCCCCCCGGACGGCGACCGCGCCCTCGCCCGCGAGGTCATCGGGTTCGCCGAGAAGGACTGCCTCATCACCCACTCCATCGTCTCCCGGGTGCGGGTCGAGCCCACCATCCTCGTCCTCAAGAACCACGCCGCCCCCGCCGCCTGAGGCGCCGCGGAGGAGGAGAGGCCCCGTGCCCTACGAGGACCCCGGCTGCGCCTACTGCCCCGAGACCGTCCGCGCCTGCCGCCAGGGCGAGTCCGCCGAGCGCGGCCCCGGCTTCTGCCCCTCCAAGACCGGCCCCGAGGCCCTCCGCGCGGCCCGCGAGAAGTATTCGGATCCCTTCACCCTCCGCGTCGCCCAGGAGTCCGCCCGCGTCGAGAGCGAGGGCTACTGCAAGTGGACCCGGGTGGAGGAGATCTGCGCCTTCGCCAAGCGCATGGGCTTCCGGAAGATCGGCATCGCCACCTGCATCAGCTTCGTCGACCTCGCCCGCGTCCTGAGCGCCGTCCTGGAGAGCCACGGCTTCGAGGCCGTCTCCGCCGCCTGCAAGAACGGCGACATCCCCAAGGAGGCCGTGGGCCTCACCGACGCCGAGAAGGTCCGCCCCGGCCAGCCCGAGATGCTCTGCAACCCCATCTCCCAGGCCGAGCTCCTGAACCGCGCCGGCTGCGAGCTCAACGTCGTCCTCGGCCTCTGCGTCGGGCACGACAGCCTCTTCTTCCGCCACTCCCAGGGCCTCGCCACCACCCTCGTCGCCAAGGACCGCGTCCTCGCCCACAATCCCGCCGGCGCCCTCTACCTGGCCGACAGCTACTTCCGCCGCGTCTGGGGCCCCCACAAGCCGGACAAGCTCCCCACAAAACCCGCCGGGGGGCGGTGAAAAAGCCCGCGCGAAAAAAAATCACTGCGGAATACCCCGTATTATCCCGGAAACCCCCAGACGGCCTTTCGTCTCTCGCGCCCCCCATTGCCAAGGAACGACCCCCCTGTGCCTCCCCTTGGTTAAGGGGGGGGATGGGGGGGTGAACTGACCCTGCGCCCATTTTTTTCCGGTGGAATGTAGTGGAAATTGATGAAACTTTCATTTTCCCCTTCCAGTTCTGGGGCGCCGCCTATTTTTCCCGCCGGAATGTCCCGGAAAACCCCGGACACCCTCCTTTTTCCCCGCGTGAACGCCCGTGAAAAACGTGGGCACCTTTCATCCCCTCTGGACATTCGCAGGGGCGACCGGCCGGCCTTCGCCGGCTTCGGCCTGCTGAAGGCCGGTCGCCCCTGCAGACGGAACCTGCACCAGGGCGCCTTCATGGGTCTGTAGGGGCGATGCTCGTCATCGCCCCCTGGCTGGGGAACCGGGGCGAACACGAGGTTCGCCCCTACGGACCCCGCACGTCCCCGATGGCAAAGGACGCCCCCCCCGCGCCCTCCCTTAGTTAAGGGGGGGATGGGGGGGCGGGGGCGCCGCGCCCCCGGGGGGAATATAGGCCGGGGAGGGGAGAAGCTCTTGCCTCAAATTCCCTCAAACGACGGGATGGGGGGAGACGGGGCCGCAGGGGCGGCCAGCGGTCGCCCCTACAAAATCGGTGTTTTCTCCCCCCGCTACCCCATGATCCACTGGAAGGCGTACCCCGCCGCCAATGATCCGCCGATGCCGGAGCCCAGGTAGAGGGCGAAGGCGCGCCCGCGCACGAGGGCGAGGACGGCGCCCACGGCGCAGACGGTGGTGACGGGGCCGGCGATGAGGAAGGCCATGGCGGCGCCGGGGCTCATGCCGCCCGCGAGGAGGCCGCTCACGATGGGGATGGAGGCGACGCCCGAG
>MGDP01000104.1 GCA_001790955.1 Candidatus Tectomicrobia bacterium RIFCSPLOWO2_12_FULL_69_37
ATCCCCCGCCCGGGAGGAGCCGCACCCCATGCGCCTGTTCCGCACCATCCTCTTCGCGCCGGGCAACCGCGAGCGCATGCTCGCCAAGGTGGGCAAGTCCGGGGCCGACGCCGTCGTCTTGGACCTCGAGGACTCCGTCCCCCTCGCCGAGAAGGAGACGACCCGCCTCGGGATCGCCGGCTGGGTGGAGCGCATCGCCTCCGACGACGGGGCCGAGGTCTTCGTCCGCGTGAACCCCATGGCCGGGGTGACCGGCTTCTCGGTGGCCACCGGGGCCGAGGACATCGCGGCCGCCGTGGGGCCCCGCCTGACGGGCATCATGGTCCCCAAGGTCGAGGGCCCGGACCACGCCCGCGCGGCCGACCGGCTCCTGCGCGAGCGGGAGCGCGCCCTGGGCCTCCAGCCCGGGCGGGTGATGCTCATCGCCATCCTGGAGAACGCGCGGGGGGTGGAGCAGGCCTTCGCCACCGCCTCGGCCGACGTGGGGGACCGGGACTTCCTGCTCGCCTTCGGCGCGGGCGACTACACGGCCGACCTGGGCTGCGAGTGGCCGCGGGACGAGTTCGTCCTCGACTACCCGCGCGCCCGCATCGCCAACGCCTCCCGCGCGGCGGGCCGCGAGAGGCCCCTCGACACTGTCTGGATCCGCCTGGACGACCCGGAGGGCCTCGCGGCCAGCGCCGCGCGGGCGCGCGCCCTGGGCATGTTCGGCAAGGCCTGCATCCATCCCAAGCAAGTGGCCGTGGTGAACGAGGTCTTCACCCCGACGGAGGCCGAGCTGGCCCACGCCCAGGAGGTGGTGGTGGCCTTCGGGGCGGCCACGGCGCGGGGGGAGGCGAGCGTGACGGTGGGCGGGCGGATGGTGGACTACCCGGTGGTGGCCGCGGCGGAGCGGACGGTCGCCCTCGCCGAGGCCTTCGGCACCCGGAAGGGGTGAATCACTCGATGGCGAGCCTGCGCTCGGGGCTGTCCCCCGGCGTCAGGCCGTTGCGGATCTCGTTCTCGCGGATCTGGAGGTAGATGCTCCGCATGAGGATGTAGTAGTCCAGGGCGTCGCGCTTGAGCTGATCGATCAGCTCGATGTTCCGCGAGCGGAGGTCCACCGCGCCCCCCGCCCCGAAGGCGACGGAGAGGTACTCCAGGTCGTTGGCCGAGTAGACGTAGGTGAGGGGGTTCATCAGGACGTCGCCCACCCGGCCGGCCGCGTCCCGCGCGGTGGAAGGCCCCAGGATGGGCAGCACGAGGTAGATGCCCGGCTTCACCCCCCACACCCCGAGGGTCTGGCCGAAGTCCTCCCCGTGGTAGGGGGCGCCCATGTCCTTCGCCACATCGAAGAGCCCGCCCACCCCGAGGGTGGTGTTCACCAGGAAGCGCCCGAAGGTGATCTGGGCGCGCTCCCCCCGGCCCTGCAGCACGTCGTTGAAGAAGACGACCGGCGCGCCGAGGTTGCGGAGGAAGTTCCGCACCGAGTCGCGCACGGGGTCGGGGAGGATCGCGCGGTACACCTCGCTCAGGGGGCGCAGGAGGATGATGTCCAGGAGTTCGTTCAGCTGGAAGACGGCCCGGTTGAACTCCTCGAGCGGGTCGGACACCTCCTCCTGCTGCGGGGGAGAGCCGGGGGCCGAGGCCTGCTGCTGGGCCGCGCAGCCGGCCAGCCCGGCGAGGGAGGCGGCGAGCAGCGCCGCGAGGCACAGGCGCGCCAGGGGGGAGGGCAGCCGGCGGCTCTGGGGGGTTCCCCTCGTCTCCATGCGCTCCGCCCGCAAAAAAGGGGGTTCTCATCCCCGAACCCCCGGGATACGTCCTGGAGGCGCCACCCGGATTTGAACCGGGGGTGGAGGATTTGCAGTCCTCTGCCTTACCGCTTGGCTATGGCGCCCCGTAGCATGAAGGGCGCGGTTCCCGCGCCCCGTTTCTTGTAGCGCATGGGGGGCGGGGTGTCCAGCCAGGGGCTCGCGCCCGGGTGTGCTTCCCGCGCGGGTTTCGATTAGACTGGCCTCACGGCCCCGCTGGGGCCGATTTCGTTTCCGCACCGATGGGGGGCAGGCGCATGGCACATCCCGCCGGGGAGGGGGCGGCCCAGGGCGCCTTCCTGCGCGCCTGCCGGCGCGAGCCCTGCGGGGCTACTCCCGTCTGGCTCATGCGCCAGGCGGGCCGCTACCTGAAGGAGTACCGCGAGCTGCGCGAGCGCGTGCCCTTCAAGGAGCTCTGCCGCGACCCCGCCCTCGCCGCCGAGGTCACCGTCGCCGCCGCCCGGCGCATCGGGGCGGACGCCGCCATCCTCTTCTCGGACATCCTCTTGATCCTGGAGCCCATGGGGATGGGGCTCGAATACTCGAAAGGGGACGGCCCCGTGCTGGGCAACCCCCTCCGCGCGGCCGGGGACGTGGACCGCCTGCGCGAGGCGGAGCCCGGGAGCCTGGGCTTCGTCTTCGAGGCCGTCCGCCAGATCCGCCGCGCCCTCCCCGCGGAGGTGCCTCTCATCGGCTTCGCGGGGGCGCCCTTCACCCTCGCCTCCTACATGATCGAGGGGGGCGGCTCGCGCGACTTCGCCCTCACCAAGGAGTTCATGTACCGCGACCCGGCCGCTTGGAGCGCCCTCATGGAGCGGCTGGTGCGGGCGCTCGCGCCCTATCTGAACGGCCAGATCGAGGCGGGCGCCCAGGCGGTGCAGCTCTTCGACTCCTGGGTGGGCTGCCTGGGGCCGGCGGACTACCGCGAGTTCGTGCTGCCCCACACGAAGGCCCTCGTCCGGGGGTTGCGGCCGGGCGCGCCCGTCATCCACTTCGGGACGGGCACGGCCTCCCTCCTCGAAGCCATGCGCGAGGCCGGGGGGGACGTCATCGGCCTCGACTTCCGGGTGGAGCTGGGCGAGGCCTGGCGGCGGCTGGGGGAGGTGGCCGTCCAGGGGAACCTCGACCCCGCCGCCCTTCTCGGTGACCGGCGCCTCATCCGGCGGCGGGCGGAGGAAATCCTCCGGCAGGCCGGCGGGCGGCCGGGCCACATCTTCAACCTGGGGCACGGCGTCCTCCCCGCGACGCCGGTGGACAACGTGCGGTTCCTGGTGGACCTCGTTCACGCGTGGAAGGGCTGACATGAGCGCACCGTTCGACTCGGTTCTCCTCACCGGCTTCGGGGGCCCGACCCCGGGCTGCTGCCGCCGCCACGACGAGTGCCCCGGCGAGGCCTACTGCTACGTCGAGAACGTCGTCGGCGGCCGCACGGGGGGCGCCGGGCGCATCCGCGAAGTGGCGGCGCACTACGCCCGCTTCGGCGGCTTCTCCCCCTTCAGCCACTTCTCCCAGAAGCAGGCGGGGGCGCTCGAGACCTACCTCGCCGCCGCGGGCTCGCCCATGCCGGTCTACGTGGGCTTCCGCTTCTGGACCCCCTACATCCGTGAGGCCCTGGCCGAGATGGGCCGCCGGGGGCTGCGCCGCGCCCTCGGGGTGGTACTCGCCCCCCACCGGGCCAAGGTGAGCTGGGAGGCCTACCAGGGCTCGGCGCGCGCGGCGCGGGAGGAGGTGGGGGAGGGCGCGCCCGAGGTCGAGTTCCTGGAGACGGGGTGGTTCGACCACCCGGCCTTCATCGAGGCGATTGCGGGGAACGTCCGCCGGGCCGCCGGGGAGATGGGGCCCGCCCGCTTCGGGGCGGCCCGCCTCATCTTCACCGCCCACTCCATCCCCGTCACGATGGCCAAGGTGTCGCCCTACCGGGAGGAGTTCCTGCGCACGGCCGAGCTGGCCGCGGAGGCGGTCGGGGCGGCGCGCTACGACGTGGGCTTCCAGAGCAGCCCGGAGGTCCCGCCCGGCGCCTGGCTCGAACCCGACGTGACGGAGGTGGTGCGCAAGGCCGCCGGGGAGGGGGTGAGGGACGTGCTGCTCGCCCCGGCCGGCTTCATCTGCGACCACGTCGAGGTGCTCTACGACCTCGACGTGGAGGCCCGCGAGGCGGCCGAGGGGGCGGGCCTGGGGTACTTCCGCGCCCCGACGGTGGGCACCCACCCCTCCTTCATCGCCATGCTCCGCGACCTCGTGCTGGCCCGCGCCGGGGGGAGGATCGCTTGACCGCGCCGCCCCGCCGCGCGCTGGTGCTGGGGGGAGGGATCGCGGGCCTCGCGGCCTGCCTCCGCCTCATCGAGGGCGCCCGGGAGCGCGGGTTTCCGATCGAGGTGGTCCTCCTCGAAGCCTCCCCGCGGGTGGGGGGCGCCATCGAGACCGCGCGCGCGGGCGGCTGCCTCCTGGAGAAGGGCCCCGACTGCTTCCTCTCGGCCAAGCCCGAGGGGGTGGAGCTCTGCCGCGAGCTGGGCCTCGAGAGCCGCCTCATCGGCACCCGGCCCGGGTGCCGCCGCAGCTTCATCCTGCGCGGGGGGAGGCTTCACCCCGTCCCGGCGGGCTTCTACCTCCTCGCGCCTTCCTCCTTCCTGCCCTTCGTGACGAGCCCCATCTTCAGCCCCCTGGGGAAGCTCCGCATGGGGCTCGACCTCCTCCTCCCGCGCCGCCGGGGGACGGGGGACGAGTCCCTCGCCTCCTTCGTCCGCCGCCGGTTCGGGGAGGAGGCGCTCGATCGGATGGCCCAGCCCATGGTGGCGGGCATCTACGCGGCGGATCCCGAGGACCTGAGCCTCGAGGCCACCATGCCCCAGTTCCTGGAGATGGAGCGCCGCCACCGCAGCGTCATCCTGGCGCTTCGCCGGCGGATGGCCCAGGCCCGGGGCGCGGCCGCGGCGAGCGGGCCGCGCTACGCGCTCTTCCTCTCGCTGGAGGGGGGGATGGCGGCGCTGGTGGAGGCGCTCAGGGAGCGGGTCTCGCGCGCCGGGGCCGCGCTCCGCTGCGGGTCGCGGGCCTCGGGCCTCCGGCGCGAGGGCGGGCGCTGGCGGGTGGGGCTGGAGGGAGGGGGGGAGATCGAGGCGGACGCCCTGTGCGCGGCCCTGCCCGCCCACGCGGCCGCGCCGCTCTTCGGCGAAGCGTCCCCGCGCCTGCGCGAGCTGCTCGAAGGGATCCCCTACGGCTCGGTCGCCACCCTCAACCTGGTCTTCCGGCGGGAGCAGGTGGCCCATCCCCTCGACGGGATGGGCTTCGTCGTCCCGGCGGCCGAGGGGAGGCCCCTGATGGCGTGCTCGTTCTCGAGCTCGAAGTTCGCGGGCCGGGCCCCGGCGGGGAAGGTGCTCCTGCGGGCCTTCGCCGGGGGGGCGCGGGGCGGGGAGGCGCTCGCCCTCGGGGACCGGGAGCTCGTCCGGCGGCTGGTGGAGGAGCTGAGGCCCGTGCTGGGCCTCGCGGGGGAGCCCGAGGAAGCCTTGCTCCAGCGCTACGGGCGCGCCATGCCCCGCTACACGGTCGGGCACCTGGGGCGGGTGGAGGAGATGGAGCGCCTCGCGGCGGAGCTGCCCGGGGTGGCCCTCGCGGGGAGCGCCTACCGGGGGGTGGGGATCCCCGACTGCGCGGCGGGGGCCCAGGCGGCGGCCGCTCGGCTGCTGGATCGGCTGAGGGGGGCGGCGCCCCCCGCCGGGTGAGGTCAGGCGGTCTTCTGCACTTTCCCTTTTCCCTGGACCTGGTAGAAGGGGCAGGCGGTGTAGTCACCCTCGCAGAACTCCCGGACGATGCGGGGCCCGCGCGAGATGGTGCGGACGAACCAGGGGTCGAAGCACATGATTTCGCCCCCTTCCAGGACAATCCGCAGGGGGCAAGTCTTCTCGGACTCCATGGTCTTCTCCTCGGAAGGGG
>MGDP01000105.1:0-37834 GCA_001790955.1 Candidatus Tectomicrobia bacterium RIFCSPLOWO2_12_FULL_69_37
GGTCCATGTACTTCATCCCGCAGTCGGGGGCGGCGATGAGGCGCTCGGGGCTGACGAATTCGAGGGCCGCCCGGATGCGACCGGCCACGGTCCCGGGGGACTCGACGCGGGGGTCGCTGTTGTCGATGACGCCGAGGATGACGGTCTTGTCCTTGAGCTGGCGGAGGGTGCGCAGGTCCAGCCGGGGCTGGGCCGCCTCGATCGAGACCTGATCGGCCAGGCACTCGTTGAGCTGGGGGAGGAAGGCGTAGGCGTTGGGCTTGCCGTACCCCCGCCGGGCGGCCATGTGGGCGTAGCCGAAGCACATGTGGACGGCGGTCGTGCCGGGGGCTCCCTCGAGGGCGAGGTTGATCGCCTCGACGGCGAAGCGGTCCGCCTTGCCGGGCTGGGCCTGCATGTAGGGCTCGTCGAGCTGGACGATGTCGGCCCCGGCGCGGAAGAGGTCCTGGACCTCCTGGTTGACGGCCCGCGCGTAGTCCAGGGCGAGGGCGCGCTCGTCGCCGTAGTGGTCGTCCTGGGCCTGCTGGGTCATGGTGAAGGGCCCGGGGAGGGTGATCTTGATGAGACGATCGGTGTTCTCCCGCAGGAACCGGACGTCCCGCACCTCGACCGGGCGCGCCCTCCCGATCTTGCCGGTGACGCGCGGGACGGCGCTCGTGGTGCCGCCGCGGTTGACGGCCGCGCCGGGCCTCTCGATGTCCACACCCTGGAGGGCGGTGGCGAAGCGGTTGGAGTAGCTCTCGCGGCGGATCTCGCCGTCGGTGATGATGTCGATCCCCGCCCGCTCCTGCTCCCGGATGGCGGCGAGGGTGGCGTCGTCCTGGGCCTGCTCCAGGAACGCCTCGGGGATGCGCCAGATGCCCTTCGCGCGCACCCTCGGGACCGTCATCTCCTTCAAGGCGCCCCGGTCGACCAGCCAGCCGGGCTGGGGGTAGCTCCCCACGACGGTCGTCGGTATCAGCTTCCCGATCATGCGCCGCCCGGCCTCCCGCGCCCGCCCGGGTGGAGTTTTCCCAGCGGAACGGACCAGTCTAGCCGCGCGTTCCGGCCCCCCGCAAACGGGCGCTTCCCCATGGAGGGAGATTCAGGGGGCCCGGCGGGCGCGGGAGGCATTCCATCGAGGCGGAAGGGGTTGGGCGTCTTTCCGCACGAGGCGCGGATCCCTGGGGGCACGGAAGGCGCTCAGGCATCCGGGACGGAAGAGGCGCTTCTCCCGAATTGCGCGGAAAGCTCTTCCAGCAGCGAGGCCAGGCGGACGCGGGCCTCGTCCCTGGTTTGGACCGATATCCCCACTTCCCAGGAGGGGGACCCCGCCGGGCCCTTCCGCACCCATGCGATTGCCCCCTCGCAGTCGCCGAACATCTCCTGGGCGATCTGGATCGAACAGGGGAAGGCCCCTCCCACCCTGGGCTGCTTGCCGACCACCACCTTGAACCCATTCGCGCTCACGTCCCCCGGCACGAGGGGAAAATCCGAAAGCTCGGGGGCGTCGACGACGACGGGGATCCTGAAACGGGCGAAGACACGCTTTTCCGCTTGGTCGCTCATGCGCACCGGCCCATCGAACGAGGAAACGGCATGAATGGCGCCCTTGCAAGGCCCCTCGTGGAGCGGCCGGCCCGCGCCCCCGCGCCCCGGGGCCCGGCCGGAGGAGGCGATCAGGCCGCGCTCGACGCCCGGAGGCCGGACAGAATGTTCGAAATCGAGCCTTCCGCTTGCGCGGCTTCGACGAACTCCGGGTCGATGGCGGCGGCCTTGCGCAGCAAGGGCAGGGCCTCGCCGTAATTCTTCAGGGCGACGTAAACCATCGCCTTGTTGTAGTGGAGAACGGCGTCCCCGGGAGCGAAAGAAAGGGCCTTGTCGAAGGCGAACAACGCGGTCGCGAACTCGCGCTTCCGGCGCGCGATGAGGCCCATCTCGTTATACAGATGGAGGTCCACGGGCTCCTCGTCGATCTCGATGGCGCGCTGGTACACCCGCTCCGCCCCCGCCGCGTCGCCCATCGCCCTGAAGGTCTCCCCCAAGCCGAAGAAGCCTCCCACGCTCTTGGGATTCGCGGCGATGGCGCCCTCGAACTCCAAGATCGCCTCGCCGTACCGCTCTTCCTTGAGCTTCTGGTGCCCGCGCTGGACGAAGGCCGGGGCCCGGCGCCGGAACTCCCTCCGGGCGAAGGGCTCGATGCGGTCGGCTTCCATGAGCGCCTTCTCGGCGGCCTCGTGATCGCCCTTGGCGAAACATACCTCCGCCAGGCCGAAACAGAGAGCGGTCGAGCGTTCCGCATTCTCCAATGCGCGGGCAAAGGCCGCCCCGGCCCCCTCCAGGTCGCCTTGCGCCAGCATCTTCCGGCCGGCCTCCAGGGCCGCCGCCGCGCCCGGGCCGTCCTGGGGAGCGGCCGCCGCGCTTGGGCTCTCCTGGGGCGCCGCCGCCGCGCCCTCCGGCTTCGCGACGACGTACATGTCAAAAAGGTCTTCCAGGACCGACCGCAGCCGCCGGTCCTCGATGGGATACTGGACGCTGCCGCTCGCGCCTGTCTCGGTGGCCCTCCTGGCGAGGTCCCTCTCGGACTTGGCGTGCATGAAGACGAGCGGGATCTCGGTGTTCTCGCTCGACGTCCGAACGTTGCCGAGGGCGTCGACGGCGCGCTCGCCCCCAAGGGTGGAGCCGATGAAGGCGACGGAAAACTTCTGGACCCTCGCGAATTGGAGAAACTTGTAAATGCTATTCACCTCGGTCACGTTGCGGAACCCGAGCTCCACCAGCGCGCGCAGGAGGTTGTGGCTTTCACGCGCGTCTTTCTCGCCGACCAAAATGGGATCGGTTGGCTGGAGCTGCCTCGAAGGCACGGGGGCCACCCTCCGGTTGTCTGCCGATTCCCTTCTATTTCAGCAAAGATGAACCCCCAACGTCAATCAAAACATAAACTCTCCCCGGACATTCCACGCCATTCCTGTGCGGAAGGTCACTTTTTGAGCCATAACGGGAGAGCAGCTATCTCGATCGTTGACAATTATACAAGAGGAAAAAGGGATCATCCCACTATGAGACGGATTGCGCCCGCTCCCGCCGGAGCGGCGGCACGGTCCCCATCTCCCGGCAGGGCGCTTCATCCATGGACGGAGCGAACCCTTCGAAATTCAGGGCGCCGTTCGGGTGACCCCCCTCTTCACGGGCAAAAAGACAGCTCCTCATGCCATCGGCGAACCGGCCAGATCGGAGCGGACCATCACTCTCCGGCACGCCGGGAATCATGTGCCGCCCTTCACCCACAGGTCGCGGCTGTTCGGGATCAAGCGTTCATGTCCCGGCGCCGTCAGCAGCAGGCTGTACTCGAGCTGGAAGCCCCCGTAGCCCACCTCGTAGTAGGGCACCTCCACGTTGATCACCATCCCCGGTTCGAGGACGAGCGTGTTCCCCCGCATCAGGTCCGGCACGCGGGGCTCGATCCCGATCCCGTGGCCGAGGTCGGAGCGGAGGACGTCATAGTCCTTGATGCCCCGCCGGGCGACGGTCTCCACCCCGGCCCGCCAGACGTCCTCATAGGTAGCGCCGGGGCGGACCTTCTCCAGGGCGGCCTGCATGCCGGCCGTGATGGTGGCGTAGATTTCGCGCTGGCGCGCCGTGGGAGGGCCGATCACCGCGACGCCGCCCGTGTCCGCGTGGTAGTGGTCCAGGACCAAGCCAGCGTCGAAGCGGTAGGTGTCCCCCTTCCGGAGCCTGTAGGCGCCGGACTGGAAAAAATCCCCCGCCCGGCGCCCTCCCGCCGAGTTCCAGAACTCAAGCGCGCCGCCCCGGCGGGCCACCGCCTCGCGGTAGGTCTGGAGGAGCGCGGCCTCGCTCACTCCCGCGCGCAGCTGGCTCATCACCTCGGCGACAGCTTCCTCGTTCACGTGCGCGGCGCGGCGGAGGCGGGCAAGCTCTTCCTCCGTCTTGATCAGCTCGATCTCCCGCCAGACGGCCCGGGCGGGCCGGAAGTCCGCCTTGGGGCAAGCCGCCTTGAGCCTCGCGTGGAGGCCGGCGGTCAGCCCGCTCTCGTCCAGGCCGATGACCGCCCCGCCCAGCCCCTTGGCGTCCAGCGCGCGGGCGAGGAGCTCAGGGAGGGAGCGGGCGTTGCGCTCCTTGTCCTTGAGGATGGCGAGCAGGCGCTCCTCGTCCGCGTCGGGCCGGAGGTCCGCCGGCCAGGCGATCTTGGAGGTGCCGTAGGTCCATATCTCCGGCACCCACACCTCCTCCCGCTTCTCGGCCAGGTAGGAGGCCTCGCCGATGTGCGCGAGCAGGGCCGCCTGGGACGTGTCCCGGGGGAGGAGGGCGAAGGCTTCTTTTTCCTCGTAGATGCGGGGGGTGTGCCCGCCGTAGTTGGAGGCGTAGGTCACGTGATTGGGGTTAGTGGCGATGAGGGCGTCGAGGCCGTGCTTTTCCATCAGCGCCATCGCCCGGGGCCTGTTCAGAAGCATCGGCCCTCCTTCAGGAGTCGAGGGGAAGAACGCGGCCGCCTGGGTGGCGGCCCGAGGCCCGTGGGGAAGCTTTCTTCATTGCAGGGGGGAGTAGTCCGTGGGACGGAGGATGACGGTCTCCGTCCGGAGGCTGAGCCCCTGGAACCGGCCCATCAGCTTCTTGAACTCGGGATCGGCGACGAGCGACCCCTGGGCCTTTTCATAGTGGGCCCAGTCCTGAAAAGCGGTGAGGGAGACCACGCAGGGAGAGGGGCCAATCTCCGTCTTCCAGTATCCGACGACCCGGATCCCGTGCTTCTCAAAGAAGGGGAGGGCCTCCCGGCGCAGCTTGTGGAAGTCGTCCATCTTGCCCGGGGCCACGTGATGGGTGCGAAGCGAGTAAAGCATGAAAGGCCCTCCGGTGAGCCGATGCGCCGCTCTGCGGCCATGTCCATCCCGGCCGCTCCCCTCCCCCCTCCGTCTCTTCTACCACGAGAACGAGGCTTCGCCGACCTCCAGTCTCCCCCGGGCCGGACCCGGGAAGCATCCCGGGCCCGGCGGGGCGGTTCCCCCCTCGACACCGCGCGCAAGCGGAAGAAGCGCTTATCCCCAGCTATTTATCACTTGCCGATGCCCGCCTCCGGGAAGCGGAACTGGGGGGCCGCCCCTGGGTCAGAGCGAAAACCTCAGGAGCAAATTGGCGATTTCGCGCCGATCATGCCAAAATGGATCTATATCCGCCCGAGCGAAACCTCTCCTGCCGCACGGCAGGCAGCCAGACCGTGGTGAATAAAATGAACCGCCCCAAGGGCCTCCAAAGTCACGCGTTCAATGAGTTCGTCCCCTATTACTACCAAATCGCGGGTCTGCTTGAGAGAAAAATCGAGGAAGGGGAATTTCTCCAGGGGAGCAAGCTGCCGAACGAATTGGAGCTGGCCAGGCTTTTCAGGGTAAGCCGAGTCACCGTGCGGCACGCCCTTGCCGTCCTCCACGCGAAGGGGATGCTGCTCAGGCAGCGGGGCCGGGGAACCTTCATCAGCGAGAACCTCGCCAAACCCAAGACGGTCAGCCTCAACGGCTTCATCGAGGACTTCACTCTGGAGGCGCAGGGGCGGGAAACCCGTCTCCTCTCCGCCGACTCCGTGCCCTGCCCTCCCGAGCTGTCGGAATTTTTTGGCATTTCCGCCGGCGATCCGATCTCCCGCGTCCAGCGTGTCGGCATCGTGGACGGCCGGCCCTTCAGCTACGTCACCCACTTCCTGCCCCCCCGGCTGACGAAGCGTATCCCGGCCCGGGACCTCCGGCTGCGCTCGATGTCGAAGATCTTCGAGGACCGCCTGGGCTACACGATCGGGGAGTACTACCAGACCATCGAAGCCCGGATCGCGGATCACCGCATCTCGGAGCTCCTCGGCGTCAGCATCACCTCCCCGGTCGTGTACGTGGAGACGTACTCCCGCAGCGACAAGGGAGAGGCTCTCGAGTTCTTCCGCAGCTACTACCCCTCGGCCCGGTACAAGTACGCCGTCGTGCTCCGGAAGGACGGCGTGCGCTCCGTCCCCGGCCGGGATGCCCCCGCACGCTCCACGAATGGGCATCCCGGGCAGTGACTCCCCTCCGTTAGCGGCCGAGCACGGCCCAGGCATCCCACTCTGGAGGCGGAAATGGCGGGCGAGAAGATCCGCTTGGCTTCCCTGGGCCTGGGTGGATGGGGGAGTGTGCTCGCCGACGCGGCGGGCAGGAGCGGGGCGTGCGAAATCGTGACCTGCCACTCCAGGACCGCAGAGAGCCGGGCGGCCTTCGTCCAAAGGCACGGCTGCCGTCAGGCCGGCAACCTGGACGAGGTGCTCAAGGATCCAGGGGTGGAGGGGGTGATCATCGCAACGCCCCATTCCACCCACGCGGATATCATCTGCCAGGCGGCCTCCGCCGGAAAGCACATTTTCGTCGAAAAACCCCTCGCCTTGACGGCGGCGGACGCGAGGCGGGCCATGGACGCGGCGGCCAAGGCGGGCGCCCCGAGACGGGCGGGCGCGAGGGGCTGGAGGTGGTGGCGGTTCTTCAGGCGATCATCGAGAGCATCAACACCGGCCAGGCCGCCGAGGTCTCTCCCTTCCGGGGCTGACAGAGCCCAGCCGGCGCGGTCCCGGACCTGCGGAACAAATCCGGCAAACAAGAGCTGCCCAGCCGCCGAAGAGAATCGGCTCTCTCCCCGCGCGGCTTCAGTCCACCACGTCCTTGCAGCTGATGAACTCCACCTCTTCGTCCACCGCCCAGTTCGAGTGGTCCGCGTTCGAGGGGATATAGACCGCCTCGCCGGGGCCCAGGATCTTCTCCTCGTTCCCGACCCTGGAGCGGATGCGCCCCTTGAGGACGGTGATCACCTGCTCCTCGGGGTGCGCGTGGGTCTTGGCCCCCGAGCCGGACGGGTAGCGGTAGTAGCCCACCTCCACCTTCTTCCCCTTGATGGTCGGGCCCTCGGCCGTCGAGTACTGCGTGGCGATGACGCTGCGGCTCATCTCACTCAGCTTGTAGAAGGTCGTCATGCATCTCCTTTCCCATGCCATGGGGAGGAAAAACCGACCGCCCTGCCTGACAAGTTTCTCTTTTCTCCTTTTCCCGCCGTCGCCTTGGGGCCGAGTTGGGTTTTCGATAAATACGCGGAGGAAATCGAGCAAAAATCAACAAAATTCCTCTCTTCCATGCTTTCCATCCTCTGGGAAGACGGTGCGGGCCGTCTCGACGCGATCCTCAGGCGTCCCCTAAAAAGCCCTCGCACCGGGCGGGCTTTCCCCCCAAGACCTATTGGAGTGGCGAGGATGAATTCTGGGCCTAAATTTGTTGTATACGGATGGATAGACTGCGGGAAGGGGGCAGGGCCTTGCCCAGCCGCTGAGAGGGAAGGACGCGTCATGGCCGCACAGCCCAACAGCCAACCGGTGGAGATACCTCTCCAAGACTCCAAGCTCTACGAGGAAGGGATGGTGGGGGGTCTCATCGGGGCTGCGACGATCGCCGTCTGGTTCTTCCTGCTGGATCTCTACCAGGGAAGGCCCCTGTACACGCCCAGCGTGATCGGGACCGCCCTCTTCCGGGGGGGAGTGGATGCCGCCTCCGCCCAGGGGCTTCCCATCTCCTTCGAGATAGTCCTCACGTTCACCTGGGTTCACGGCCTCGCCTTTGCGGCGATCGGAGTGGTCGCCGCCTGGCTCATCCGCGTGGCCGAGCGCGATCCGAATTACGGCTTCGGGATCATCCTGCTCTCCATCTTCTTCGAGTTCGGGTTCATCGGAGTGAGCATGTTGTTCGTCGAGGGATTGGTTCACGCCCTCACGATTCCCGCGATCCTGATCGGGAACCTCCTGGCGGTGGCCGCCATGGCCGGTTATTTTTGGCGCCGCCATCCAAACTTCCGGTTTCACCCTTAGAGAATCTCCGCTTCACTCAGCAAAAAGGTGATGCCGCCCCGCGCGGGCGACTGAGCGGGACCTCGTTCGGCCGATCGAGGTCGGCGCGAGCCCGGGCACCGCGTAAGCCCCGCGGCAGAACCCTCCCCAGCCCCGCACGGCGCGGAGGAAACCCATCCCGGTATTCTGCCGAATCAGGAAACGAAGGAATTTTACCACAAGCCCCGGCGAAAAGCCGAGGGCGGACGGCTTCAAGCCAGCAACGCGCGGTGGACGGGAGTGTAGATGGCGCCGCCGGGGCGGAGCTCGCTCCGGAATAGCGCCCCCTCCTTCATCCACAGCCTGAGCGGGGGAGAGAGCCAACGGCGCTCCGCGGCGTCGAGTTCCCCCTCCAGGCCGGCGGGGGGGCGTCCTTTCACCCGGCGCCGGCCGATCGTCAGGTGGGCCTGGAAGGGGCGACTCTCCGGCGGGAACCCCGCCTCGGCCAGCCCGCCGGAGAGCCGCTCCACGAACTCCTCCAGCGCCCCCGGGCACTTCTCAGGCCCCGCCCACAGCACGTTGGGAATCCTCAAGTGCGGGAAGACGCCGAAGCGCTCAATGGCCATCTCGAACGCCCGTGCCCCGCAGGCGGCGGCCTCCAGCGCCTTCCCCGCGCGGCTCGCCTCATCCTCCCCGATCTCCCCGAGGAAGCGCACGGTCAGGTGGATGTTCTGGGGCGGGATCCAGCGGAACTCGGCGAGCGCGGGCAAAGTGCCCAGGGACGCCTGCAGCGAGCGGAGGGGGTCCCCCCCCTCGGGCATCAGGGGAATCGCCAGAAAGGCGCGCAAGGGAACCCCCTTCCGTTCAGCCCTCTTCCTCCAGGGCCTCCCGCAGGAGACGGAGCGCCGCCTCCGCCGTCTGCTCCTTGATCCGGGCGCGGTCCCCCAGGAAATGCTGCTCCCGGCATCGCGTGCCCGAGGGCAGCGCCACCGCCATGAAGACCGTCCCCACCGGCTTCTCGGGGGTCCCCCCCGCGGGGCCCGCGATGCCGGTCACCGAGAGCCCAGCCTCGCTGCCCGCCGCCCGGCGGGCGCCCTCGGCCATGGCCCGGGCGCAGGGCTCGCTCACCGCGCCGTGGCGGATGAACACCTCTTCCGGCACCCCGAGCAGCTCCATCTTGGCCTCGTTGCTGTAGGTGATGAAGCCCCGCTCGAAGTAGCCCGAACTGCCCGAGACGTTCGTGATGCGATGGGCGACGAGCCCCCCCGTGCAACTCTCGGCGGTGGCCAAGTGCCACCTCCTCCGGGTCAGGTGCCCGCCCAGCCATTCCTCCAGCCGTCCGGCCAAGAAATATTCCCTCAAGCTAGAGGAGACCCGCGCTCCGCCCGACCGCCAGGATCACCCACCCGGCCACGCCAGCGGCGAGGTCGTCCGCCATCACCCCCCAGCCGCCCGGCAAGGATTCGAGCCCCCGCCACGGCTTGGCGATGTCGAGCGCCCGGAACACCACCAGCCCCGCGGCGAGGAGCGCGGGCGTCGGCTCGGCACCCAGGAGGCAGAGCAGCTGCCCCGTCAGCTCATCCACCACCACTTCGGGCGGGTCCTTCCTCCCTCCTTCCTGTTCCACCACACTTGCGGCCCAGAGGCCCCCGGCGAGGAACAAGGCGAACAAGAGAAAGGGCGCCCAGCTCCCTGCCCGCCAGGCCGACCAGTAGACCGCCAGCCCCGCGATCGACCCCGCCGTGCCCGGCGCGAGGGGCACCCGGCCCAGGCCACAGAGGGTAGCGAGGACCCAGGCCAGCGAGGACCTCACGGCCCGCTCAGGCCCATCGCTGGGCGCGGAGGCGTTGTCCGTCCAAGGAGGCGCGGGCGAACTCGCGGGCCCAGCGGTCGGCGGAAAGGATGGATTCGAGGTCGGAGGCCGGAGCGCCGGCGTGGGCGTCCAGCGCGGCCCCCACCACGGCGGGGATATCCATGAACCCGGCGCCGTGGGCGAGGAAGGAAGCCACCGCCTCCTCGTTCGCCGCGTTGAGGACGGCGGTCGCCGTCCCTCCCTCGCTGAGGGCCGCCTTGGCGTGGCAGAGGCAGGGGAAGCGCTCCGGATCGGGCTCCTCGAAGGTGAGGGAGCCCACCTCCACCAGGTCCAGCCGCCGGACTTCGAGCGGAATGCGCTCGGGATGGCTCAGGGCCTGGGCGATGGGGATGCGCATGTCCGGGATGCTCATCTGGGCGATGAGGCTCCCGTCCACGAACTCCACCATGGCGTGGACGATGCTCTGGGGGTGGACCACCACGTCCACCCGCTCGGGCGGCAGGCCGAAGAGCCAGTGCGCCTCGATGACCTCGAGCCCCTTGTTCATCATGGTGGCCGAGTCCACCGTCACCTTGGGGCCCATCTTCCAGGTAGGGTGGCGCAGCGCCTCCTCCGGCGTCACGCGGCCCATCTCCGCGAGCGGAAGCCCCCGGAAGGGCCCGCCCGAGGCCGTCAGCACGAGCCGCCTCACCTCCGCCGCCGGGCGCCCGAAAAGAACCTGGGCGATCCCCGCGTGCTCGCTGTCCACGGGGAGGAGAGCGACGCCGCACGCCTGCGCGCGGCGGGTGACGAGCTCGCCGGCCATCACCAGCACTTCCTTGTTGGCGAGGGCGATCGAGGCCCCCGCCTCGATGGCGGCGAGCGTGGGGGCCAGGCCCGCCGCCCCCACCAGGGCCGAGACGACAGTCTCGGCGCCCAGGCCGGCGGCCACCTCCCGCAGGCCCGCTTCCCCGCTCAGGACCGTTGTGCCCTCGGGCACGAGGCCCCTGAGGCGCGCGGCGTCCGCCGGCTTGGCCACCGAGACGACGCGCGGTCGGAAGCGCCTCGCCTGCTCGGCCAGGCGCTCCCAGCTCCTGCCCGCGGCGAGGCCCGCCACCTCGAAGCGGCCCGGGTGCTCCGACACGATGCGGAGGGCGTTCTCTCCGATGCTTCCGGTGGAACCGAGGATGGAGATGCGGCGCGTCATGCGGTCACCCAGAGCGGACTATCATGCGGTCAGCCAGTGCAGAAGATAGTAGAACGGAGGCGCCGAGAGGAGCAAACCGTCGATCCGATCCAGCACCCCGCCGTGGCCGGGAATGAGGACCGAGGCGTCCTTCGCCCCCGCTGCCCGCTTGAGCAGAGACTCGCACAGGTCCCCCACCTGGGCCAGGAGGGCGAGGACGAGGCCGGCTACGACCGCGCCCGCGACGCCGAGGCCGGGCACGGGGCACCAGGCGGCGAACAACCCCGCCGCGACCCCCCCCGCCGCGAGCCCGCCGACCCCGCCCTCCACCGTCTTGGAGGGGCTGACGACCGGGGCGAGCCGCCTCCGGCCCAGGCTCCGGCCCACGTAGAAGGCCGCCACGTCGTTCACCCAGACCACCGCGAAGAGAAAGAGCACCGCCGCCCGGCCGCCAGGCAAGACGCCCGTCAGGGCCACGAGAGCGCCCGCGCCCCCGATCCAGACCGTCCCGAGCAGAGTGACGCCCGAGGTGGCAATGCCCTGACGCGGCTCAGGCGCCCCCAGCGAGCGCACCAGAAGGCGCAGGAGGATGAGGGTGAGCGCCAGGCCCGGGAAGATACCCCCCGCCCAGCCCGCGAGCAGGAGGGCTGCCGCGTCGAGGGCTGTCTCCCACTCCCGGCCCGGCCAGCCGCACGCCCGCATGAGGCCCTGGAACTCCCAGGCGGCCCGGAAGACGAAGGGCAGCACGAGCCAGACGAAGGCGAGGGGCGGGGCGTACCACACGAAGAGGACGACGGGGGCGCCGAGCGCGAAGGCGCTCAAGAAGCGGATCACGGCCGGGTCAGCCTTTCCGCCCGGCGACCTGCTCCTCGGTGAGACCGAACTTCCGTACCCGGGACTGGAAGTCGAGGACGGCCGCCTCTAGCTCCCGCTCGCCGAAGTCGGGCCAAAAGAGGTCAGTGAAGTAGAGCTCGGCGTAGGCGGCCTGCCAGAGGAGGTAGTTGGAAAGGCGAAGCTCCCCGCTGGTGCGGATGAGGAGGTCGAGCTCAGGCAGCGCGGCGGTGTAAAGATGCCGGGCGAGGTCCGCCTCCTCGATGTCCTCGGGATCGAGCTTGCCTGCCGCGGCCTCGCGGGCGAGAGCGCGCGCTGCGTCGGCAATCTCGCGGCGGGAACCGTAGCTCAGCGCGAGCGTGAGCACCATGCCCTGCTGCGCGGCGGTGTCGCGCATGGCGTCCGCGACCATCTTCTGGGCGAAGGGGGGCAGGTCCTCCAGGTGGCCGATGGCGTTGAAGCGGATCCCCTCGCGGAGCATGCGCCTGAGCTCGCGCTCGAGGTACTCGGCGAGGATGCCCATGAGGGCGTCCACCTCCTCGCGGGGGCGGCTCCAGTTCTCCAGGGAGAAGCTGTAGAGCGTGAGGGCTTTGACCCCCATGCGCCGGGCGTGGGCCACCACGCGGTCCACCGCCTTCACGCCCTCGCGGTGGCCGGCGATGCGGGGCAGAAAGCGCTTCTTGGCCCAGCGGCCGTTACCGTCCATGATGATGCCGATATGGCGCGGCAGGCGGGCGAGGTCGACCCGCGGATCGATGCGAGGCTCCATGAGCCGCCCTCCCCGGGCGGGGCTAGACTTCGAGAATCTCTTTTTCCTTGGTGGCAAGCAAGCCGTCAATCTGGGCGACGAACTGATCGGTCAGCTTCTGAATCTCGGCCTGGCCCCTGCGGGACTGATCCTCGGTGATCGCCTTGCTCTTTTCCTTGGCCTTGAAGCCCTCGTTCCCGTCGCGGCGGACGTTGCGGACGGCGACCTTGTTGTCCTCGGCCATCTTCTTGAGCATCTTGACCATCTCCTTGCGCCGCTCCTCCGTCAGCGGAGGGATGGGGACACGCACCACCTTGCCGTCGTTCGAGGGATTGAGGCCCAGGTCCGCCTTCTGGATGGCCTTCTCGATCTCGCCCAGGGCGTTGCGGTCGAAGGGCTGGACCACGAGGAGCTGGGGCTCCGGCGCACTCAGGGTGGCGAGCTGGTTCAGGGGCGTCGGGTTGCCGTAGTAGGCCACCTTGATGTGGCTGATGAGCGCGGTGGAGGCGCGGCCCGTGCGCACGCGGGTGAGCTCCTGCTTGAAGCCCTCCACCGTGGAGGTCATTCGTTTCTTTACGTCGGCGGCCAAGTCGTTCATGAGCCCGCGCCCTCCGTTCCGGCTTTCCTCTCTCCGTCTCGCGCCTAGGCGCCCGCCGCGACGAGAGTGCCCACCTCCTCACCCATGACGACGCGGCGGATGTTCCCCTGCTTGCGCAGGTTGAAGACGATGATCGGAAGGTTGTTGTCCATGCAAAGGCTGATGGCCGTGGTGTCCATCACGGTCAGCTGGCGGTTGAGGACCTCGATGTAGGTGAGCCGGTCGATGAACTTCGCCGAGCTGTCCTCGCGGGGGTCGGCCGTGTAGACGCCGTCCACGTTGGTAGCCTTGAGGATGCACTCGCAGCCCACCTCGACCGCCCGGAGGCTGGCTGTGGTGTCGGTGGTGAAGTAGGGGTTGCCGGTGCCCCCGGCGAAGATGACGACGCGCCGCTTCTCCATGTGGCGGATGGCCCGGCGGCGGATGTAAGGCTCGCACAGCTCGGCCATGTGGATGGCGCTCTGGACCCGGGTGACGAGGCCCGTCTTCTCCAGCGCATGCTGGAGCGCCAAGGCGTTGATGACGGTGGCCAGCATGCCCATGTAGTCGGCGTTGGTTCGCTCCATGCCCATCGCCGCCGCCTCGGCCCCCCGGAAGATGTTCCCCCCGCCCACGACGACGGCCAGGTCCACCCCGAGCTGGTGGACCTCGGCGATCTGCCCGGCGATCTCGCCCACCGTGCCGGGGTCGATGCCGTAGCTGCGCTTGCCGCCGAGCGCCTCCCCCGACAGCTTGAGGAGAACTCGGCGGAACCGCGGGCGCTGGCTCAAGGCGGGCCCTTTCCCAATGAGGAGACTAGCCGTTCTCCATGGCCTGGCTGGCGGTTTCGCCCAACTGATAGCGCACGAAGCGGGAAACCGAAACCGTCTCGCCGAGGGCCGTGCTCCGGCCGGTGAGCATGGCCCGGACGGTCTGGTCCGGGTCCCTCACAAAGGGTTGTTCGAGGAGGCATATCTCCTTCTTGTACTTGGCGAGCCGCCCCTCGACGATCTTGGCGAGGATGTGCTCGGGCTTGCCAGAGTCCTTCTGCTGGGCGAGGAGGATCTCCCGCTCGCCGTCGAGGAGGGACCGCGGGATCTGGCCCGGCTCCAGGTAGAGCGGGGCGCTGGCCGCCACGTGCATGGCGACGTCCTTGGCCACCTCGGCGAACTCGGGCGAGGACGCCTTGGCCTCGGACTGGCAGGCCACCTCGGCCAGCACGCCGATGCGCCCGCCCGGGTGGACGTAGCTCACCACCCGGCCCGCCTGCCCGCCCGGCAACTCGATCCGCGCGCCGCGGGCCACGACGATGTTCTCGCCCAGCTTGGCGATGGCGGCGCTCACCGCCTCCTGGATGGGCTCGCCGCCGGCGGCCGGGGGAAGGCCGCCGGGGCCCTTCTCGGAAACATGTCTCGCCACGCGGGCGAGGAGGCCCTGGAAGTCGTCCGTGCGGGCCACGAAGTCCGTCTCGCAGTTCACCTCGACGAGGACGCCCTTGCGGCCGCCGTCCTCGATCGCGGCGTGCACCTGGCCGTCGCTCGCCGCCCGGCCGGCCTTCTTGGAGGCGCTGGCCAGGCCCTTCTCGCGGAGGTAGCGGACGGCCTCCTGAATATCGCCCGCCTTCTCGCGGAGGGCCTCCTTGCAATCCATGATCCCCGCGCCCGTGAGGGTACGGAGCTCCTTGACCATCTGTGCGGTAACTTCCATGCCCGGCAATTCTCCCTCTCAATCGGCTGGCCGCCGGCGCGGCGCGCCGGATTATTCCTTTTCTCCGCCGCCCTCGGAGGCTGCCTCGCCGGACTTGGCCGCCGCCATGATCTCGGCCGCCACCTTGTCGCCGGAGGCCATGATGGCCTCCACCTCCTCGATGCCGCCCTCCTTGCGGAGGGTGGTGCCCTCGTTGATGGCCTGGGCCGACTTCGAGAGGAAGTAGCGGATGGAGCGGAGGGCATCGTCGTTGCCCGGGAGCACGTAGTCGATGCCGTTCGGGTCGGAGTTGGTGTCCACGAGCCCGATGACGGGGATGTTCAGCTTGCGGGCCTCGCGCACGGCGATCTGCTCGTGGCCGGCGTCCACCACGAACATGGCCTGGGGCAGGCGATCCATGCCTTTGATGCCGCCGAGGAACTTCTCAAGGCGCTGGCGGTCCTTCTCCCGGCGGACGGACTCCTTCTTGGCCAGGAGGTCGAAGGTGCCGTCCGCCTTCATGGCCTCAAGATCCACGAGCCGGGCGATGGACTTCTTGATTGTAGCGAAGTTGGTGAGGGTGCCCCCTAGCCAGCGCTTGGTCACGAAGGGCATGCCGATCTTGGCGGCTTCCTCGGCCACGATCTCCTGGGCCTGCTGCTTAGTGCCCACGAAGAGGATCTTCCCGCCCTTCGAGGCCACCTCGCGCATGACCTCGCGCGCCTGGTTGAAGAGGCGGACCGTCTTCTGCAGGTCGATGATGTAGATGCCGTTGCGGGCCCCGAAGATGTAGGGGCGCATGCGGGGGTTCCAGCGGGTGGTCTGGTGCCCGAAGTGGGCGCCCACTTCCAGAAGTTCGCGCAACAATACCGGGGTCAAAGAGGCTCCTCCTGCTCCGCCTTTCTCTGAGGCGGAGCCTAACCAGCGCCCCGGCGGATGGGGGCTGAAATAGGTTCCAAAACAAGCACTTATCGATAGGTCGCCACGCCAGCGCGCCCCTCAGGGGCGGCCCGCCGCTGCACGGCGGCCTGGAATGTCTCATAAGCGGGGGAAGGATTCAACCCCGGCTGCGGAGATCAGGTCCGATAATCAGCGTTTATCTTCACGTATTCGTAGCTCAAATCGGTCGTCCAGACCGTCCCCTCCGCCCGCCCTGCCCCCAGGTGGAGTTCGACCGTGAACTCCGGCCGCTTGAGGACGGGCGCCAGGGGCGCCTCCCAGTGCTCGACCGGGGCCCCGGCCCGCACGACCGGCACCCCGCCAATCCGGAGGGACATCCGCTCCGGGGCGATCTTGGCCCCGCTCCTCCCCGCCGCGGCGAAGATGCGCCCCCAGTTGGGGAGTCCGCCGAAGAAAGCCGTCTTGACCAGCAGGCTCTCCGCCACCGTGCGGCCCGCCCGCTTGGCGTCCGCCGGGCTCGCGGCGCCCTTGATCCGGATCTCCACCACCTTGGTGACGCCTTCTCCGTCCCGCAGGATGGCGAGGGCGAGCTCCCGGCAAACCCGGCCGAGCCCCGCCCGGAAGCGGCCGAGCGCCTTGCCGCCGGGGATCCGGACGCCGGAGGCGCCGGTCGCAGCGAAGATGACGGTGTCGTTCGTCGAGGTGTCCCCGTCCACCGTGACACAGTTGAAGGAGAGGTCCGCCGCCTTGCGCAGGGCGGACAGGAGCACCCGCGAAGAAACTGCCGCGTCGGTCGTGAGGTAGGCCAGCATCGTCGCCATGTTGGGGGCGATCATGCCCGCGCCCTTGGTCATCCCCCCCAAGCGCACGCTCCCGCCGCCGGGCAGCTCGATCTCGACGGCCGCCTCCTTGGAGCGGGTGTCGGTGGTCATGATGGCGGTGGCGGCCTCGCGGCCCTTGCCGGGAGCGAGGCTCCGCACCAGCCTGCCCAGCGCCCGCTCCATGAGGCCGACGGGCAGCGGCTGGCCGATGAGCCCGGTCGAGGACATCACCACCTGGGCCGGGGGGCAGCCGAGATGCTTCGCCAGGGATTGGGTGAGCCGGCGCGCGTCCTGGAGACCCTGCTTCCCGGTGCAGGCGTTGGCGTTTCCGCTGTTGATCAGGATGGCCCGCAGCGGGCCCTTCCCCACCCGCTCCCGGCAGAGGAGGACGGGCGCCGCGCAGACCTTGTTCCGGGTGAAGACCCCGGCGGACTGAGCCGGAGGATCGAAGCAGAGGAGGGTCATGTCGGGCCGGCCGGATTTCTTGATCCCGGCCGTGACGGCGGAAGCCGTCACCCCCCGGGCGGCGCAGACTCCTCCGCCGATCTCCCGCAGGAACGGCTCCGCGCTCACATCCAGAACCCCGGATGGGCGAGACCCCGCGTCTCCTTGAGGCCCAGCATGAGGTTCATGTTCTGGACGGCGGCGCCGGAGGCCCCCTTCACCAGGTTGTCGATGGCGGTCACGATGACGAACCGGCCCGTCCGCTCATCGAGGGTGAAGCCGATGTCGAGGAAGTTACTCCCCGCCACCTGGCTCACGTCGGGGTAGGCGCCCTCGGGCATCAGGCGCATGAAGGGCTCGACGTCGTAGGCGTCCATGAAGGCCTGGCGCGCCCGGGAGGCCGTCGCGCCGGACTGGGCCTCGGCGTAGATGGTGGAGAGGATGCCCCGGGTCATAGGCACGAGGTGGGGGGTGAAGGACACCTTGACCGCCTCGCCCGCCATTGCAGAGAGCTCCTGCTCGATCTCGGGGGTGTGGCGGTGGGTGGCGATGCCGTAGGCCCGGAAGCGCTCGTTCACCTCGGCGAACTGGAGGCTCAACTCGGCCTTGCGGCCCGCGCCCGAGACGCCAGACTTTGCGTCCACGATAATCGAATCCGGCCGGATGAGCCGCGCCTTGATGAGCGGGTAAAGCCCCAGGATGGCACCCGTGGGGTAGCAGCCCGGGTTCGCCACGAGCTTGGCCCCGCGGATCCGCTCCCGGTAGAGCTCGGGGATGCCGTAAACGGCCTGGGGGATTCGCTCGGGGCAGACGTGGGGCGTCTTGTACCAGGCGGCGTAGACCGAGGCGTCCTGGATTCGGAAGTCCGCCGAGAAGTCCACCACCTTCAGGCCCAGGTCCACCAGGGCCGGGACCGAATTCATGGCCACGCGGTGGGGGAGGCAGCAGAAAACGAGGTCCAGGCCCCTGAGCACCTCAGGTACGAACTTCTCGAAGCGCCCCCGGATCACGCCTGCCAGGGCGGGAAAGACCTCTCCCACCTCCTTGCCGGCGTAGGTTTCGGAGGTCAGCGGGCCGGCCTCGACTTCCCCGTGGGAGGCCAGCAGGCGCAAGAGCTCGAAGCCCGTATAGCCCGTGGCCCCCATCACACCGACCCGGTGCATGGGCAAACCCTCCCCCCAAAGAACGGGGCGCGCCTAGGCGCGGTCGGATTAGCGCTTGGAGAACTGGAAGCTCTTCCGGGCGGCCGCGCGGCCGTACTTCTTGCGTTCCTTGACGCGGGAGTCGCGGGTGATGAGGCCCGCCTTCTTCAGGACCCCGCGGAACGAGGCATCCACCCCGAGCAGGGCTTTCGAGATGCCGTGCCGCACGGCGCCCGCCTGGCCGGAGAGGCCGCCCCCCTGCACGGTGGCGCGCACTTCGAAGCGGCCCCAAGTGCCGGTCACGTCGAACGGCTGCTTGATGACCATGAGGGAGGTGTCGCGCAGGAAGTACTCGTCGACGGGGGTGTTGTTGACGAGGATCCGCCCGTCGCCCGGGAACATCCAGACGCGCGCGATGGAGGTCTTCCGCTTGCCGGTCGCGTAGTATGTAGTAGGAGTCGCCATCGTCAGGGTCCGCTTCGTTCCTTCGCCGCGGGGCCGCCGGGGGCCGCGCTAGCTGAGAGAGAGGGGCTCGGGCTTCTGGGCGGCGTGCGGATGGCTGCTTCCGCTGTACACCTTGAGCTTCTGGAACATGGCCCGGCCCAGCTTCGTCTTGGGGAGCATTCCCCGCACCGCGAATTCCACCAGCCGCTCGGGGTGGGTTTCGAGGACCCGCCGGGCGGTGATCTCCTTCAAGTGGCCAGGGTAGCCCGAGTGCCGGTAGTACTTCTTCTGGTCGAGCTTCCGGCCGGTGAGCACCACCTGCCCGGCGTTCACCACCACGACATAATCCCCCGAGTCCACGTGAGGGGTCCAGTCAGGACGGTGTTTCCCGCGCAGGATGACAGCCACCCGCGAGGCGAGCCTCCCCAGAGTCTGCCCCTGGGCGTCCACCACGACCCACCGCCGCTTCCCGGGGGCCTGTTCCTTCGTGAGCATCGTGCTCTTCTGGTACATCCTCACGCTTCGGCTCCTCAGTGCGTCCGGCCGCCCAGCTGGGCGTTTTTGCGTCTTCCGGCCCGCCCCTTCTGGCGGAAGGGGCGATTAAAACCTCAAAAAACACCCCTGTCAACCGCTTGGAGACTTGGCACCTCCCTGCCTAGAGCTTGTAGAGCTGACCGTCCAGGGGGGAGCCCGCGTAGGCGTTCCGCGTGTCCACGATGCAGTGGGCGTGGGCGCGGACCAGGGCCAGATCCAACTCCTTGTGGTTGGCGAGGATGACGGCGCAGTCCGCCTTCCGCAAGAGATCCGCGTCGAGAGCCACGGAGCGCTGGCTCCGGCCCAGAAAGTCGATCTCGGGGACGTAGGGATCGTGATAGCTCACCTGAGCGCCCAGCTCCGCCAGCAGATGCCAGACGTCCAGGGCCGGGCTCTCTCGCGTGTCGCTCACGCCCGCCTTGTAGGTGACGCCGAGGAGGAGAACCCGGGCGCCGTTCAGAGCCTTCCCCCGGTCGTTCAGGGCCTTCACGACGAGGTCGACCACGAACCGGGGCATGCTTGTGTTGATTTGGCTGGCCAGGGTGATGAACTGCGCTTCGAAACCCACTTGGCGGGCTTTCCAAGAAAGGTAGATGGGGTCGATGGGGATGCAGTGCCCTCCCAGCCCCGGGCCGGGGTAGAAAGGCATGAAACCGAAGGGCTTGGTCTTGGCAGCTTCGATCACCTCCCAGATGTCCACCCCCAGCTTGTGGCACATACGGGCCATCTCGTTCACGAGGCCGATGTTCACGATGCGGAAGGTGTTCTCCAGAAGCTTCACCATCTCGGCGACGCGCGGCGAGCTCACCTGCACGATGCTGTCGATGCAATTGGCGTAGAGGGCGGCGGCGGCCTGGCCGCACCGGGGAGTCATCCCCCCGACGACCTTGGGGATGTTGCGCGTGTGGAAACGCGGATTCCCCGGATCCACCCGCTCGGGAGAGAAGGCGAGGAAGAAATCCTCCCCGACTTTGTATCCTTTCCGGCTGAGGGCCGGCAGGAGCACCTCCTCCGTGGTCCCCGGGTAAGTGGTGCTCTCGAGGATGTAGAGCTGGCCCGGATGCTGGTGAGTCTCGATGGAGTGGAGGGCCGCCTGGACGAAGGAGAGGTCCGGATCGCCCGATTTTCCGAGGGGAGTGGGGACACAGATGTTCACTGTCTGGACGTCGGAGAGCACCGCCGGGTCGGCGGTGACATGGAGGCGCCCCGTGTCGAGCGCCTCGCGGAGGTGCCCATCCGCCACATCGGTGATGTAGGAGTGCCCCTCGCGCATCTGGCGCACCCGGCCCTCGTCCGCGTCCAGGCCCACCACCTGATAGCCCGCACGGACGAACTCCATGGCGAGGGGCAAGCCCACGTAGCCGAGCCCCATCACGCAGGAGCGCACACGCCGTTTCTGAATGTCTTCCAGAAGGGAGGTGAACACTGAAAAGCTCGATCCTCGGGTTTCGCCGGGCGAAAGACTCATCCTTCCTACAGACGTCCCCGCATACTGTCAATGGAATGGTCGGGGATTCTCATTCTCACTCGCCCTTCCCTTTCCGGGCACCGAACTGCTTTTGAATCATTTCCTTGAGCTCGTTCTGCATTTCCCGTTCGCGCTCGGGAGAAATGTAGGGGTCGGAGGTCCCGAACAGGAAGAAACTGGCGGCGTCGATGATCGTGATTCGCTGGACGGCCACGAACAAAAAAGCCGCCAAAGCGCAAACGGCCAATAAGCAGGCCAAAATCTTCCACTCCCGGACCCGGGTGCTGCGCGAGGGCGAGCGGCGCGGTTTTTTCTTCTCCGAGGAAGCCCCACGCCCCGCCTCCGTATCGTCTTTTCCTCCGAAGCCAAACCAAGAACTGCGGACCTTTTTCGGCCTGCGTCGGCGCTTCTTCTCTCCCTCTTGCCGGGGAGCCGGGGAGGAGAGGGATTGGGCCTCTCGGGCCGATGAAGGCCGCGACTCGTCCCTCATGGGGGATCCTCCTGCAAAAAGAACGCTCCTGTGGCGATCTCCTCGATACAGACGCCCGCCACCGCGCTCAGCTTGCCATAAAACGCAAAGCCCCTTCCAATCCCTTGTATTTGCACGTAAAGGAGGCCGGACCGCGCTGCCCACCCTAGACGCCAGATCCCTGGATTTTGGGTGCCGCGAGGAATGCCACCCCAAAATCATGTAGCTCTTAAAAATCAATTGATTATTCACTCAATACTCTTGTAAAATCAGAAGTTGCCGGGGTGGGCGTGGTGCGCCGGGAGACACCTCGTCGGAGGCTTCAGGAAGCAGAAAGGTGGCAATGCGCATGCGAGTCGGGCGAATCGTTCTCTCGGGGTTGGCGGTGGGCGTGCTCTGCCTCGGCATTTCCCTCATGCCGGGCGGCGATGCCGCACGGGCCGCTACGGAACCGGCGGCCGATGCCCTTCCTCCCAAAGGACCGGTGGGATCGGGTTATTTCCGCGGCCTCGTGGCTGCCGATCTGGACGGCGACGGCAAGCGCGAACTCCTATCCAGCGTTTTGGCCACGGGCCAGATCTATATATGGCGCACCCGCAAGGAGGGCGGCTGGACCGAGCCCTCGGTACTCGCGACGGGTGGCGAGGTCCGCACCATCACGATCGCGGACCTGGACGGCGATTCCCTCCCCGAGATCATCGTCGCCATCCGAGGGAAAGAGAGCGGCATCGAGATCTGGAAGAACCTGGGGAACCTCCGCTTCCGCCGGGTGGCCGGGCCCGGGCGGGGCGAGGTGTTCGCGGATGTGGCCGCGGCCGACTTCAACTACGACGGGAGGCCAGACCTCATCGCCGTCAAGGAGGAGCCCGGCGCGCAGGGAGGCCTCAGGGTCTGGCTGAACCTCGGCGCCGATACATGGCAGGCCGCCCCGGCTCCCCGGGCCGAAGGCCCCTACCACAGCGTCGCCGTGGCGGACCTGAACCAGGACGGAATCCTGGACATCGTCGCCGCCGGCGACGGGCCGGGAGGCGGCCTTCGGGCCTGGCTGGGCCGTGACAAGCACCTCAACTGGGGGAGGCCCAACCAGCTCTCCGAGGGGGACTTCTGGGGCGTGACCGTCGCCGACCTCAACGGAGACGGAATTCCCGACCTTCTGGCGGCCGGAAAGAATACGGGCATCCAGGTCTGGCAAGGCTTGGGCAAGGGGACCTTCAACCGCATGGCCAGCCCCGCCTCCGGGGGAAGCTTCTTCTTCGCGGTGGCCGTGGACCGGGACGGAGACGGCCGGGCGGACATCGTGGCCAGCACGATGGACGGGAAGGGTCTCCGCTACTGGCGTCAGGACGCCACGCTTGGCTGGATTGCTCATCGCCTACTCGCCGAGACGGGCCTTTTCCACAGTCTGGTGGCGGCCGACCTCGACGGCGACGGCCGGCTCGACCTGGGAGCCGCCACCCACGGCGAGGGCGTGGCCGTCTGGCCCGGCTTCGGCAAGCCCCTGCCCGGACAGATCCCGGGCGAGAAGGCCGCCAAGCATGACCTGCCCCTCGCCCCCGGCACCCGGATGCCTGATCTCGCGTCGGGTCGCCCCGTCCCGCTGCCCCAGCCCGCGAGGCCGGCGAAGCTCGAGGGCGCCTTCCCGGAGAAGCGCCTGCCCGGCGAATACGTCATCGGTCCGGGGGACGTCCTCACCGTCGCCATCTGGAGGGGCGTCACCGCCCAAAGCCAGCAGGTTCAAGTGAGCGAGCGGGGCACAGTGAGTATCGGGCTCGTTGACGACGTCCAGGCTGCGGGACTGACCATCAAGGAGGTCAGCGACCTCCTCAAGGAGAAGCTCAAAAAATTCATCAAGAATCCGCGCGTGGACGTGGTGATGACGAGATTCGGGAGCAAGATCGTCCGCGTGATGGGCGCCGTCGCGCGGCCTCAGACCTACAACGTCTCCGCGACGGTCACCCTCCTCGACGCCATCCTTCTCGCGGGCGGCCATCTGCCCACCACCCCCGAGCGCCCCGGCGGCGATCTCACCCACGTCTCCCTCCGGCGCGGCGGAAGGACGCGGACCGTGAACATCCTCCGATACATCTCGGGCGCCGCGGGCGAAGCGGACAACCCCGACCTCCTGGACGGCGATCTCGTGTTCGTGCCCGAGTCGAGCTCCGAGCTGATCGAGCAGAAGCGGGTCTACGTGTTCGGCGAGGTCCGGGCGCCGGGCGTGCACCCCCTGACGTTCAACATGCGCGTGCTCGACGCCATCGCGCGTGCGGGCGGCTTCCTCGATTACGCCCTTCAGACCGAGGTCCGGATCATCCGCGGCGACGCCGAGCGGCCCGAGGTCGTCCACGCCGACATCGAGGCCATGCTCAAGCGCGGCGACCGGCGCGGGGACCAGCTCCTGAAGCCGAACGACGTCGTGTTCGTCCCGCGGACGGCCGTCGGCGACATCACCGACTTCATCCGGAAGTCTCAGCCCATTCTTGACTTCTTGTTCTACCCGCAGCGCTTCAAGGATGCCTATTCGATCAACTCGAACCTCCTGAAGTTCGACTTGGGCGGCCCGAGCCGGGCCACCGCGGAGCGGGGCGGCGAGGGGACGTTCACGCCGGGCACGCGCACAGTCACTCTCACAGAGGTGCAGTAGCCGTCATGGGCCAGTATGACATCAATTTGCGGGACTACTGGCGGATCATCCGCAAGCGCAAGATCATTGTCATCTTCACCATCATCGTCCTGGGCTTCTTCAGCTTCGTCTTCGCCAAGCTGAACGAGCCCGCCCCCATTTACTCTGCTTCCAGCGCCGTCCGCATCGAGCAGAACACCGCCCTCTCCGGCCTGGTGAGCGATGCTTCCTCCTCCCTGGGCGCGGCCGCGGAAATCACCACCCAGACAGCCGTCATCCGCAGCTACCCCGTCATGGAGCAGGTGGCCAAGGAACTGGGGATGGTGGACAAGTCCCTCAAGTCGGACGACATCGCCAAGAACAGCCGCCTGGTCTCCGTCATCAATGGGCTGGCGGGACAGGCGAACACCAGCCAGGTGGGCGACACCAACATCATTTCCATCACGATCACCTCGGGCGACCCGGACCAGGCCGCGCGCATGGCCAACACCATCGCCTCGGTCTTCCGGCAGTTCGACTACGAAAACCGCAACCAGACCGTCCTGCGCCAGCACGACTTCATCAAGGGGCAGCTCACCCAGAGCGAGCGGCGCCTCAAGGACTCCGAGAGAATCATCAAGGAGTTCAAGGAAGCCAAGAACTTCCTCTCTCTCTCTGTCGAAGCGACGTCCGTCGGGCGAGCCCTCGAGCGGCTGCAAGAGGTCGTCTCGGAACAGAAAAAGATCCTCAAGCGGATCCGGGAGGCCATCGAGCAGGTCCGCAACATCCGCGACGTGCGTGCAGGCAAGACCGAGCGCGTCCCCGTGGACGACATCGACCCGGGCCTCGCCCGGCTCAACCAGCAGCTGGTGGAGCTCCAAGTCCAGCGCGACAACCTCCTCCAGGAGTTCACGCCGGAGCATCCGGCGGTGAGCGACATCCTCCTGCAGATCAGCAACGTCGTCCGCCAGATGCTGATCATCCTGGAGGGGCGGGAGAAAACCCTGGCTGACATCACCAAGGCCCGCGAGGGCGAGCTCAACTCGGTCGAGGGGCGCAACAAGGAGATACCGGACCTCTCCCTCCAGCTCCAGCGCTTCGAGCGCCAGCTGGCCACGGATCAGGAAGTCCACAACATGCTGCGCCAGAAGTTCGAGGAGGTGAGCATCCGCCTCGCCGGCACCCAGCACCTCGTGCGCATCGTGAAACCCGCCTTCCGTCCGCTGGGCCGCGACAACCCGCCGCAAATCTTCTTAAACAGCTTCGTGGGAGCCCTGCTGGGCCTCGTGGTGGGCCTCGCCTTCGCCCTGGTGCTCGAGACGATGGACACCTCCATCGGCACCATCGAGGACGTGGAGGCGTACCTCGAAGTCCCCGTCTTGGGCGTCATCCCCATCCTCGACAACGAGGAGCTCGAGCGCCAGTACGTGGAGAGCAACCCCGAGCGTGCGGGGCGCTTCACGCCCGACATCTACGGCCGCCTGGTCACTCACTTCGTCCCACGCTCGCCGATCGCGGAGGCCTACCGCTCATTCCGCACCCAGATGGAGTTCGTGTCGGTCGAGAAGGGCGGAAACACGTTCGTCATCACGAGCAGCACGCCGGGCGAAGGGAAGACGACCACCTCCATCAACTTCGCCATCACCTGCGCCCAGTCGAACAAGCGCACCCTGCTCATCGACGCCGACATGCGGAAGCCCGTCATCTACCGCATCTTCGGCATCGACCGGGAGCCCGGCCTCACCGACATCCTTCTGGGCAACAACGCCTGGGCCGACTGCATCCGCACCATGACCGACATCATGCTCGGCAAGTTCGACATGGAAGACATCATGCTGACGCCGGGTCTCGACAACCTGAACCTCCTCACCTGCGGGCACATACCGCCGAACCCCTCCGAGCTCCTCAACTCGAACCGCATGACACAGTTCCTCGAAGAGATCCGCAATGAGTTCGACGTCATCGTGATCGACACGCCTCCCCTCCTGCCCGTGACGGACGCCGCCATCCTGGGCACGCGGGTGGACGGCTGCGTCCTCGTCTACCGCGTGGGCGCGATCGCCCGCGGAGCGCTCAAGCGGGCGAAGATGCAGCTCGACAACGTCCGCGCGAAGGTGTGGGGCGTGGTGCTCAACTCGATGCGCCCCGAGGCCACCTCCGACATCGACTCCATCCGCTACCAATCCACCTACTACTACGGCGGCTACACAGAGGAGCGCGCCGAGGCCAACCTCGCCGACCTGCCCTTCTATCAGCGCTGGTACCGCCAAACGATAGAGCTCATCTCCCCCTCCGAACGGGACGACGTGACCGAGGAGGCTTCGCCCCTGGCCAAGGGGCTGGCCGCCGCCGCCCTGCTCCTCTCCCTCTCCCTCCTTGGGGCCGGGGCGGCCTGGCAGATGGGCGCGAAGCTGCCGATCGTGGGCTCTCTCACCTCGCGCGAGGCGTCGGTCGGCGCGCCGCCCAAGGACTCCCTGGCCCCGCTGGGCGCCATCTGGAAAAGCACGCAGGAAGCGGCCACCCCGGCCTCGACCCCGGCAGCACCCGCGACTCCCCAGGCGCCCGCGGCACCGGCCCCCGGCGGGCAGGGAAGTCCGCCCCAAACCCCGCCCGCCGGCAAGGCGCCCCAGGAGCAGGCCCCCGCACCTTCTCAAAGCCGCGCCCCCGCCCAGCCGGCGGCCCCGGTCAAGCCGAGGCAGGGAGCTTCCCTCCCGCCTCTGGAGGGAAGCCTCTTCGCCTGGACCCCTCAGCCCTCCTCCGGGGATGTCCTCACCGAGTCGGCCGCGATCCGGCGGGCGGTCATTCGCCTCGCGAGCCAGACCCCTCGAGGCGACCTCCTCTCCGGAGAGGAAAGCCGGCGGCCCTACAGCATCGTGTTCAGCCACAACCGCAACCCTGCGCTCACCCGTCACCACCTGTCGATCCTTCGCCAGGCCGGCCTCTCGCCCTCTTTCGTCCCCGTCCGAAGGCTGGAGGGCAGTGCCGATCGTGTGTTCCTGGGAGCCTTCGCCTCCCAGGAAGAGGCCAAGGCCTTCATCGAAAAACACCTCAAGCCCCTTCTCCAGCCCGGGGAGGAGCCCTACGTCGACCGCCTGCCCTTCGCCCTCGAGGTGGGCCGCGGCCTCGCCCCCGGCGAAGCGGACGTGATGCGGGTCATCGTCAAGGCGGCGGACCTGCACCCCACCTTCGAGGAAGCGGCGGACGGCAAGGGCCGGATGCTCATCGGAGCGTTCCGGTCGCCTTCGGAGGCCGAGCAGGCCGCCATCCTCCTCCAGCGGGAGAAGATTTCCTTCCAACTCGTCACCCGCTGAAGCGACGGGAACCCCGCATGGAATCGAAGCCGGAGATCACCCGGACCTTCGCTAGCCCTTTCCCCGAAAGATCGTTGATCGCCATCACCACCGCGCTCTTTCTCCTGGGCGTCTCCCTGAAGCTTTGGGCTCCTCTGACCTACTGGGATTCCGTCCTGATCGAGTGGGCGCGGAACCCCGTTTCGTCCCCCCTGCCTGCGGGGACATCTCCTTTCTTCCTGATCCTCATCAAGTCAATGGCTTCGGCGGGGTGGCTCGAGGCCGTCCTCCTCCGGTGGGTGCAGGCGGGCGGGGCGGTGCTGTCTGCTGCGGCGGCGTATCTCCTCGCGCGGCGTCTGTGGAAGGACACCGGGGCGGCCTGCCTCGCGTACGCCCTCTATCTCCTACACCCCGCCGTGGTGCAGGGCGCCCACAGCCTGGACATGGCCGACGCCTCTTTTTACCCCGCCTTCGTTTCCTTTTGGCTCCTGGCCTTCCTCGCACCTGTGGCCGAGGGCGGCCGCCGCTCGCTGCGCCTGGCTGGCTGGAGCGCGCTGGCGATGGGGTGGAAAACCACATCCTCGCTGGGCCTGCTCCTCTTCGCCTTCCCGGCGGTCTGGCGCCCCTCCCGGCGCGGGAAAGGGGAGTGGCGGGACTTCCTCGCCACCTGCGCGGGCTTCGCCCTCTTCTCCTTGCTATGGTGGTCCCTTCAGCGCTGGGAGGCGGCGCGGGACTCGGCCGGGAGCGCGGCCGAGTCCATCATGACTACTCGCCCGCTCGCCGCGGCCGCGTTCCACCTGGTCCTGGGAATGGTCTGGTGGGGGCCTTTCCTGGCTGTTCTGGGGGCTTGGGGGGCGCTCACACTCTATTCGGGCGGCATCCCCCGCATCGAGCCTCTCATCCGCGGCGCCGCCCTGTATCTGGCGGGGTATTGGATCGTCGGGGGCATGAACTACGGCTTCCCACGGTACTACCTGGCGCTCCTGCCGCTCTTGTGCGGCCTGGCGGCCAACCCGGCCTGGATCCCCAAGCCCGGCGCGCGCGCGCTGGGCGCTCTTCTCCTCCTGGTGCTGCCCTTCGCGATCTGGGCGCCCGACCCGATCCTGGCCCTGAACGCCGGGCTGCGCGAGGCTTTCGTCCACCAGGAACTGAGCCAGACCCTGGGGGGGACGGTCCTCGGATGGGCGGCCTGGGCGGGCCTCGCCGCCGGGATTGGCTGGGCGCTCCGTATCCCATGGGCCAAGCTTCTGGTATTATTGGCGTTGGCCAATATTCTGGGACTGGGCGTGAGCCAGGCCCGCGCCCCTTACGGCACGTCCTACGGGTATGGCGAGGAAGGCCGCGCGGAGACGCTTCGGTGGCTGGAGAGGAACGTGCCGCGCGGCAGCGCGCTCCTCACTCCACCCAACCTGGGGCCCGAGATCCGGAAGCTGGGCTTGCGGGGCGCGGGCCACGGGGCATGGAAGACGCGCGAATCCATCCTCGGCTATCTCCGCCGGGAGCGCCCAGCCGCCATCGTCCTTGGGGCAACGGAGAACGCGGTATGGCAGCTCCGATGGCTCCTTCTCCAGCCTCCCGCCGAACTGGACGCTTGCCGGGGCCGTTTCTATCGGATAGGGAGCTACCAAATGTGCCGGTTGGAGTGGCCCCAAGGACCCATCCGCCCGCCGGCCTCTGGCTGACCCCCCAGCCACCTTTTGGCCGCTGAGAGCGAAGAATGGTCCGAAGCTCACGGGCAATCGCCGGAGGGAACGCCCCGGGCGGGAGGAGCGGCCTGCTCCCCGTCGTGGGAATTCTGGGGTTCCTCGTGATCGCGGTGGGTATCTCCTACTCGCTCACGCAAACCTCCGCTTTCGTCGTCCTGGGCGGCCTCGTCGGCGCCGCCCTCCTCGCGGCGAGCTTCATGAGCCCGAAGTTCGGGGTCACCCTCCTTATCCTGTCCATGCTCCTCTCGCCCGAGTTCGGGAGCGGCGGAGGCAGCGGGGGCACCGACACCAGCCGCGCGGTGGTCGTCCGGCTGGACGACGTCCTCCTCGCCATCCTCTCCCTCGCCTGGTTCGCCCGCACCGCCGTCCACAAGGACCTGGGCTTCATCCTCAAGAACCCCCTGAACAAGCCCATCGGCTTCTACATCCTGAGCTGCATCATCTCCACGATCCTAGGCTTCATGACCGGCGGGGTTCGGGGGCTGATCGGCACCTTCTTCGTGGTCCGCTATTTCGAGTACTTCGTCGTCTTCTTCCTGGCCCTCAACTTCATGTCCGACCTCAAGGAGATGAAGCGCTTCATGAGGCTTGCCTACTTCACCTCGATCTGCATCGCCATCTACGGCCTCTCGCAGATCCCGCTCGGGGTGCGCGTCTCCGCCCCCTTCGAGGGGGACGCAGGGGAGCCGAATACCATGGGCGGCTACCTCCTCCTGATCATGTGCATGGCGGGCGGCCAGATGCTCTTCGCCCGGGGCCCGCGCGCCATCGGGGGCTGGTCCGCCCTGGTCTTCCTCCTCTTCGTGCCGATGCTGTTCACCGGAAGCCGCGCCGCCTGGCTGGGCATACCCGCCGCGATCGGGGCCTTCTTCGCGTTCTCTCACCGGAAGAAGCAGATCGTCCTTTTCACCGTCGCCTTCGCGTTCCTGGCGACTATCATGCTCCCGCAGTCGGTCAAGGAGCGAATCCTCTTCACCTTCCAGCAGGAGAAACAGGTAAAGGTCAAGCAGATCCAGGTGGGTGCGGTCCGGCTGGACACCTCCACCAGCGCCCGGCTGGAGAGTTACAACGAAGCGGTGAGCGGATGGATGAAGAAACCCGTCCTGGGCTGGGGCGTGACCGGTTTCATCTTCGTGGACTCCCAGGCCGTCCGCACCCTGGTGGAGACCGGTCTGGTGGGGATGGTGGCCTTCCTGTGGCTGGTCTGGACCTATTTCCAGATGGGGCGCAAGGCGATGCGGACCTCGACGGACCGCTTCCAGCGGGGGCTCGCCATCGGCTACCTCAGCGCGCTTTTCGCCCTCCTCACCCACAGCATCGGCTCCAATACCTTCATCATCCTGCGGATCATGGAGCCTTTCATGCTCTTCACCGCCATGGTGGCCCGCATCCCCGGCCTCTACGAGGAGCGCCAGGCGCAGTGGGAGAAGCTGGAACAGGAGGAAGGAAGGCCGCTCCTGGAAGCGCCCGCCCCGCCGGAGCCTGAAAAGAAGGAGGAGGGGGAAGAAGACTCCGGCGAGCGCGAATTCGAGAAGAAGCCCTCGGAGTTCGAGGAGTTCCTCGAGCGGGAGCGCATCGAGATGGCGCGGCGGGAGGTCGAGGCCAAGCTCCAAGAGGCCGCAAAGCCCAAGTTCCGCAAGGAACAGGGGGCGGACAGGAATGAGGGGAAGGCCGCCCCCGCCATGGCGCAGGGAGGTTCCATCGCGGGTTCCTTCCCCAAGGCGCCTCGAAACGTGGATATGGTGCGCTCGGCCCCCCCAGGCCCGTTCAGCAAGCGGCCGCGCTGAGCGCCTCCGCCCGCTCAAGCCGGGCTGGACCAATCCCTCCCTTGTGACGGCTCCTCCGGCCGGCGAAGCAAAACCCTCCCCGCCAGCACCCAAAGAGCCAGGGGACCGAAGAACTTCGAGGAGCGGAGCAGCTCCGGGAGCAAGCCAGGGCCCTTCCATATCGCGTGGGGGTAGTGCTCCACCCCGATGAGGAGGAGCGCCGCAAGGAGCAGCCCCGCCTGGAGGCGGCTCTCGCGGAGGCGCGGGTCCGTCACCGCCAGGAGCAGAGGGGCGATTAGCCAGGCCAGATGATGCTCTTCGCTGAGCGGGGAGATCATCCACACCGAGAGCAGCAGGAACCCCGTTTCGAGCCACGCATCCCCCCCCCGGTGCCGCCTCCGTGTCCAAAGGACCCACAGCGTGGCCGCGGCGATCCCTGCCGTCAGGGCGGTGTTCAGGCCCTCGGCGACGAGCGGGCCCGCCCGGGGCTGGAGGGCGCGTGCCAGGAGGCCGTTGAGGGCGTAGTTCACCGAATCGGGGTTGAGCCCCTTCCCCAGGTGGTCCCGGAGGAACTGAAGGTAGTTGACCACCGATGACAGGCCGAATGCGGCGATGGTGCCCCCCAGCCAGATCAAGCCGAATGCCGCCACCACCCACAGCTCCCGGCGCACCCGGCCCATCCAGATGAGGAACACGAGGACCGCCCCGAGCTGGATCTTCATCCACCCCAGCACGAGGGCGAGGATGCCGGCCAGGGCGCCCCGGCCCCGCGCCAGCGCCAGCCCCATGCAGGCGGCGGCCAGCCCCAGGAGAAGATCCATCTGCCCCAGGGTCAGCGTCTGCTTGGCGGGGTAGAACACCACGAGGAAGCCCGTCACCCCCAGGGCGCTTTCCCAGCGGGGGAGGCCCCGGTTCGTCATCTCCCGCCACGCGATCCAGCCCATCCCGCCGAGGGCCGCCTGGGAGAGCAAGGTCCACAGCACCTTCGCCGCCGCCCAGGGGAGAAGGGCCAGGGGCAGGAACAAGAAGGAGAAGGTCGGGGGGCTCACCCCCGTGAGAGGCTTCAGGCCCACCCGACGGCCGTACTCCAGGAGATCGGACGGGCTGGCGGGATTGGCCCCCTCCCAGAGCATCCGCGCGTGGATATAATAGGTGCCCAGGTCCACCGGATCGGAGAGGACGGCCGTTCGCAGCACGAGCACGGCGTGACGCCCGAGGAGCATCAGCACCAGGAGAAAAAAGAGGAAGCGCAGGCGCGGATCCATCCCCCCGGAACGCTCCCGGACACTCATGCCCCTTTCACCCCCTCCGCAAGCTCTTGAAAGGTGACGAATCTCAGCCGGGAGCTCCGGAGCGCCGCGCGCATCTCCTCCCCCAGGAGCACTCGCATCTCCTCTTCCCGCTGGGCCTGGTAGGAATCGAGAGCGCCCACCGCGTACCCGGGATGGAGGGCCACCTCGGTTACCCCCGGCCCCACCCTCTCGAGCACCGCCCGCAGGGTGCGACCGAAATCGCGGCTCCGCGTGAGGGCCGTGGCGTAGAAAGCATCCGGGCGGCGCAGCCCCGAGGCGGCGATGCGCTGGGGGGCCTCCCGGGCCAGGAAGCGCAGCGCGAGCGCCTTCAAGGTGGGTCTCCCCTCGCCCAGCGCACGGGGGAAATCCTCGCGCGGATTGCGCACGGCGGGAATCCCATACTCCCCCGCCAGCCGCAGGAGCACCTCGAGAAGTACGGGGAAGCCGTGCAGGTGATGGTGGGTGTCCAGGTGCCACACCCTCCCGACCCCTGCCCCGAGCACCCGCTCGATCTGGGCCCGAGCCTCCCGCTCCAGCACCTGCGCCAGGGAGCGCCCCGCCACCGCGAGGCGCAGGGCTGCCCTCCCCAGGGAGAGGAAGCGGCCATCCGGCCCGGTAAGCGCCCGCGCCTCCCCTCCTTTCAACAGGGGCTCCCTCAACGTGAAATTGAGATGAACGCCCAGGCTCCCGGGCAAGCCCTCCCGCAGACGCCCGCAGGCGTCCTCGAAGCCAGGCAGGTTCGCCATCAAGGAAAAGCTCGTGACGGCGCCCGCCTCCACGCACTCGGCGATGCCCCGGTTGGTCTCGGGGGACATGCCGAGGTCGTCCGCATTTAAGATGACCCGCGCTTCCACGTCCCCTGCTTCTCCCAGAACTTGATCCGGATGAGGTCGCGGATCATGCGAAAGGAGTCGCTCGCGAACTCCACGGTCGTCAGCTCGGACTCGTAGTGGAAGACGACGGGAAGCTCCACGATCCGGAACCCCGCCACCTGTGCGATCCGCAGCACCTCGGGGTCGAACGAGAATCGGTTCAGCCGCTGGCGCGAGAAGATGTGGAGCGCCGCCTCCTTGCTGAAGCCCTTGAGCCCCGCCTGGGTGTCATAGACCCCCGGCACGACGAGGCGGATGATCCGGTTCCCAAGGCGGCTCAGCCAGTGCCGGGTGAACAGCTTGTAGAACATCCGGGGGTTGATGAGGTAGCGGCTCTCGGGATGGACGCGGGAGACGATGACCACGTCCGCCCCCGCCTCGAGCATCCGCAGCATCTGCCCCACGGTGTCCAGGCTGTAGGGCAGGTCGCCGTCCATGGTGACGCGGAAGAGGCCCTCCGCGGCGAGCATCCCCTTGCGGACCGAGGCCCCCTTCCCCATGTTGCGCTCGTTCCGCAGGAGCCGGATGACGCCCGGGCACTGGTCCTGCATCTGCTGGATGACGGCGGCCGTGCCGTCCGGGCTGCAGTCGTCCACCAGGACGAGCTCGAAGGAGGCGCCGGAGCGCGTCAGCCAGGAGAGGAGGTCTTCGATGGAGCGGCGGATGAAACCCTCCCCCCGGAACACCGGCACGACCACGCTCAACCGGGGGGGGGAGGAAGGGAGGGGCACCTCGCTGGGGCTTCGCATCTCATCTCACTCCCATGCCCGGCGGCCCCCCCCGGGGCTCACGTCTTGCGGCAGCGGAAGAGGCAGTGGGCGTAGGGCTTGCCGCGGTGAAAGGGAACCGTCTCCACCTCGAACCCGCAGGCCCGGAGGAGGCTCTCGTTCTCTTCCCTCGTTGCGTAGTGGATCTCGCGGCTGGTCGTGGTCCGGAGGACGTTCAAGGCGACCCACTCCTGAAGCAGCGCCACCCCGTACTTCCAGGCGGGCGTTGTAACAACCTCATGCACCAAAAGCAAACCCCCGGTGCGCAGCGCCCGGCGCGCGTTCGCGAGGATGCGGCGCTTCGCCTCGGCCGGCCACAGGTAGAGCACGTCCACGAGGAGCGCCGCGTCGAGGCTCCCCTCCCTCTCGCCGAGCGCCAGGAGGTCGCCCTGCCGGAACGAGAGGTTCCCGAGCCCCTCCCCCGCCCGGCGGGCGGCCTCCACCTTGCGCGCCTCCCGCTCGATCCCCGCCACCTCCCGGCCCGGGGCTGCCGCCGCGAGGGCGACCGCCACGAGGCCCTGGCCGCTGCCCAAGTCCGCCACCCGGCCCTCGCGGGGCACCTCTATCTCGAGGGGCCAGAGGTTCATCATCCGGCAGCGCAGGGCCACGTGGAACCGCTCCCGCCACGGGCAGAAGCGGTAGCGCGCGAGGAGCGCGCGCGAGTCCCCCCTCTCCATGCGGTCCCTCCATTTCCCGGCGGCCTGCCGGAAGACAGCCCTCACCCATTCTATCCGTGTCGTCTGGAAAATGGCATGAAACCAGCCCTCTCCGGGGCTTTTTGGACCTTTTTTCCCGAAGGGCCAAGTGTTAGGTTGGTTCCGGCGGCGCCCGGCCAGGCGGAGGAGCTCGTGCACACGGTCCTCTACTGTCACCACTACACCCAGGTCAGCGGCGGGGAGACGAGCCTCCTCGAGTTGTTCCGCCACCTCGACCGCGGCCGCTTCCGCCCCCTCCTGGCCGCCCCCGCCGAAGGGCCCTTCCCCGACGCCGCGCGGGAGCTGGGGGTGGAGGTCATCCCCACCCATTACGGCCCCCTCCGGCGACTCGACCTCATGGCCCGCACCGTCCTCCGCCTGCGGCGGGTGGCGCGCGCGCGGGCCGTCTCCCTCCTCCACGCCAGCGGGCCCGTCACCAACGTCCCGGCCGCGCTCGCCGCCCGCTCGGCGGGCCTCCCCGCCGTCTGGCACGCCCGAAACCTCATCATCCCGGGCGCGGAGATCGACCTCGACCGCCTCCTCCTCCCCCTCTGCTCCCTCCTCATCGCCAACTCGGACGCCATCCGGGAGCGCTTCCGCTACCGCAGCGGGCTTTCCCCGAAGACGCTGACCATCATCAACGGGGTAGACGTGGAGCGCTTTCACCCCGCCGTATCCGGCGAAGAGGTGCGCGCCCGCTTCGGGGCGGGGCCAGCAGAGATTCTGGCGGGCGTGGTGGGCCGGATCTCCCCCATCAAGGGCCAGCGCACCTTCATCGAGGCAGCAATGAAGCTCATCCCCCGCTTCCCGGACCTGCGCTTCCTCATCGTGGGGGCGGGCCTCTTCGAAGGGGAGAAGCAGTGCGAGGCGGAGCTCCGCGCCCTCGTGGCCGCCCGGAACCTGGGAGGCCGCATCTTCTTCTCGGGCTACCAGCGCGACGTGCGGGCCCACACCGCCGCCCTCGACGTCTGCGTCATCCCCTCGGACGCCGAGCCCTGCGGGCGGGTCATCTTCGAGGCCATGGCCATGGCCAAGCCGGTGGTGGGCACCTCGACCGGCGGCACCCCCGAGATCGCCGCCCAGGGAGAGACGAGCTTCCTCGTCCCTCCCCGCGACCCGGAGGCCTTGGCCGCCGCCATCGGGCGTCTCGCCGGAGACCCCGCCCTGCGGCGGGTGATGGGGGAGGCCGGGCGGCGGCGGGTGACTGAGCGCTTCACCATCCAGGCCCACGCCCGGAAGACCGAGGAAGCCTACCTCCGGCTCTTGGAAGGCCCCCGTGGCTAGCCTCTCGGGCGCCCTCCGGCTTGCGGCGAGCTCGGCCGAGCGGCGGGAGGGAGGGAGCGCCTCTCTCGCTTGGGGAGAGGGCTGCGCCGAGGCCCAGAAAGATGGAGAGGCCCAGGCCGTCGTCCTCGGCCCCGCCCGGCAGGCTCTCCACGCCTCCGCCCTCGCCCTGGCCGCCTGGCCCGAGGGCGCGGAGACCATCCTGCGGCCCTTCCTCCAAGCAGGGCTGGGCTTCGCCTTCGCCGTCTGGGAGGGGGGCCGCCTCACCCTGGGAGCCGATCCCTGGGGGCTCCAGACCCTTTACTACCGGGAGGCGGAGGGCCAGTTCATCTTCAGCGACCGCTTGGCCGATCTCGCCCGCGAAGGTGGAGAGAAGCTTCACCTCGCCTCCTGCGAGCATTTCATGCGCTACCTCTCAGTCCCGGCTGGGCGCACCCTCCTGGGCGGGGTGCGGAGGCTCCATCCAGGGGAGCGCCTGATCGTCTCCTCCGAGGGAACCGCCCGGGAACCATTCATCCCTCTGGGCGGGGAAGCGGCGCCGGGACGCAAGGAGGCCCGGCGGCGGCTGCGGCGCCTCGCCGAGGAGGCCGTGGGCGCGGCGGCCGACCTGCCCGAAGGGGAACCGGTCGGCCTCCTCCTGAGCGGCGGGATGGACAGCACCGCCCTCCTCGCCATCCTCCGGGAGGTGCGGCAGGGGCCCATCCTCGCCATCCACGCCGGAGCCGAGGGGAGCCCGGACCGGGAGTTCGCCCGCGCCATGGCCGGGCGCCACGGAGTGGAGTTCCTGGACCTCACCCTCGCGCCCCAGGACGCCCGCGAGAGCCTGGGCTGGATCGTGCGCGGCATGGAGGCTCCCGGCGGGAACGCCTCGGCGGTAGCCAATTGCCGGGCCTTCTCCCTGGCCCGGGAGCGGGGGCTGCGGCGGGTGATCTCGGGCCTGGGGGCGGACGAGGTGTTCGGGGGCCACCAGAAGCACCTCCTGGCCCCTTGGTGGCCCTGGCTGAGCCCCCTGCCCCTCTTCCTGCGGCAGGCGATCGCCCGGCGGGCCGGTCACCCCTCCCTCCGCGAGGCGCTGACGGCCGGGGGCGGACCCGCCGAGATGCACCGGGCGATGTATTCGCTCATGGGGGAGGAAGACTGCGCCCGCCTGCGGGGCGGGCTGGCGCGCTTCGCCCAGGTTGTCCGCCCGGAGGACGGCCCAAGCCTCCCTACCCGCTACCCCCTCGCCCTTCTCCAGGTGGACCTGGACCAATGGCTGCGGGCCGCCCTTGCTCCCATGGCCGGGGCCCTTGCGGCGGCGGACGGGCTGGAGCTGGCCCTCCCCCTGGCCTCGGCCCCCATGCTCGAACTCTCGGCCTCGATGCCCCTCTCCTGGAAGGCGTCTGGGCGCACTGGCAAGCGCCTCCTCCGGGAGGCCCTGGGGGGCCTGGTGCCTCCGGAGGTCATGGGGCGCCCCCGGAAGGGCTTCACCGTACCCGTCTCGGAGTGGCTGCGAGGCGATCTGGCCGGCACGGCCCGGGAGCTCCTGGCGCCCGGCAAGGTGGAGCGCTGGTGCCTGCTCGAGCGCGAGGGGCCCATGCGGCTCCTGGGTGAGCATATCGCGGGCCGCGCCGACTGGGGGCTGGTCCTGTGGGGGTGGATGACCTTCTCGGCGTGGCACGACCGATTTTTCCCCGCCGAAGGGGGGATGTGATAGATTGGACCTGCACTTCCCGGGAGACGGATTGCCATGAGGAGATCACGTTGAAGAGCCTCGCGGCGCGCCTGCGCCCTCCCTCGGAGAAAACCCAGATCATCGAGACCGACGTCCTCGTCGTGGGTGGCGGAGTGGCAGGGTGCCTCGCCGTCCTCGGGGCCGCCGAGGCCGGGGCCCGGGTCGCCGTGTGCGAGAAGGGCGGCATCATCGAGCGCTCGGGGAGCGTGGCCGCCGGGGTGGATCACTTCTTCTCCATCCTGGAGGAAGGCCCGGAGTGGGACACACCGGACTACCTCCTCCGGCACGTCCCCCGGCTCACCGACGGGATCGCCGACATGCCCTCGGCGGCCCGGCTGCTCCACGGCTTGAAACCCATGGTTCACTACCTCGAGAAGCTGGGAGTGGACTTCACCGACCCGGAGACGGGGCGCAAGTACTACCGCCACCGCTCCTTCGGGATGCCGGGCGAGTACACCATCAATTTCGACGGGCGGGACTTCAAGCACCTCATCGGCCGGGCCGCCCGCAACACGGGGGCGCTGGTGCTCGAGCGGGTGATGGTGCCCGAGATCCTGGCCGAGGACGGCAAGGTGCGCGGCGCGGTCGCCTTCCACATCCGCCACGGCACCTTCTACTTCATCCTGGCGCGCGCGGTGGTGATGGCCACCGGCGAGACCAACCGCATGTCCCGCAACGCCTCGGGCCTCCCCTTCGACAGCTGGCACACCCCCTACAACACCGGGGACGGCCAGGCCATGTCCCTCCGCCGGGGCGCCCGCCTCGCGAACATGGAGTTCTACGACTGCACCCTCTGCCCCAAGGGCTACTCCACCCAGGGGACGAACGCCTTCGTGGGAGGGGGCGGCCACCTCATCAACCGCCTGGGCGAGCGCTTCATGGCCAAGTACCACCCCGACGGGGAGCGCGCCCGGCGCGGCGACCTCGTCCACGGGATCGTGTCCGAGATCATGGCGGGCCGGGGCCCCATCTACTGCGACTGCACCCACCTCCC